>CAXMPN010000120.1:3846-5590 GCA_964195195.1 Pontiella sp. | reverse complement strand
CCGGCCGACATGCTCTTCAGCAATGGGGATGTTGATCTGACGATTTCCGCCCTGGAACAGAACGGCACCGCTGATGTGCTGTCCTCTCCGAAGGTCACTACGCAAAGTGGCTATGAGGCGGTTATCCGTGTTACCGAAATTCACCGCTACCCCCAGGATTGGGATGTGGAAACCGGTCAGCGTACTGCTCCCGTAGTCAAGCCACAGGATTGGGAAGATTTCGACCTAGGTGTCGTATTGCGCGTAACGCCGGAGGTCGATCCGGAGGCCAACACCATCAAGCTTGAAATTAATCCAGAAATCCGCAAATTCCTTGGTTTCGATGATTATGCTGTTGCTTTTAATGTGTATGATGCAGGTACCATAAACAGTGAGAATATAGTTGGCGATGGCACAACTCTGTTTGCAAGGATGCCCTTCTTTGAAGTCCGCTCCGTGCAGACCCGTGTAACCGTTGCTGACGGAAACACGGTGATGATGGGCGGCTTGGTCGACGAACGCTCTGAAACCTTCCGAGATCAGGTTCCGATTCTCGGCGATATTCCTTATATCGGACGTCTCTTCCGCACCGAGGGATCGCGTAACGTGAAGAAAAACCTCGTGATCTACATAAAGGCTACGCAGGTTGATGAACGCGGTCTGACCCAAGAAGACCGCGAAGTCGCCGGAAGAGCTGCCGAGCTGTAGGATTTATATTCCTTCCCGGTCTTAAAAAACCCGCCCGCAAATCTGGGCGGGTTTTTTTTTGCGTGTTTTGAGTCGCCCCGGATGATCTCATCATTTATTGGTACTTTATTATGAAATTCATCGCATTTGATTTAGAAACCACAGGAATCAAGCCGCAGGAAGACATGATTGTGGAAATAGGCGCGGTCCTGTTCGATGGCGGGCAGGCGGTTAAGGGATACGGGACCCTCATCGACCCCGGTCGACCGATCCCGGCCGATGCCAGTGCAGTCAATGGAATCACCGATGACATGGTGCAGGGACAGCCGCGCATTTCAGATGTATTGTCGGATTTCGCCGAATTTTGCGGGGATTTGCCGTTGGTGGCGCACAATGCGCCCTTCGATTATAAATTTCTGCTCGAAGACGTTAAGCTACACCAGTCAGCTGCGCCAGCGGGTCTGGTTCTTGATACATTGCCATTGGCTCGGCGGGTCTTTCCCGGGTTGGTGAACTACAAGCTTTGGACCTTGGTGCGCCATTTCAAATTTCCAAGCGGGACGTTCCATCGCGCCGAGGAGGACAGCGCATACTGCGGTATGTTGTTCGCAAAAATACTCGAAACCCTCGAAATGCGGGGAGAGCCTTGCGGGCAGGAGGATCTTGTTAAAATAATCGGGGAGCAACCGATGCGCTTCCCCGAATACAAGAAGCAACCCGATCAGATGGACCTTTTCTAATACCATTCATTAGGACGACTATGAAGATAGCATTTTTTAGTACAAAACCCTACGACCGCAAGTTTTTCGATCTGGCCAACCAGGAATTCGGCCATGAGATCACCTATTATGAAACACGACTGACGCGACAAACCCTCAAGCTGGCAGAAGGGCATGAGTGTGCCTGTGCCTTCGTTAACGATCAACTGGACGCATCGACGTTGATCGCGCTGGCCGCGCAGGGGACGCGCCTGATTGCCCTGCGTTGTGCCGGTTTCAACAATGTGGACGTGAGTAGCGCCAAGGAGCTGGGCGTTTCCGTGGTGCGGGTGCCTGCCTACTCGCCCTATGCGGTAGCC
>CAXMPN010000120.1:358-3836 GCA_964195195.1 Pontiella sp. | reverse complement strand
CACGGTGGGACTGATGCTGGCCCTCAATCGTAAAGTCTACTGGGCGCATTCGCGGGTCCGTGAAGGTAACTTTTCTCTGGACGGGCTGCTTGGATTCGATATGCGTGGCCGCACCGTCGGCATCATTGGCACGGGGCAAATCGGGGAATGCGTTATCCGTATCCTGAACGGCTTTGGCTGCAGAATCATCGCATACGATAAGTATAAGAATCCGGCCTGCGAGGAGATGGGCGTCGAATATGTCAGCATGGAAGACCTTTTTGCGCGATCCGATATCGTGTCGTTGCATTGTCCTCTATTCAAGGAGACCTACCACCTCATCGACAACGACTCCATTGCCCGCATGAAAAAAGGCGTAATGATCATCAATACCAGCCGGGGAGCACTCATTGATTCCCGCGCGGCCATCGAAGGCCTTAAGTCAGAAAAAATCGGGTACCTAGGCATCGACGTTTATGAGGAAGAGGGTGAAATCTTTTTCGAAGACAAGACCTTCGAGATCCTCACCGACGATGTCTTTGCCCGCCTGACCACCTTTCCCAATGTGGTGATCACTGGCCATCAAGCTTACTTTACCCAGGAGGCGGTTTCGGCGATTGCCAAAACTACGCTCGAAACCATTACCGCCTACGAAAACGGCGATGAACTGGTCAATGCGGTTAAGACGGACTAGTCGTGCGTTGAACGGTTCTTGTTATCGAGTTCCCGCATAATGATTTCGGCGGGGGTCAGGTATTTCTTGGCGTTGTTGCATGCCTTGCAACAGGCCACGCAGTTACTTTTGGTGCTCTTACCGCCGCGCACGACGGGAAGGATGTGGTCCATGGTGAGCTCCGCTGGCGGGAAGGATTTTCCGCAATAATGGCAGACCTCTTTTGCAAGCTGCTGTTTCCACCAGTCGCTTTTTCGAAGTTCCTTGGCCTTGGCGCGCTCGCGCGCGACATGCTTGGGATCCTTCTTGATGTCAATCCAGTCGTCCGGCAAAACCGCCTCTCTTTCTGTCTGTGGATAGTTAATACGACCTCCGGCCTCGAAGCAATGAAAAGCAACCTGGGTTGTGTGATGCGGTATCCGGACTGTTTGAACGCATTCCAACATAGGAGTGTCTTCTATGCGGAGGAAACATAATGAATAAAACGCCCATAATATTGACGATACTGATGGTTGCCGTGGCGGCAAGCGCAACGGGAGAGGACAAGACAATGACAAACAGAGTGGTCAAAACCGATGCCGAGTGGAAGGAACAGCTCACGGAGATGCAATACTACGTGACCCGGCAAAAAGGAACGGAGCGGCCCTATACCGGCGCGTACTGGGATAACAAGGATGTCGGCATTTATTCCTGTGTGGGTTGCGGTGCCGATCTGTTTCTCTCCGATACCAAGTTTGATTCCGGCTGCGGCTGGCCAAGCTATTTCAAGCCGTTGAGCGACAAGGTCATCACCGAACAAAAGGACCATTCGCAAGGAATGGTTCGCACGGAAGTAATCTGCAGTAAATGCGGTGCCCATTTAGGGCATGTATTTCCCGATGGACCGCCGCCGACGGGACTGCGCTACTGCATCAATTCCGCTTCAATGACATTTCTGAAGCTCGATGATGCGCCGTATGAAAAGAGCCATCCGGAATAACGGACAGCTGTTAGAATAACTTCTTGAGTGCGCTCTTGGCCTTGTCTTCCGTGGACTCCCCTTCTTTTCCCCCGAGCAACTTGTTGATTTCCTCCCCGGCCTGGCCCTGCAACTCCTCCTTTGCCTTGTCCATTTCGGCATCGGCCCGGTTGGCAAGCTCCTGCTTTCCGGCTGCCATGAGCGCGGCCTTCATATTGGCGGTAAGCTGGTCGTAGTCGATCCTGATGCGCGGTGCGAGGAGCGAGCCCTCCAGCGTACCGTCGATTTCCAGTATCTCCATGGAGCTGAGTACTTCGGTCGCGGTGGCTGAGTCCATTCCCATGAGGCTCTGTCCTTCCTCAACATGGGCCTTGAGGTTGTGGACGACAATGGAGAACGGAACGCCAAGCGCATCACTCGAGAACAGTCCATCGGCCTTGATATCGGCCCTGCCGCCGGCCAGGTCGACGGGGAAGGAGCTGCTGGTTTCAATATTTTCACCTAGCGGAATATCGGCAAGGTTAAGCGTAAGTGCGTGTTGTGCCTCCGGATTGTCAAAGCGCAGAACCAGCCGTGCTGACGGGTCGCTAGCGCCGATGGGGGTCATTTCAACCATGGTCGGCTTCCCGTTCAGTTCCGGATGGCTGCAGACTTCCGTAGCATGCAGTGCTTGTGATGGACGCCCCTCGCCCAGTAGTACATTGTCCATCTTGAGTTCGTGCACGAGCCACGCAGGCCGATCGGTTGTCAGATCTGCGGCTGCCTGCAGATAACCCAGCCGGTCGGCATTTACGAGAGCGACTTCCTTCGACGCGGCAGGTCGTTGTCCCTTGGCGGCCGATTCACTTTTGGCTTTCCGGTCCTTGAGATAGTCATAGGCTTTTTCCCCGTATACTTCCCAGTCCCGGGCCTTTGCGAAGTAGTTCTCGAGGGATTTGCCGGGGAGATCTTCCTGTGGAGCCTTTTTCTCTGCCTTGGTTTGTTCATAGACCGCCCCGGGAGACTGGCGGGGAACATTCCGCTTAAGCGTGCTGCCTTCCATAAGATCGATGACATAGTTATTTCGCAGAAGATCGCTGACGCTGATATCGACCGTCAGTGTATCGAGTTGCCACATGTTGTGGGTTGGCTGCCCGGGGTCGGTGACCTGCAGGTCATGTAGTTCTAGTTCCCCTTTTGCTATGGAGAGATGGGCGGTAGCGATATTGACCTCCGCACCGGTCACAGAGGAAATGGAGGATTGTATCCCGCTTTTGATAATCATATTGAGCAGGAGGAATTCCATGGCCAGACCGATCACAACTGCGATGCCGATTACGAAGATGCCGGATTTGCGGAACATCGGGGCCGTTGTGGGAATCTCTTCCTCGAGCGAAAGCTTGCTCTTTCCAAAAGCGAGTTTGAGCAGGAAACGCGCGATCTTATTATTGAACGTCTTTCCGATAATTTCGTGCTGATCGGCCTCAAGCATTTTTTTGCGGATCCCGGTAATGGCCGAGCCCAGAACGATTCCGACGACGAGCCCTGTTGCAAGGGCATAGGGAAGACTGCCAACCAGTGCATAGACATTAAGGTCCATCAGCGCCGTGACGGGTGCGTTGCATAGGGAGCGGAATACCTCTTCCAGACCGATATTATGGATGATGAAATAGCCGGTATGAAAGCTGATGGGGGCCAGGATCAGGCTGAGCACCTTGCCCAGCGCAGCGCCTAGCAGCGTGAAACTTATATTGGCATTCAGCAGCAGGGTAATCAGGATTGCGGCCACAAGTGTGAAACTGAAGCCAGGATTAAATCCGATCAATACCCCGCAAAGGGTGCCCAGAAGGATTTCCTTCCGGCCTGCACCGCCGCGAAGTATCTTGCCG
>CAXMPN010000120.1:0-348 GCA_964195195.1 Pontiella sp. | reverse complement strand
TGAATGTGATCATGGTTTGTCTCCCCTCAGGTTTGAGCGTAAAGCATAGGTCTATAGCGTCTTTCCGGTCAACCGCATAGGTCGGGAATTCTTCAATATTCTACAAATAAAACGGAACAATCTAAAATTACGCAACATGCGTAACGCGTGATGCGTAATTTAGGGTGGTGCATAAAATAGCTTGCACCGTTCCCTGTTAATTACGCATATTGCGTTACGCAGGAGGCGTAGTATGCGAAATCCCTTTCAATATGGCGGCGTGGTATCAGGTGAATCGTTTTGCAACCGAACACAGGAGGCGGTCGACTTGCGCCGCTCGGTTGAGAATGCGGAAAAGCTGTTTGTCTA
>CAXMPN010000119.1:5262-5693 GCA_964195195.1 Pontiella sp. | reverse complement strand
GGCTGCGTATCAGCAGTCCTCAAGATATCGCCCATGCCACCGCTGCATTCAGCTACCGGAACCATGACCAACGCAAAGAAAACTCGGACCCCATATTCGCAGGCATCGCCCAATCAGGAGAAAAACTAACCGCTGGAATCGTTCGGGCTCAGGGTCACAATAAGCGCACCCTCGCATTTGCCGCCATCGACCAAAATGGCAAAGACATCGGCTACTACGAACTCGATGCTGAGCTGAAACTAAAACGCAAGGACGACGCGCAAGCTCATGCCTACAGTAAAAAACACGCCTCCATTTCCACCGGCAGCCTAAGTATCGATTCTGCTTCCGTCATTTACACCGATGATTCCGGGAAAACCTGGCGCCTGCCCAAAGGCGATCCGGGCCTCGATAAACATCCACTCGGCTCCTACCGCATCGCCCGTGAAGTC
>CAXMPN010000119.1:397-5252 GCA_964195195.1 Pontiella sp. | reverse complement strand
GCGTGACCTCTTCAACGCCCACGGCACCTTTTACGAACTTCCTGCCCGCAATGCCGGCGACTTTGCCAAAGTCCGCGCCATCGCCACTCACAATCGCCTCGTGCATGATTTCTGTTCCTACCGAGGGCTCTTGATTATTTCTGGTATCTCGACAACCGCGCCTACCGACAATCCACACATTATCCGTTCGGACGACCGCAAAACAGCCCTCTGGACAGGCACCATCGATGACATCTGGAAAATCGGCAAACCCCGAGGGAAAGGCGGCCCCTGGCTCAACACCTCCGTCAAGGCGGGTCAGACATCCGATCCCTACCTCATGACCGGATACGATCATAAATCACTCACCCTCCGCGCCTCCGCACTGTGTAAGATCACCGCCCAGATCGACCTCACCGGCACCGGCCACTGGGTAGATTACAAGACCTTCACCATCCAGGATGCGGAGCAGGAAGCTAGTCACACCTTTCCAGAAACATTCCAGGCCTACTGGATTCGATTCACCACCGACACCAGCGCTAAAATCACCACCGAGATGATCTACCGGTAAAAAAGCCATTATTTGTGATATTCCTCTTTGTTGGAGACACTGTAGACACAGGGCTTAATGCAAACGGCAACAATCCTGCTCAAAAACACTGAACTTAACATTAATCCATATGAAGACACAACAACATCCTCAGGGACACCCCGCAAAAAACAAATTTCTAGCAATCAATCAATAATGATGCCAACCAAGACCCTACTTACCGCTTGTGCCTACTCTGCAGGCCTGACCCTGTCGTCGCTCGGTGCGACTGTTGTTAGTGAGACCTTTGAAGGCTCAACGGCTGGCAGCGCCACACCGCCGGCCGGCTGGTCACTGATCACCGCAGCAGGCGCGCCGACCTATGCAACTTCGGCTGCCGGTCTGGGCAGCAACGGCGCAGGCGGGTCAACCGGCCTCGCCGGCCAGGTCTCCTCAACGACTTTCCCGACCGGCCTAACCGACCTCCCCGGCGCCTATTTGGTCAGCAGCACGAGCTTTGACCTCAACTTTGCTCTAACCGTCACGTTTGACTTCCAGATCGTGCAGGAAGGCACTTTTGATGACATCGCGTTTGTCGTCGGGGACGTGGCCAACGGCCTGTCGGCTCTGACCGGAGAATCGCTCGGCGTTAAGTTCTCGGAGGCGGAGAGTACGGGTGTCGCACATCTAATCAATGATGGTGCCGGCTCTGACGCCCGCCGCCTCGATACAGAAGGCCTATCGGGCGTTCTCGACGATACGTGGTACACCGTGGCCTTCAATTGGACGCCGACCAGCGGCCTGACCGGCGACGTCTCGGTCACGCTCAACGATTTTAGCTCGGACATCGTGTCACTATCAGCCACTGGCTATACCTACACCAGCGCCAACGCCGAGCTCGCCATCGGCTCGGTGAACGATACGGTCCGCTTCGACAACGTCTCGGTCACCGGCACCGTGGCCGTTCCAGAGCCATCTTCTACAGCCCTTCTCGGACTCGGAGGTCTCGCACTCATCCTGCGACGCCGCAAGTAAGCGATCACACAGACCATCATTCTTTCAAACTGACCTTCTTTACAGAAGGTCAGTTTTTTTGTGATTGCTAGCAATAAATAAATTACCCCCAAAGGGAATGGTTGGGAAGGGAGAAATTTCAGATGAATGTTGTCGGAGGGTAATTTATGTGAAGATTGGGGCTGTATTCATCATCAAGCAATCATCCCAGATCCATGACCCACCCCACCACTATCACCCGCTGCTGCACCTGCTTACGTTGATGGTTGTCCTCACAGGCACCCTTCCAGCCCAGCAGCCCAGCAGCCCGGCACCAGCCCGGTCAAGATTTTCATCATGGCCGGCCAGTCGAACATGCTGGGCAAGGGAGCGGTCGCCGGAGTGACCACGCCGGGAACCTTGGATTACACCGTGGCGAACGACCCGGACGGCAGATACCAATCCCATTTTTCCACCTTCCGGACCTCCCGCCAAAAACAAATTACTAACATTCCATCATGAAATTATCCATCAAAACTCCGCTCGGCTTCATCGCCGCCTCAGTCATTCTTCTAACGACACCCTGCCTCATTGCAGGCTCGAAAAAAACGATGGAAAATCCTGATTTGACCAAGGGAGATGCCATTCCGCAGGGAGCGACCCAGGACTGGTTGCTCGGTGCGACAGGCGCCCGTGGCTGGATGTATTCGGATCATGGGGTCACAACGGGTGCTCGCCAAATTTCGATCATGCAAGTCGACAAAGGTTCTCCCTCGGATGGTGTGCTGGCAGTCGGCGACGTGATCCTTGGGGTCGGAGGCAAACCGTTTTCCTACGACCCCCGCACCGAAATGGGCAAAGCCCTGACCGCCGCAGAGGCGGTTTCCGGGAATCTCTCCTTGTTGCGCTGGAGAGCCGGCAAACAGGAAGAAGTGTCCTTGAAGCTCACCGAGCTCGGCGCTTACAGCGCGACAGCTCCCTTTGATTGCCCGAAGTCGGCACTCATCCTCGAACGAGGCTGTGAGGCTCTTGCCAAAAGAATCGCGAGCCCGAATTACCGCGAAGGGACCATTCCCCGTTCGCTCAACGCACTGGCCCTGCTTGCAAGCGGAAATCCGAAATATCTGCCACTTGTCAAAAAAGAAGCCGAGTGGGCAGCCGATTTCAAAGCGGATGGAATGGCAAGCTGGTATTATGGCTACGTGATGATGCTGCTTTCGGAATACACCATGGCAACCGGTGATGAATCCGTCATGCCGGGACTGCGCAGGATGGCACTTGAAGCCGCAAATGGGCAGAGCATGGTCGGTTCCTGGGGACACAAATTCGCCGCGCCGAACGGGCGCCTTGTTGGCTACGGAATGATGAATGCCCCCGGTGTGCCGCTCACCATTTCGTTGGTATTGGCAAGGGAAGCGGGCGTGAAGGATCCTGAGGTCAGCAAAGCCATCGAGCTCAGTGCTAGGCTCTTGCGCTTCTATGCCGGGAAGGGCTCTATTCCATACGGCGATCATTATCCTTGGATTCAGACTCACGATGACAATGGCAAAAACGGCATGGCGGGCGTCTTGTTCAACCTACTCGGCGAGAAGGCTGTGGCAGAGTATTTCTCCAGAATGAGCCTAGCATGCCATGGCGCGGAACGCGATGGCGGCCATACCGGAAACTACTGGAATGTCATGTGGGCCATGCCTGCCGTATCTCTATCCGGACCTAATGCCACCGGCGCATGGATGCATGAATTCGGTTCCTGGTATTTCGATCTCGCGCGCCAATGGGACGGCACTTTCGTTCACCAAGGTCCACCTAATATGTCGCGGGCTGGATATAAGAATTGGGATACAACCGGATATTATCTCCTGGCTTATGCAATGCCTCTTAAGAAAATCCACCTGACCGGGAAAAGTCTTTCCGTAGTGCCTCAGCTAGACGCGGAAACCGCTCGTTCGATCGTCATGGATGGCCGTGGTTGGAGCAATAAGGATCGCAACACTGCCTACGACGCGCTGAGTGGCGACGAGCTTTTTGAACGGCTTGCAAGCTGGTCGCCAGTCGTCCGTAAGCGTGCCGCGATGGCGATTGGTCGCCGGAAGGAAGCTCCGGTGAATGCTCTGGTTGAAATGCTCAAATCACCGAAACTCGAAGCCCGTTACGGTGCGTGCCAGGCATTGATCATACTCAAAAACGCCGCCTCTCCTGCCGTGCCCGCCCTCGTGGAGGCCCTGGACGATCAGGATCTCTGGCTGCGTGTCAAGGCCGCTGAAGCACTTTCGGTCATCGGAGAAAAAGCCATGCCAGCTTTACCCAAGCTTCTTGAAATGGTCTCCAGGGAGCCTACGGAAAATGATCCACGAGGCATGGAGCAGCGCTATCTGTGCGCTTCGGTTTTCGACCAAATGCTGAAAAAATCCATCGATGGAGTTGATCTGGATATGCTCCGCAAAGCGGTTGCCGCAGGGCTCCAGAATCAAGACGGCCGTGCCCGTGGCAAGATCAGGGGCATCTACGATCAACTTACCTACGATCAAATCAAACCACTCCTGCCTGCGATCCATGAGGCCATCATTACGCCGGCTCCCAGTGGTATCATGTTCAGTTCTCAGATCCGTGAGGCAGGGGTCCAACTCTTCGCCAAACACAAGATACGCGAAGGACTTCCTTTGGCCATCGATGTGATGGAGATCGATAAATGGGGCAAAGCGGGCAGGATTCCTAAATGCCTGCAAGCCCTGGAAGACTACGGAGTCGCGGCCAAGCCAATGCTGCCACGCCTCAGGGAGCTTGAGAAGGAAATGTTGGCTCACCGTGAAGCGAACGCAAAACAACTCAAACCGAACATCGAACGCCTTCAGAAGCTCATCAAAAATCTCGAGAACTCCTCGGCCACGGTTGAGCTTCGCAGCATCAATTGATTCCGCACCAAATTTCAAGGGACCAAAATACATCAACCTGCGGAATCGTTGACGGGTCCAAAAAAATAAACTTAAAATATAAATCTATGATAAAAATAAAATGCGTTTTTGCAATGGTGAGTGCACTTCTTTTCTCAGCTCAGGTCAATGCGGCCGAGACGAAGAAGCCCCTCAAGGTCTTTATTCTCGCAGGACAATCCAACATGCTGGGGCATGTGTTGGTGAGGACCTTCGAAGGAGTCGCCATGGATCCCAAGACCAAACCGATGTATGATGAGATGTGTGATGCCGATGGAAAACCCAGGGTCAGCAAGGATGTCTACATCAGCCATCTATCGGAAATCGGAAAATGGGGCCAAGCCGACCGGGCCGAAGTGTCCGGCCCTCTAACAGTAGGGTTCGGAGCGCTTGGCGGAGAGACTAAAATCGGCCCGGAGTTCAC
>CAXMPN010000119.1:0-387 GCA_964195195.1 Pontiella sp. | reverse complement strand
ATCCTGATTATCAAGACCGCCTGGGGTGGTAGAAGCCTCCATTCCGATTTCCGTCCACCCAGCGCCGGACCGTATGATTGGGTTCGCAAGGTGCCGACCGAGGAGCAGAAACAGCAGAAAATCAAGGATACCGGAGTCTTCTACCGCCTGATGATCGAGCACGTGAAGAAAGTCCTCGCGGACCCCGGCAGCGTGCATCCCGCCTATGACAAATCCGCGGGATACGAGCTGGCTGGATTCGTCTGGTTTCAGGGGTACAACGACCTTGTCAGTTCATGGGCCTACCCCAACCGCAACCAACCGGGTGGATATGATGCCTACAGCGATACATTCGGCCATTTGATTCGTGACGTCCGCAAGGAACTCTCGGCTCCGAAGATGCCGTTT
>CAXMPN010000118.1:5559-5898 GCA_964195195.1 Pontiella sp. | reverse complement strand
TCTAGTTCCGGAGAGCCCATGAAACACACGAAGTGCCCATGTTGTAAAAGCACCGATATCGAGGATTTTTTCAAGATCCCCAATGCACCGACGAAGAGCCTCGTCGCGATCAAGGACCGCGACGAAGCGTTGGCAATTGCCCGCAAGGATATTGTGCTGACCTTCTGCAACTGCTGCGGATTTATCTTTAACAGTGTGTTCGATACATCAATCGATTATTTTATCAAAGGCTTCGAGGATCAGCAGGGTTTCTCGCAAACGTTCGTGAAATTTCTTACCGGAGTATCTGAACGCTTCATCGAGAAGTACGGCATGCGCGGCAAGCGGGTGGTTGAGATC
>CAXMPN010000118.1:0-5506 GCA_964195195.1 Pontiella sp. | reverse complement strand
GCTTTTCTGTAAGGTCGGGGGAAACACGGGCACCGGCATTGATCCGGTTTGGGTGCCGGGTCGCGGAAATGAGATGAAAGATGTCGATTTCATCGCAGAGTTCTACGATAGCTGTCATGGCGAACTTGATCCGGACTGCATCACCTGCCGCCATACACTGGAGCACATCCACGACACCTATGGTTTCATGAAAACGATTCGGGACTCTGTTTCCTCCTTCAAGCCGGTTCTCTTCTTTGAGGTACCGTGCATTGTGCGCATCCTCAATATTCAGGCCTTCTGGGATATCTACTACGAGCACTGCTCCTATTTCAGCCCCGGTTCGCTGGCCCGTCTGTTTCGTGACAACCAATTCGAGGTGCTCGATATGTTCCTCGAATACGACAACCAATATCTATTCATCGAAGCGAAGCCGGTTGAGGCGGGGTCGGATAAGGTCCATCCCATGGAGGAATCGGTGGCGGAACTGAAGGCAAAGACGCAGGTGTTCGTGGAAAAGATAAATGAGCAGCTCTCCGTGTGGCGCACTCGATTGGAAAGGTTTAAAGGCGCGGGGAAGAAGGTGGTTGTCTGGGGTGGCGGATCGAAGTCGGTCGGCTTCCTTACGCAGTTCGATGACATTGGTGTGATCGATCATGTTGTTGACATCAATCCGCATATGACGGGCAATTATATTCCGGGCATCGGAAAGCAGTATGTGGATCCGGTGTTTCTAGAGAGATACAAGCCGGACGTTGTCATTGTTATGAACTCGGTCTACATGGAGGAAATTCGCAAGAGCCTTGCCGACCGCGGCCTCCATCCCGAAATGCTCGGATTGTAGGTGCAGGACGAGCGATACCTGTTTCGATAGGCTGTTATGGAGCATGTATTGGGCAAAAGGACAAATTGCAAAACCAGATTATCCACTTGAGCCTGCGTAGTTTTTCATTACAAGGTTCTCGACAATTGCATGCCTGGCATCGGTTGTGTATTCAGCGGTCTTGATGGCTGTCGACGTGCGCTTTGGTAAGGAAAGTGTGCGTGGGTACTTTTCCGATATTGTCACTAATGGCGACTATCAATTGTCTTCATGCTATTCCATACTCGGCATTATTGCATGGGTGTATCGAGCAAAACCTCGCCCCGCAGCGCCTGCATCCAGAAATGCCCGGTATGTAAAACGGAAGCGGCTGCTTTTAGGAAATTATAATGAACAGAAGATAAAAAGTTATGATCTTTCCGCAACACTGGCGATGACTGGAGGCCATGCAGAGGTCTTCGGCACGGGTACCAACCAGGATTCGATGGCCTTAGCTAGATATTGGGTATGTCGGGAATCCCACGAACACGGTGCCCGGAGCTGATCCCGATTCGATGGACTACTCCTGCTCGCAGGGGAAAATATAAGTTGATCGTTGACCAGTTTGCTACGGCGCTAGCTGAGGATAATCGCATTGCAACGGCAATGAAGGCGAGCTGTGCAGGAACTTAAAATTAGAAGTACGAGTGCTGTAAATCTATGTTGAAAATGGAAAATTTCGGGGGTGACTCATGAAATGGGTGGGGATGTTTTTACTGACGTTGTTGGTAATTTACTCCGCGGCACTTTTCGTGATTGATTTACAGCTCGGACAGAATCACGTGCGGGGATTCTTTTCAGATATAATGGCAGGTGCGGACTACCCGCTCCCGTATCGGGCCTTGTATGGCATAAACACCTCTCTCATGGTTGTGCTTTTGTCGGCGAATGCGCTGTTTTTTTTGGTCTGCGCCGGTGTAAGTGAAGCTAGGGGCATTTCGGGGGCCCGCCGTGGGTTTGAATGGTCGCAGGTGCTGTTCTTCCTATACCTAGCCTGTGATGAGCGCCTTCTGATCCATGAAAAAATGGGGTCGATACTACAGATGAATGATGCCATTTGGATATTGTCTTTGGGTATTGCGGAACTTTTGTTGCTGTTTATTTTCGGCGAGGTCGCGCGGCAGCCATGGCGTCTGAAAGGATGGTTGCTTGCTGCGGCAGCGTTCTTCGGTGTAATGGTGTATGTCGATGCTTTCTTGCCTTCCGCCATGCCGGGACGCCTGCCTCTCGAAGATTTATCGAAAACATGGGCAACTGTCTTCTTGCTGGTCTACTCATGGAACTATTGCATGGAATCCATCATCCCATTCCTCAGGGGGAGCGGCAATGAGTCTTAAGCTACATCCAACAATGGTGGTTGGGGTACTCATTTTGGGTGTAATCGTGCTGATGTTACTGCACATCCTCGCCTGCATCCCGATGTCCCTCGGGGTAAGAGACTATCCGCTGGGCTTCTTCAATCTGGATGGTGAAGTGAATCTTCCTACGGTGTACTCGACGGCATTGCTCTGGAGTAACGCTTTGCTTGTTGCATGCATAGCGTGGGCAGGTAAGGAGGAAGGACGAGTCAACCGGGGATACTGGCTAGGATTGGTCTTGGCGTTCCTGTTCATGGGGTTTGATGAATCGGTAATGCTCCATGAGCGGACCATGGGTGTGGTACGGGAGACTTTAAATACATCAGGCGTATTGTTTTTTGCGTGGGTTATTCCCTATACAGCTTTTACGATTGCATTTGTACTTTTCTATAGACGGTTTTTCTTCAGGTTACCCAAGGATACGCGTAAGCATATTGCGATCGCAGCGGTGCTGTATCTTGCAGGGGCAATCGGCATTGAACTGTGGAGCGGGTCATGGATAAGTGTCCATGGTCGGGATGGGGTGTACTATTACATATTCGTCACAATCGAAGAGTCCTTGGAGATGTTAGGCAGCATTGCCTTTATTTACGCCTTTGCCCGCCATATCGACCTGCATATACCCAAACTTTTCCTGAGAATCACTTCAGAATAATCTCAAACACCCGCATTTGGAAGTGCGTTTTAAAGGGGCCGGGATCAACCTAGAATGAGCCTCAGGATGGATGCAAATAAAATGCCAGCGAAAATTGTAGACTATCTCATAATTGGCGGAGGAATCATCGGCGTAAACATGGCGTTACACCTCAAGCGTCGGCACCCGTCTTGCTCTATCTGCGTGGTCGACAAGGAGCCTGAGCTTGGTCTGCATGGAAGCGGTCGGAATAGTGGAGTGCTCCATGCCGGATTCTACTACACGGCCAACAGCCTGAAGGCGCGCTTCACGCGAGAGGGCAACGCCGCCATGAAGGAATATATCCGGGAACGAGGGCTTCCGCTCAACGAGTGCGGCAAACTGGTGGTGGCCAAGGATGAGTCCGAACTGCCCTCCCTTGACGAACTGCTGAAGCGCGGCCAGGCGAACGGTGTCGAACTGCACAAGATCACGGAGGCGGAGGCAAAGGTGATCGAGCCGCGGGTCAAGACCTGTCAATATGCCCTTTGGAGTCCCCAGACGGCGACCGCAAACCCGTCGCCGGTGATGGAGGCCTTTCGGAGGGATGCCGCCGATCTGGGTGTCGAGTTTGCCTTTTCAGAGGCGTATGTTTCGAACAAGGGCAACCGTGTCCGGTCCACCAGTCGTGAATTCACCGCGGGATACGTAATTAACGCGGCAGGACTTCATGCGGACAAGGTCGCGCACCAATTCGGCTTCGGTCATAATTACGCTATCCTTCCCTTCAAGGGGCTGTACCTGAAATCCAACGAGCCCGCCGGAAGTTTTAAGACCAACATCTATCCCGTGCCCAATCTGCAGAATCCGTTTCTCGGCGTGCACGTGACCGTCACCGTCGATGGCCACCACAAAATAGGGCCGACCGCGATTCCGGCCTTCTGGCGGGAGCAGTACAAAGGGGTTAAAAACTTCAACTTTGGCGAGCTGGTACAGGCCATGGGCCTGGGTGCCCAACTAATGATCAAGGCCGATTTCGATTTCCGGCGGTTGGCGGTAGAGGAACTGCGCAAATACAATCGGGCGCATCTGGTCGATCTGTCGCACTCGCTTGCGACCGGGCTCGAACGGTCGAGTCTTAGGCAGTGGGGCCCCTCGGGGATCCGGGCGCAATTACTCAATCTCAAGAACAAGAGCCTGGAGATGGATTTTGTCTTCGAGGGCGATGACAGGTCGTTTCACGTCCTCAATTCGGTATCGCCAGGATGGACCTGTTCGATTCCGTTTACATCGTACATGGTGGATGAAATCGAAAAAATGCAGCATAATATAGCAGGATAAGGAGAGAAGAATGAAAGCGGTTATTCTTGCGGGCGGATACGGAACACGAATCAGTGAAGAGAGCGCGGTCCGGCCCAAACCCATGGTAGATATCGGACCGGAACCCATTTTGTGGCATATCATGAAGATATACGCTCATCACGGAATCACCGATTTCATAGTGGCTTGCGGTTACAAGGGGAGCCTGATTAAGGAATATTTCTCGAAGCTCTATCTACGCGAGTCCGACATCACCTTCGACCTGAGGAGTAATTCAATGGAAGTCCATCGTTCCGGCATTGAGCCTTGGCGGGTAACGTGTGTGGATACAGGGATGAACAGTATGACCGGTGGCCGTCTGCGGCGTGTTCGCGAGTATCTGGATGATGAAACCTTTTGCATGACCTACGGGGATGGAGTCTCCGACTTAGACATCACGGCGGAAGTGGAATTCCATAAGCAATCAGGGCTATACGCCACCATGGCGGCCATCAAGCCACCCGGGCGGTTCGGTGCATTCAGCCTCCATCCGGAAGACATGAAGGTGATGAACTTTCATGAAAAACCAGAGGGCGACGGTGCATGGATCAATGGTGGATTCTTTGTGCTAGAGCCCAAGGTGCTCGACTACATAGATTCTGACTCGGAATCGTGGGAGCAGGCGCCCATACAAAGGCTTGCCGAGGAGGGACAGATGGGCGCTTTCCGCCACTCCGGATTCTGGCAACCGATGGATACGTTGCGGGACAGGCATGTACTTGAGGATCTCTGGAGCAGCGGGAAGGCTCCTTGGAAGATTTGGTAGAAAGAGATAGGTAATGAAATTCGAACCAACACCATTGAAAGATGCTTGGGTGATCTCTCTCGCTCCGATGGGCGATGAACGCGGTTATTTTGCCCGGGCTTTTTGTCGAAAGGAATTCGAGAAGCATGGGCTTGATCTGACTGTTGTCCAATGCAACACTTCCTTCAACAGGGAGGCAGGCACTCTGCGTGGGATGCATTACCAGATTGATCCCGCTCCGGAAGCCAAGACCGTGCGCTGCATACGCGGTTCGTTCTACGATATGATTGTCGATATGCGTCCGGAATCGCCGAGCTATCTGCAGCATTTTGGAATCGAGCTCTCTGCGGATAACGGAAAAATGCTCTTTGTGCCCGGCCATTTCGCCCATGGCTTTCTTACACTTGAACCGGACACGCAGGCCTTCTACATGGTGAGTGAATACTATACCCCCGGCTGTGAGCGGGGGATCCGGCACGACGACCCGGCAATCGGGATCGAATGGCCTGCTCCGGTAAATGTGCTCAGTGAAAAAGACGCAGCGTGGCCTCTGCTGCAAGGAGAAGAAAAATGATACTTGTCGATACCGA
>CAXMPN010000117.1:3667-5942 GCA_964195195.1 Pontiella sp. | reverse complement strand
GCGCCAAAAAGAACTTCCGGTAAGGTATCAGGAGGTTCAAATTGATTTTGGTTATCGGATCGACCTTCTCATTGAGGGTGCATTGATTATAGAACTCAAGAGTGTGGATAAATTAGAGCGAATCCATGAAGCCCAGTTGCTGACGTACATGAAGCTTCCCAATATTGAAATCGGGTTGCTGATCAATTTTAATTCCGTCCTCTTGCGGGATGGAATCAGAAGAATGGTTCTCTAGGAGTCTTCGTGCTCTTCCAATCTTCGTGGTGAATATATGAACATCGACGAAAAATACATGATGCGGGCGATAGAGCTGGCGAAGCGGGGCGAGGGATTAACCCGCCCGAATCCGCCGGTGGGGGCCGTGCTGGTTCTTGAGGATCAGGTCGTTGCGGAAGGGTGGCATCGCCAGGCCGGGGAAGACCATGCCGAACGGGATTGCCTCAACCAGCTTCTGCCCATCGCGGCTTCTCTGAAGCATGCGACGCTCTATGTGACGCTTGAACCGTGTTCTACCCAGGGCCGTACACCACCTTGCACAGATCTGATCCTCGAAAAGGGCATTGGTCGTGTGGTTATTTCCGTCAACGACCTGAATCCAAAACATGCCGGCCGTGGGCTGGAGCGGTTGAAGGCTGCCGGCATCCAGGTAGTCTCGGGAATCTGCGAAACGGAAGGACAGGAACTGATTGCTCCGTTTGAAAAGTTCATCACAACCGGAATGCCCTACGTCACCCTCAAGCTGGCATCGACGTTGGATGGCCGGATTGCCGATGGCACCGGCGATTCCAAATGGATCACCGGAGCCGAAGCGCGCGAACGCGTGCAGGAAATGCGCCGTCGGGCGGATGCGATCATGGTGGGTGCCGGAACCGTGCGCGCGGATGACCCGTCGCTGTTGCCGCGCCCGGACGAAGGCCGCAGCCCATGGCGCGTCGTGGTCGGACAAAACATTCCTGCCGATGCCAAGGTCCTGATGGACGCCGCATCGGACCGGACGTTGGTGCGGGAGGGCGCACTGAAGCCGATTTTAAAAGAGCTGGCGCAAGAACACGACGTAATGCACGTGCTTTGCGAAGGGGGCGGATCGTTGGCGGCCAGTCTGGTAGCAGAAGGGCTGGTTGACGAATTTGCCTTTTTCATTGCGCCGAAGCTAATGGGTAGCGATGGTCTTCCCAATTTCAGTAAATTCGGCGGGTTGATCGCCGATATGACGAACTTAAAGTTTCAAGCCATTGAACAGGTCGGGGACGATATACTGATTATAGCGAAATTGGAGGATTAGTCATGTTTACAGGAATTGTTCAACGACTTGGCCATATCATGGATATCAAAATGGAAGGCGCGGCGGTTCGACCGGGCTCACCACAGGCGGGGCGCATCACGATGGTGCCGAACCGTCCGTTCGATCGCCCGGTTAATCTCGGTGACAGCATTGCGGTAAACGGCACGTGTCTTACCGTGGCGGCGATGGAGAATGAAAAGCTGATGTTCGATGTGCTCGGCGAAACCTTCGATAAAACCAACCTGGGTGACCAGACGCCGGGCGATGTGGTGAATCTCGAACAGGCATTGGCGCTGGGGGACACCCTCGGCGGCCACATAGTGACCGGGCACGTCGACCATACCGGCACGGTGGCAAACATCGAACAGGTCGGGCGCGACTGGAAATACACCGTCGAAACCTCGCGCGACATGCTGATGCTCATGGTCTACAAGGGCTCTATTGCCATCGATGGCATATCCCTTACCGTGGCCGAGCTGACCGACACGGGTTTCATTGTTCACATCATTCCGCACACGATACAGGAGACCGACATGTCGGAATTCAAGGTCGGCACCAAGGTGAATCTGGAAGCCGACATCCTTGGCAAGCACGTGCAACGGATTCTTGAATTCGGCGGCGGGCAGGACTATCGCCTCAACCTGAATGGATAATCTCTATGCGCATTCTCTTTCCTATATTGTTGTTGGCAGCACTGAGTGGGTGCCGGACGCCGCACCTCAACCACCCTGGATCTCATGCACCCGTAATTCGGCAGAAGCAGATCTTTTTGGTTATCGATGACGCGGGAGTGAATGTGGGGGAAACGCGACAGTTTCTGGATATCCCGGTTCCGATGACGATCGCCGTATTGCCACACCTGAAGCAGACGAAAGAGGTCTGTGCTGTCATTGCCAGGTACAAGGAGAAGGAGATCATTCTACACCAGCCGATGGAGGCCTATGATACGAATGCGGATACGGGTCCGGGTACCATCTATAATACAACCCGGCC
>CAXMPN010000117.1:0-3557 GCA_964195195.1 Pontiella sp. | reverse complement strand
ACAACCACATGGGCTCGCGGGTGACGGAAAACGAGGTGCTGATCGCTGAAATACTGCGATATTGCCGGGCGCATGAGCTTTATTTTTTTGATAGTAAGACGGCCTATAACTCCGTTGTGAAACGCATTGCCGGCATGGAGCATACCCACTATGAAGGGCGGGATGTCTTTCTGGATATCCAGCATGATCGCGCGAGCGTTCGGAAGGCGTGGGAGAACACGGTTGCGAAAGCGCGCCACCAAGGCTATGTCATTGCGATCGGCCACATCTGGAGCAAGGAAACCGCCGCCGCCATCCGCGATAGTTATGAAACCCTGCAGAACCAAGGCTATACCTTCCACGTACTCTCGGAGTTGTACGAGTGAAAGCCCCGCGCATCGAGAACCGGTCTGTGCTGGTGACCGGATGTTCGTCGGGAATCGGTCTGGCAACGGCGGAGATGCTCCGTTCCAAAGGGTGGACGGTATTTCCGACGGCCCGCAAGGTCGCGGATTTGGAGATGCTGGAAGCCAGAGGATTCACTGCCTGCCAGCTTGATATGACTTCAAGTGCATCGATCGAGGCCACGGTCGATCAGCTTCTTTTTTCCAACGGAGGTCGGGTTGGGGCGGTGGTGAACAATGCCGGCTTCGGCATGCCGGGAGCGATGCAGGATCTGACACGCGATGCGATGCGCCACCAGTTCGAGGTCAACCTGTTTGGATTGCAGGAACTGACCAATCGGCTGATTCCGGTGTTCCGGGAGCAGGGCTATGGCCGCATTGTAAATGTCAGCTCGGTGGTGGGGCGTCTTGCGTTACCGTTCATGGGGATCTATTCCGCCTCGAAGTTTGCCCTTGAAGCGGTCAGCGATGCCCAGCGCATCGAGTTATCACCCGATTCCATTGCAGTGTCCATTGTCGAGCCGGGCCCGATCGCAACGCGTCTCGCGGCTAATAGCGCCGGCGAAGGCGAAAAGGAGCTGGATGTCGAGCGGTCCCTGTTTGGAACAGCCTACCGGAAATACTTTGATAAGCGCCGCAACGGAGGGATGGCCGAGGACCGCTTCCGTCTGCCCCCCGAGGCGGTTGCGAAAAAGATTGCCCATGCATTGGAATCGTCGCATCCCAAGATCCGCTATTGCGTGACCATCCCGGCCTATCTGGGAAGCTGGGCCGCACGGTTTGTGCCGGCCGGTGTGATCGACCACATGATGATCCGCCACACCAAGCAGCGCTTCGGTTGAACATGGACTTGGAATGTGGATTCCTCCGTTTTATGATCCGTCCCATACTAAAGGAGATTCATTCCATGAAATATGCACTTAATTTTGCCGCTGCGGTCCTATTGCTCGCAGGGTGCTCCTCGGTTTCCGTCACCCGTGACTACGACGATTCGGTCGATTTTTTGAGTCTTAAAACCTTTGCGTGGCAGCATGCAACGCAACCGGAAACCGGGAATCCACGAATCGATAACGATTTGATGGATGAGCGGGTCCGCAGTGCCGTCGATGCCCAGCTGGCAGAAAAGGGATTTCTGCTTGTTCCGAAGGAGGAGGCCGATTATCTCGTGGCCTATTTTGTTGAATACAAACAGCGTATCGGCGGCAGCTCAGTCAGTTTTGGTGTGGGTGGCAGTAATCACGGGCGGTATGGGGGCGTCGGCTACAATACGGCGGTCTCTGATTACGACGAGGGACATTTGACCATTGATATTATCGATCCCGCTTCCGACAAGAACATATGGCGGGGCGTGGGTCGACGTACCACCTATGAAGGCTCCAGTCCTAAAAAGATGACCAAGATTATCAACACCTCTGTATCCAGAATTCTCGGCAAGTTCCCGCCGAAGAAATAGCGACCCTTCTACCGCTTGCGGGCCGATGCAATGTACTTAAGTATTTCATCGCCGCGCTTGGAATCGAGCATGGCGAGGGTTTTTGCCTCCCGCTCGGCATCGTTCCACTTGCCCTGCTGGACATAAGCCAGCGCAAGCATGTATTGGGCGTCGGTAAAGTCGGTATCAACCTTCAGCGCACGCAGGCATGCCTGCTCGGTTTCCGGGTATTTCTCGAGCGCGTAGTACGCAAGTCCCATGTTGTAGTAGGCATTTTTCTGAGTCGGATCGGCACCAATAGCTTTCCGGTACTGGTCGATGGCGTCGGTGTACTTCTGCTCCTGATGGCGCTTTGCACCCTCGGCCATGTAGCGCGATGCGGCGGCTGGATCGGTTTTCATTGCGGCGTCCGGTCCGGTTGTCGTCTGCCCGCCTAATCGCGCGATCGCCTGCCGGGCCGCTTCAGTATGGCTTCCATCCGGCCCGGATTTGCGGAGGTACTCCTGGTACCATCCAGTGGCCGCGGATTGGTTGCCGAGCCAGTGATCGTAGATCGCCGCCAGGTTGTAGACTGCCGGGGCGTAGTCCGGATAGGCGGAAACCAGTTTGCTCAGGCGCGAGACGGCTAGATCGGTGTTGCGGTTGCTGTTCAGTTCCGCGAGGGCGAACGCGTTCTGCCCGGCCGGATCCGAGGGGCTGGCGGCGACCGCCCTGGATATGGTCTTGGATGCGCCGGCCCAGTCCCGCTTCTGTGCGGCGATCAGCCCGAGCATCGCAAGGGCCGTTTCGTTCTTCGGATTGTCACCCAGCACATTGTTGAGCGCTACTTCGGCCTCGTCCAGGCGGCCGGCATGGTACAAGGCAATGCCTAGATTCAGGTTGGCTCCGGTCAGCGACTCCGACAGCGTACAGGATTCGTTGAAGGCCTTGGCGGCGGCATCCACTTCGCCGAGCTGCCACAGAACCAGGCCGAGTTGGTTCTCGGCAAACGACTTCTTTTCGTTGCCGGACATCTTGCGGATCGCCTTTTCGAAATGGGTGCGCGCACGCACCAGGTCGCCGTCCTTCCAGGCTGCGGTGGCCTTGTGGTATTCCTTTTCGCCGGACCGTCCGCCGCATCCCACAAAGGTGGCGAGCATCAGGCACGTACCCGTAGCGATAAATAAAATTCTGTTGTTTCCCATTGTTCTCACATTCCTTGACCCCACACCTATCGGGTGCGGGGTTGGTCAAATTTCACAAAAAAGAGGCTTTGCCCCGTGTCCCGCTGGAGCTTGCCGCCGGATACGATGACCTGTGCGGAAGATCCCATCATGCCGATCTTTGCTTGGGCCGCTGTGTTCCCCCACGACATGCGGATCACCGCCGTCCCATGGGACGACCCGGTCAAACACCCGCTCCATATCAGCCGTTACAGCGGGATCAGTGTTCTCGTTGATGGTTATTTCCGCCGTTATGTGGGGAGTAAAAATAGTTATAAATGCTTCATCAATAATGCTTTTCATGACTATATCAGCCCCCCGTCGATCGGTTTTTACAAATTCGGTCCGGGATCGGGTCTGTATGCTGAAATTCTTCATGGATCGACACCTTATCCGAACCGTGGAGATTTTGAAGCGGAAAGTTTCCGGCGATTGGAAAAAAGTCGAGAGAGGCTTCCATTCCCCCGTGATGGACGCTTAGAGTGGCTACTCTCATAGAAAGGATCTGCCGTTTGCAAATACTCGCGAACCATTTATTTA
>CAXMPN010000116.1:0-5969 GCA_964195195.1 Pontiella sp. | reverse complement strand
CATGGGCATCCTCAAAAAAGCATCAGCCATCGTCAACGCCGACATTCACGTATTACCCGCCGACACAAAAGACCTCATCGTCCAGGCGGCGGACGAGGTGATCGACGGCACCCTCGACGACCATTTCCCCCTGTTCGTGTGGCAGACCGGCAGCGGCACCCAGACCAACATGAACACCAATGAGGTGATCGCCAACCGCGCCATCGAAATTGCTGGCGGCGAACTGGGCAGTAAAACTCCGGTGCATCCCAACGACGACGTCAACAAGGGCCAGTCGTCGAACGACACTTTCCCAACGGCCATGCACATCTCGGCGGTCGAGCAGATTCACGACCGGCTCGTCCCCGCCGTCTCCGGCCTGCGCGACACGCTGAAAAAGAAATCGGCGAAATTCAAAAGCATCATCAAGATCGGACGCACGCACCTGATGGACGCCACCCCGCTCACGCTGGGGCAGGAGTTCAGCGGTTACGCAACGCAGTTGGACAACGCTATTCAACGCATAGATTCCTGCCTGCCGCGCTTGTACCAGATCGCGTTAGGCGGCACCGCCGTCGGTACCGGCATCAACACGCATATGGATTTTCCCATCAAGGTGGCGCAGGAAATCGCCAACATCACCAAGCACCCGTTCATCACCGCGCCCAACAAGTTCGAGGCGCTGGCGGCGCACGACGCCATCGTCGAAGCCAGCGGCGTCATGAAAACCATTGCCTGCTCGCTCATGAAAATCGGCAACGACCTCCGCTGGCTGGGGTCAGGTCCCCGTTGCGGTATCGGAGAACTCGCTCTGCCCGCCAACGAACCCGGCTCGTCCATCATGCCCGGCAAGGTAAATCCAACACAGTGCGAGGCGCTCACCATGGTGGCGGCGCAGGTGATCGGCAACGACACCGCCGTCAGCGTCGGCGGCGCGTCCGGCAACTTCGAGCTTAATGTATTTAAACCGGTGATGATCTACAACCTTTTGCAATCCATCCGCCTCATCGGCGACGCCTGCCGCTCGTTCAACGAACACTGCGCCGTCGGCATCCAGCCCAACAAAGAAAAAATCGAAGAATACCTCAACAACTCATTGATGCTGGTCACCGCGCTCAACCCACACATCGGCTACGACAACGCCGCCAAAGTCGCGAAGAAAGCCTTCGAGGATAACAGCACACTCAAAGAAGCCGCCGTGGCGTTAGGCCTGCTCACCGCCGAAGAATTCGACCAGAAAGTCCAACCCAAAAACATGATCGGCCCCAAGTAACCGGCGTAGCGCCGGGGCTAATTTTCTCCCCCCTTCTAAAGGGGAGGCTGGGTGGGGTTGATAATCTTTTCCTCTTTTATCTGTGGCTGGGCATGGCCCGGTGCAAATTGGGTCCAGCGTCACGCTGGAGAAAAGATTTGCACTAAATCCTTGAATTTGCTTATACTGGGCCTATATTACACCGATAGAGGAACAAGACCCCCTTTTCACGGAGTGCTCGAAACGTGATTCGCAGACTATTGAAAATCCGTCCGGCGCTGATTGTTGCGTTCGTCCTGTTATGGACCTTCCACTTCAGTTTCGGGATGTTCTATCATTATCATCCCGAATACGTCCACGCGCACGACGGCGAACTGCAGGCGCACCAGCACGGCGGACATTTCCATTCGCTGGAGCTGGATACCCTGGCGCGCTTCATCGATACCGGTGAGGCTCCTCTGCGTCCCGGCAAAACTCATCATCATTCCGAAAGCCTTCCGGGAAGCGACACCGAATCGGCACAATACGATTTCAACCCCTCCGGCGTCACCAAGGTCGTCAAGCTGGCAGTGAAGTTCCACCCCGATGCCACAGTGGCGGACATCACCCCGGCAATAATTAAAACATATGACTCCCTTCTGATCTCCTCCGATCCAAACAGGGTTCTGCTGTCACCACAATCCTTTGTTGAACGATCCCCACCCCTGCGCGTGTAATCCCGTCTTTTTAGCGTTAAGACCCTTTTAAACACATAAAATAAAATCCGTTCGGAATTGCGGAGAGCATTCTGCCGTTCCGTTCGCTCAAACACTATGAAACCCGTTTTCAAACGGCTCGTCCTGATCGGACTGCTGGTGATGTTGCCTTCAGTGTCCTTGGGGGCGGCGGTCCAACAAAAATCGAATTCCATGCCTGTCCTCACCGGGTCATTGACCCTGCAGGAAGTGATCGCCCAGGTCCTGCTCCACAATCCGGAGCTGGAAGCGTTTTCACTGGAAGTCCGGGCGCGGGAGGCGCGGGCCCTGCAAGCGGGGCTTACTAAGAATCCGAATCTCCTTCTCGATGTGGAGAATGTGCTCGGCTCCGGCGGCTTCAAGGTCGTCCAGCAGACAGAGACCACCCTCCTTCTAAGCCAGGTGATCGAGCTAGGCGGCAAGCGCACCAAGCGGCAGAGAGAAGCGTTGTCGCACAAGGACCTCGCGTTCTGGGATTACGAAACCGCGCGCATGAACATTCTGACGCGGGTGGCCAAGGCCTACACCGAGGCCCTGACTGCTCAGGAAAAACTGAAACTGACGCAGGAGCTGGTGCAACTTTCCCAAAATTCCTACAACGCCGTCAAGGCGCGGGTGATTGCGGGCAAGGTTTCGCCCATCCACGAAGTCAAGGCGCAGGTGGCGTTGTCCACCACGCAGATTCAATTAGAGCAGGCCGAGAATAATCTCAAGGCTGCCTACCGGCGGCTGGCTTCGTTCTGGGGAAGTATGACGCCGCGCTTCAAACAAGTGACGGGACGCCTGTATCTCATCGCTCCCGTTCCGCCGTTCGACACACTGGCAAGACACATGCAGAGCAATCCCGATCTCGCGCGTTGGGCGGCGGAGATGGTGCAACGCACCGCCGCAATCGATCTGGAAGAGGCCAACTCCGTTCCCAACCTCAAAGTCGGTGCCGGAGCGCGCTGGTTCGAGGAGACCAACGACAACGCCTTCGTTTTTGAATTATCGATTCCCATTCAACTGTTCGACCGCAACCAGGGCGCTATCGCCGAAGCGCGGCACCGCCTTGCCAAGGCCAAAGCCGAGCAAAGGGCGGTCGCGTTAAAACTGAACGCGGCTCTGGCCGCCGGCTACACGCGCATGGCCAACGCCCACAGCCGGGTGACGTCGCTCAAAACCAAAATCCTGCCGGGCGCACGGACTGCGTTTGAAGCGGTCAACGAGGGATACCGTTTCGGCAAGTTCGGTTACTTGGAGGTGCTGGACAGCCAGCGCACCTGGTTCAACGCGCGGTCGCAGTTCCTCGACGCGCTGGCGGAATATCATAAAGCGGTCGCCGACGTGGAGCGGTTGACCGGGCAGGCGATGTCTCCTTACCCCGAGCCCCGCCCTCAGCCGAGGGAAAGGGAGAAACAGCGATGAACCGTAAAACCTTATCTATTGTAATCATCCTGGCGGTGGGAGCCGTGCTGGCAATCATGATTCTGAGAATGCAACCGCCGGCATTGATCGAAACTCCGCCGGAAACAGTCAGCCCGTCCCCGATTTCAGAAATCGGGGTTTCTGCCAGAGGACCGCACGGCGGCCGTCTCTTTTCAGAGGGCGGTCTGAATTTAGAGGTCACCATTTACGAACGCAACGTGCCGCCGCAATTCCGCGCCTATGTGACCGACGCACAAGGGAACCCTGCTCCACTCGATCAAATTAAATTGAGCATCGATTTACATCGACTGGAGCGGGTGGACCGCATCCGGTTTCGTTCTTCAGGCGATTACCTGCTGGGTGACCGGGTAGTGGTCGAACCTCATTCTTTCGACGTCAAAATAAAAGCTGAATGGCAAGGTCAGAGTTATCAATGGCAATACGATCAGATTGAAGCGCGCGCGGCAATTTCCGAAGCGGCGGCGAGGAACGCGGGTATCAGAACCACGCAGGCCGGACCCGCCGAGATTCATCAGGTGGTGCAACTCAACGGCGAAATCGGCCTGCACGAAAAACGCGTGGCGCACGTCGTGCCGCGGCTGGATGCCATGGTCACCCGCGTTCACAAGAATTTGGGCGACCCGGTGAAAAAAGGCGACATCCTGGCGATTCTGGATTCGCGCGAGCTGGCCGACGCTAAAAGCGAATATTTAACGGCCGTCAACCAAGCCGAACCGGTGCGCATGGATCTCAAGCGACAGGGGATCATCAATCAGAATACCCAAACCATGCTGGATCTACTGGAAGAGGGATTGGACCTGGACACGCTTTACGAAAAAATCAACCAACTGGTGCTGGGGGAATCGCGCGCGCAAATTGTTCCTGCTTATGGACGACTGATCCGGTCCCAGGCCGTTTATGAACGTGAGTTATCGCTGTACAAAAAGAAAATTTCATCAAAGTCGGAATACCTCCTGGCAATGGAAGAATATAAAAGCGCCGAGGCCAGGTACATCGCTCTGCGTGAAAAAATCGCGTATGACAACAAACTGGCATTGCTGGAGAAACGCAATAGTCTTGCAACCGCGGAACTCAACATCAAAACCATGGCTCAGAAACTGCGGGCGCTGGGGTTGAGCTCATGGGAAATCAAACATCTGTCCAGCGATCAAAAACATCGCTTTACCCGGTTCGAACTGCGCTCTGAAATCAACGGGGAAGTGATTCAAAAACACATGGCCGTCGGGGAGGCGGTCAAAAAAGATTTCGACGTGTTCGTGCTGGCCGATTTATCCGAGGTCTGGGTGAACATCGCAGTTCCGTCCAAGCACCTGAATGGGGTGCAACTGGGCCAGCGGGTCACCATCCGGGCCGACAAGCTGGACCTGAAGGCCAAAGGCAAGCTCACTTACCTCGGCGCGTTGATTGAGGAGAAGACCCGCACGGTGACCGGCCGCGTGGTCATTCCCAACAGGAAGCGCCTGTGGCGTCCGGGCATGTACGTCACGGTGGATCTGATCCAGGCTTCGCGTCAGGTTCCTCTGGCGGTTCCGGTGGATGCCATTCAAACGATTCGCGACTGGTCGGTGGTGTTCATCAAAGTGGGTAACCGTTACGAAGCCCGCCCGCTGGAGCTGGGAGAAAGCGACGGCGTCCGAGTGGAAGTCCTCAGCGGACTCAAACCGGGAGACGAATACGTGTACATAAACAGTTTTGCGGTAAAGGCGGAGATCGGCAAGTCCGCGGCCACGCACGATCATTAAGGGAGAGGCGGAACCGTGCTCAAGCGCATCATTCATTTTTCTATCCGGCAGAGACTGTTCGTCCTGTTCGCGACCCTCTGCCTGATCGGTCTCGGCGTCTACAGTTTCCAACGCCTGCCCATCGACGCCCTGCCGGACATCACCAACGTTCAGGTACAGATCAATTCCGAAGCTCCCGGCTATTCGCCGCTGGAAGTGGAACAGCGCATCACCTATCTGGTGGAAACCTCGCTGGCCGGACTGCCGTACCTGCTCGAGACCCGATCCCTTTCCCGTTACGGGTTGTCGCAAGTGACGGTTGTTTTTGAAGAGGGCACCGACATTTACTTCGCGCGCCAGCTTATCAACTCCCGCCTGCAGGAAGTGAAGGAGCAACTGCCGACCGGGATTCAACCCATCATGGGACCCATCGCCACCGGGCTGGGGGAGATTTTCATGTGGTCGCTGGAATGGGACGAAGGCCACCCGCGCCTGCAGGACCCGTTTGACGCGGCGGTGGAACTGCGCACCGTACAGGACTGGATCATCCGGCCGCAACTGCGCACCGTTCCCGGCGTGGCGGAGGTCAACAGCATCGGTGGATACGTCAAGCAGTACCAGGTGGCACCCGATCCGGAAAAGTTGATGGCGTTCGATATCACCTTCCGTGATGTCATGGAAGCATTAGCAAAAAATAACGCCAATGTAGGAGCAGGCTACCTGGAGCACAGGGGAGAGCAGTATCTCATCCGCGCGCCGGGGCAGGTGGTCTCCAAAGAGGAAATCGCCAATATCGTGATCGGCACCCACCGCGGCGTGCCCATTCATATCCACGACGTGGCGGAAGTGCAAATC
>CAXMPN010000115.1:0-6006 GCA_964195195.1 Pontiella sp. | reverse complement strand
GCGGGAAGGCAGAAGACGAACAGGCCGGGCAACGTATGACTGAACCCGCTTATCGGCGCCAGATGGAAGAGATATTCCATATCGGGCGCGAGGCTGCCGATGATGAGGGCGGACAATGGCAGTCCAGTCTTCCGGAAAGGCAGTATCGCAGCTGGATGGGCAATCGTTAACGGCATCGCTTTTTTATTTTCCTCGAAACACGGCGCATGATGCTAGATGAAATCCGATCGGATGCGGCAGCAGCGGACCTATTCCTTCGTCACACGAAGATGGAAGGATTGGTCTCCACGCGTGATCCCGAAGGTTAACACAGGCACCTCGCCGGACATCAGGGACTTAGCGGAGGTTGACAGCATGCCTTTGGCGTAAGGCTCCCCGTTGATCGAGTCAATCACATCGCCTTTTTCCAGTACGCCGGAGAAGGGAGAGTCGTCCGGGACCGTTCCGATGCCGAGGCCCCGGGTCGCAGGACCGCTACCGATGAACCGGGCCATTAGCTGGTCGAGTGAACGCACTTTTACCGCCCGGCCGGAGCTGCCGATGATTCTTGCCGAATCCGGCATATCACCCGCTTGGCCGGATATTTTGTCGATGCGGTCCTGATAGATCTTTACCATCGCCCCGACATCCAGCATGACTTCGACATCTTCCGTCTTGAGCGTGCCCTGGATCACGTTTTCGTTGGTTTGAGCGATCTTCACCACCGGGAAACTTCCGCCGGTGATGCTGATCGTATCGATCGAATCCAGTTTGACCGGCACATCCCCGTACGCCGCCGCGACCGTGATCATCTTGTTGAGTATCGTACCGCTGAAATAGTCGCCGTTCTTCAATTCGAGATACCGGCCTTGCTTGAGCCCGTCCCGCTCGCCCTCGCGCAGATGAAACACGGCCTTGGCGACCCGTTCGCGTCGAACCTGAACCATGGGTCCTGAATCGAGCTTGACCGAAAAGACGGGATATTCGAGGAATCCGGAAAATCGGTTATTGTTGACCGTCACGATCGCTTCGATGTTGCTGGCGTCGCCTTCCAGATCGATGCCGGCCACCAGGTGGCTCTTAAAGTTGAGCTGCCCATAGAAGGTACGGATTCCGAACTCGTCGTTGAGGATCGTGCCGACCAGACGGTCCCCATTGCGCAGGATCAGCATATCGCTATCGGCCGAACGCGCCAGGTCGAAAACCACACCCATGCGGTTGTCCAGTTCTTCCGGTCCGGTTTCGTCTCGCACGCTCTGGCCAAAGACGGTAATTCCGGTCATAAGGACGGCGACGATGCAAACAGCTTCAACGACACTTTTTTTCATAACACCCAGCGCTCCCTTGCACCCCCACAGCTAAAAAGGCGGATTAAGTTCTAAAGAGAAGAGGGTTGTCTATTTATGCCTTATTTTCAAAGGGATTCTTTGCGGAAAGCTACCAGCCAGTGCACATCCATCTCCGCGGATCGGCAAGACCCCGCTAGTGGAAAAGCATTCGTACCCAACGGAGGAACGGACGGCAACGCTATCGCCCCGCACCGAACGCGTAGGTCATGCCCGTGGTCCATGTGATATCGGGTGCATCGCCGCGAAGCTTGGTCCCTGCCGCCACCTCCAGCGTCAGCGCATCCGTCGCGAGCCAGCGGAAGCCGGTGGTCCAGGCCACAACGGCATCGTGGATGTCAGTCACTTCGTTCCCGGCGTAGACTTCTCCCACCCATTGAATCGGGTCGGCCAGCTGATAATCGAGTGCGAGACCGTAATGGACCGCGTCCTTGTCCAACCCGCCAATCCAGGTATAGCCCAGATTGCAGTGCAGTCCCGCCCTTTCACCCACCGCTTAGGAAACCACCCAGGTTAGATCATAGTCTGTTTCCCCGCTGCCAAGACCCTTCTCTTCATCCGCAGTCGGCAGTTTTACGGAGGGCACCAGCGCATGCCGCGCCCCCATCGCGCTGGATTCCAGAAACTGCCATTTTGCACCGATGCCGAGATCGCCAATTCCGCTCTCCCGGTGCGTGGCCTCCGCAATCTGTCCTCCAAAGGAAAAGCCAATCTCAACATCCTGCACCAGTCCATAGGTGAGCCCGAATGGAAAATCCCAATGGTCCGATCCGGAATCCCCCTCGTAGGTGACACCGGCTTCGAATTCAAATGTTCCAGGTTCAATGGGATCCGCATCATCGATCTGAAGCGGTCGTCCTGCCCGGGCATTCAATATCCCCAATACAGTTACAGTAAAGGCAATCGCCCAGAAGGTTCTTGAACTGTCCATTGATGCAACTCCGTCTAATCCATTAATCGTAAAAACCGCGAACTATTGGTGAATCCGCCCTTCCCATCAAGCCGAAAACGATTTGCGGTAGCCAGATGTATTTAGCGGCCTTTTTATAAAGTGTTTCCGACAAGATAGAGGCAGTACCCGATAAGGGGCATCGGCGTCCCACTCGTTATGAGCAGAAAAATTGGTGGGCTCGGAGATGCTTCAGTGATGCAGTTTTGATGCTTCGCACCCTGTGGGCTGCACTGCTGTGCAGTCTCTCTCCGCGTTGCTCCGAGTGAACCCCCTTCGGCCGTTCGGCGTCCCGCCACCAAAAAAAGGCCAGCCTCACAGCTGGCCTGAAATTTTGGTGGGCTCGGAGGGACTTGAACCCCCGACCAAGAGATTATGAGTCTCCTGCTCTGACCGACTGAGCTACGAGCCCTATTTGGTTTAAAACGGACGGTATAGATACATGAACCCGGCCCGTCAAGGCAAGGGGATTTGTTCGGGGTAAACCGAAGAGGGCGTTTGATTCGTGTCCGACACCGGCTCCGGCGGCAAAGTGGATGAATCATTCGGCCTCGCATCTAGTGGATTGAATAACCAGGCCCGGCCTGCGGAAGGCAACCACACCTTCACCGTTTTCGTCTGCACGCCCCAGCGGCGGGCGAACCAGTGGTTGGGCCGGTAGAGGTCGATATGCTGCCCCTTGACGGCCCCGCCCGTATCCTCGACCCGTCCGTAGCCGTAGCCGGGAATGTACATCACCGTGCCATAAGGATAGATGGACGTATCGGCGGCGATGGTGCCGGGGCGCGCCATGGTTCCCGAAGATGTTATTCCGACCTGCTTGAACCTGAATGATGCAAATCCGGTTTTCTGATAAGGAAGAAACAGAAACCACTTATAGCTGCAGCATCGCCGGCAATGACAGTAGGCCGTGGTTTTCATCGCCATCTCGACCGGCTGGATTCCCTTTGGACGACTGATATACTTGGGTAGATAGAATCGGCCCTCAAAGACCATCCATGAAAGAACAAGTACGATAAGAATCGTACGCCCTCTCCTTCGTGATCTCCGTTTCGACACGCGTCAACGCCCTATCAAGCACTCAGCTGCTTTCGCAGCGATTTCAGGTCGCGCTCAGCCAGACGCACTTCCACCCGGGCGTCTTCGATGGTCGCGAGATTCGGATCGTTATCAATGAGCTTCTGATAGTAGGGGTCGAGCTCGTCTGCATCCAGCGTCTCTTTCGCGATCAAGGCGGCGAGCCATGCCGATGCATGGCGATATTTCGGATTGGGCTCATCGGCCGTTTGCGCAACATATTCCCTGGCAGCAGGATAGTCCCGCTCCACCAATGCCATCAGGCCCTTATAGTTGGTTTCCCCATACTCCGCCTTGAGTTCACGGTCCTTCCCGGAACCATGTACGGCTCCCAGCGTGGCACCCGTGGCGCCGCCGACTACAGCGCCCTGGGCGGCCCGCTCTATTGGATTACCGCTGAAGAGCCCCCAGAAGAAACCGGATACCGCTCCACCGAGCGCTCCATACGCTGCGCCTTTCTTGGCTTCCTGCCCCGCATGGGATTTCGTCTTGCATCCCGTCAGCATCAGCGAAGAGACAAGGCATACCATTACCGCCCAATAAAAGGTTCTTTTATGCATGATGTATCCTTTCTTAATGGAAACGCATCATAGCCTCCCACGGTACTAAGTAAAGGGCATCTGCCCTTTACAGTAGGTTGAAACCCTCCATCGTATGGCAACACCCCGGGATCGGAAAAAGCCGGGCGAACCGCTTGAAGGAAACCGGGCTACCTGCTAGATTTTGTGGCTTTACAAGCTGGTTATTGCCATATCTTGTGGTTTTAGGGGATTTAAGTAAATGGCCGCCAAGAAGAAGCACGAATATACCGAAGACAAGATCAAGACGCTTTCCTCGCTCGAGCATATCCGTCTGCGTACCGGCATGTATATCGGGCGCACCGGCACCGGCGCCCACTACGACGATGGCATCTACATTCTCGTCAAGGAGGTCATCGACAACGGCATCGATGAGTTCATCATGGGCCACGGCGAGCGGATTGACGTCACCATCGAGGACGACATGGTCACTATCCGCGACTTTGGCCGCGGTATCCCGCTGGGCAAGGTGGTCGACTGCGTTTCGAAGATCAATACCGGCGCAAAATACAATGACGACGTCTTCCAGTTCAGCGTCGGCCTCAATGGCGTCGGCACCAAGGCCGTCAACGCCCTGTCCACGTATTTCCTCGTACGCAGCCACCGCGATGGCGAATTTGTGGAAGCCGAGTTTGAGCTGGGCAAGCTGGTGCGCGAGGAGGAAGGCAAGACCGACGAACCGAACGGCACCTTAGTGGCGTTCTGCCCCGACCCCGAAATCTTCAAGAAGTTCGCGTTTAATGAGGACCATCTGGCCCGCCGCCTGCGCTTCTATGCCTACCTGAATGCCAAGCTGAAGATTTACTTCAACGGCGAGATGTTCCATTGCAAGGGCGGACTGCTCGACCTGATCCGCGACGAGAGCCAATACGAAAAGATCTATGCGCCGTTCCAGTATGCCGACAAGATGCTGGAGTTCGCCTTCACGCACACCAACCGCTTTTCGGAGGAATACTATTCGTTCGTGAACGGACAGTACACCTCCGACGGCGGCACCCACCTTTCCGCATTCCGCGAAGGTTTGCTGCGCGGCATCAACGACTATGCCTCCAAAAAGTTCGATGGAGACGACGTGCGCGAAGGAGTGCTGGGTGCCGTGGCGATCCGTCTCAAGGAACCGATCTTCGAGAGCCAGACCAAGAACAAGCTCGGCAATACGGAAATCCGTTCCGATCTCGTGGCCAAGGTTTCGCAAGCGGTTGCCGAAGCGATGCATCGCGATCCGACCGAAGCGAAAAAGCTGATCACCAAGATCGAAGAAACCCAGAGGCTGCGCAAGGAACTGAATACCGTTAAGAAGCTGGCGCGCGAACGCTCCAAGTCGGTCTCCATCCGCATCCCACAGCTGAAGGACTGCAAAAACCACTTCAGCACGGAGAAGAAACAGCACCTCGAAACACAGATCTTCATCACCGAAGGTCAGTCCGCTGCCGGCTCGCTGGTCAGCTGCCGCGACGCCAATAACCAGGCGATCTTCACGCTCAAGGGCAAACCGCTGAATGTCTGCGACCTCAAGCGCGACGCGCTCTATAAGAATGTCGAAATCTACAATCTGATGCGCGCGCTCGACATCGAGGAAAGCACCGACCGACTGCGGTACAACCAGGTCATTCTCGCCACCGACGCCGACGTCGACGGATTGCACATCCGCAACCTGATGATTACCTTCTTCCTGCGCTTCTTCGAGCCGCTGGTAAAGCGCGGACACCTGAAGATACTCGAAACGCCGCTGTTCCGCGTACGCAACAAGAAAGAGACGATCTACTGCTATTCCGAGGACGAGCGCGAAAAGGCCCTCGATAAGCTCGGGCGCGGCGCGGAGATCACGCGCTTCAAGGGGCTGGGCGAAATCTCGCCCGGAGAGTTCAAGGATTTCATCAGCGACGACGGCATCCGGCTGACGCAGGTGAGCATCGATGGCGACCACTCCGTATCGGAAATCCTCTCCTTCTACATGGGAAAGAACACGCCCAAGCGCCGCGAACATATTATGAGCCACCTGGTAGTCGATTTAGAGATGATATGAGCAAGACAAGCAACCATAACGAACTGGATTTAGAGGACGAGGAACTGACGG
>CAXMPN010000114.1:5708-6030 GCA_964195195.1 Pontiella sp. | reverse complement strand
GGCCGTAACTAAAAGCTGTGTCTTCTGCGGTTCGGGAGAGTTGGTCAAGAAAAGCTACCTGATTGAGCATGGTGGATGGACCGCCGGGGCACTGACTGAGGATGTGGACTATTCGCTGCGCATGATTACCGCCGGCAAGCGGATCGCATACGTGGATGATCTGCGCATCCGCTGCGAAGTCCCCTACACGCCGGGCGACCTATTCCGCCAGCAGATGCGATGGGCCTATGGCGTAATGCGCGCCTTCATGGCCCATGGAAAAAAGCTGTTTTTATCGCGCACCATTCAGATACGGACCAAGTTTGCGGCATTCATGTTCGGA
>CAXMPN010000114.1:2125-5698 GCA_964195195.1 Pontiella sp. | reverse complement strand
ATGCTTGGTCTCGATCCGGCGGCGGCACAATCCTCATCGTACACCATCAGTAATTTCCTCTACGACACCGTCGTAAACCTGTTATTGACCTGCGGCATGGTGGTGTCGGCCATTGCCGCTGGCTTCATTACGGGATTTGGCTACCGCAGCGTGGGCCGCTTAATCATTGCCTCGCTGAGCGTCGGCGTAATCTGCATGTTTTTTGTCGGCCGAGGCATGGTCAGCGCTTGGTGCGGACTGCCGATGAAATGGTTCATGCTGCGCAAAGCCGGCAACGAGCAGGCCGCCCAAACCTAGGGGTCGCGACAATTTCCTCCGAATTGAACCTTTTCCATTCCGCCATGGTCGAATGGATTATAACTAGGAGGTAGTCCATGTATCTGAAACACGTCCCGTCGGGAGATCTCGTTGAGATCATAGATCTTCCTGATGTAATCAATCCCACGTCCCCCACCATAAGGGCACGGTCATACATTGACGAAACCATCCAGCGACCCGAAAACTTCCTGAAGACGGAGCTGGCATTCCCGTCTGGAGAACCGCTTCCGCTGTGTTGGATCGATAGCCACTACAACGAACACGCCGCTGCATGATGCGTAAATAGAAATGGAGAACTCCATGTTCCTTAAGCATTCCCAAACCGGAGGTCTCATTGAGGCCATCGAACTAAATGCCTTATTCGATCCGTTTGTAGAGTCCATACAGGCGAGGTCGCAAGCAGGCGAGGACACGATGGATGTGGATTCTTACGAAAAGTCCGAACTTCTCTTTCCCTCAGGCGAGTCGTTGCCGTTGTGCTGGCGCGACAGCCACTACCGCGAACACGCTGCATAGCAACGGCAGGGAAAGAGGGCTTTTCTTTTGAGCCGGTTCCGTGTATTCCGTGGTGTCGATGAGCACACCATTTTCTTTATTTTCAAGATTGAAGAAGAACCCGATCCGCAATGGCGGACGCGTTGCAATAGTTACAGACGGCGCCAGCGGCATCGGTAGCATAATCGCCGATACATTGCTCAAGGAAGGCTGGAAAGTCGTTGTGTTCGTTTGGAGCCCTATTAGACAGAGCAAACTGGTGCTTGTCGGCGATATAGGCATGACGAAGAAAATGATTTACCCCGATTAAACGAAGGAAACCCCATGCTTGATTTTTGGCTCCCGATGTTGCTGCTATTCATCGCAGCAACGATTACCGCAATCGCCACCCGGCGGAAGCGTGACCGCTGCCTGAAGTATTTCACCCACGAGCCGGTGATGATCCTGATGGAGTCGGGCAAATGGCTGTGGGGCCGCTTCAATGCCTATCCGAAGGCGATAGAGCTGGTTTTTGAAAATCCGGGTTGCGATGACTCGGGCTACAAGAAGGCCAGCTATGTGCTCTATTCGCCGGAAGTCGACGGCATCAGGAAAATCCTCCAACCACCGCCGCACGCCGGAACCCCGGAGCATGAAAAATGGCAGAAGGAGATACGTCGTATAGCCAATCCCTCCATTTTACGGCGCTTCCGGCGTTGGATTTGGAATGTCTTCAATACCCTGCGCGACGCCGTATCGCAGTCGCTGGGCATGATTATCGGCAACATGAAGAAAAGCACACCCGTCGGCAAGGTGGCAGGAGCGGACAAGCGCGCCGGTGAAGTCGGCAATACTCTGCTCGGCACGGTGCCGAATGCCTACGAGCCGGTGCTGGAAAAATATCTCAGTAAACAGGTCATCGTTGAAATGTTGGAAGATGGCCAGGTGGTCGAATTCGCCGGCCTGTTACAGGAATATTCGGGCAAATATCTCCTTTTGCGCAATGTGGCTTATCAGCCTGACATCACTATCGACTCTCCCCTTCCCGACCGGTTCGATATCATTTTCCCCCGCGGCAAGGCTTTGGTGCGGCACTGCACGGTTGTTTGATCATGAAATTCACCTTCCTTGGAACCGGAACCTCGCACGGCATCCCCATGATCGGGTGTTCGTGCCGGGTTTGTACCTCCACCGATATAAAAAACAAGCGGCGGCGCTGCAGCCTGTATGTGGTGGTTGAAGGGCAGCATTTGGTATTTGATACGCCGCCTGATTTCCGCGACCAGGTCCTGACCTTCGGGGTCGAACGCGTGGATGCGGTCTTCCTGACCCACCCCCATGCGGACCATATCTTCGGATTCGACGATGTCCGGCGCTTCAGCACACTGCAGGATCAACATATTCCCGTATACGGATCGCCGGATACGATTCGTCTGATGCGGAGGAAGTTCGATTATGTCGACAGCGCCCGTTATGGATTTGAAAGCGTTCCACGCGTACAGTTTACAGAACAGGAGACCCCGGTATCCATTGGTGATTCAACGATCACTCCCCTGCCCGTTTGGCATGGGAAGGAAATGATCTACGGCTTCCGGGTCGAAGGCGATGGCAAGCGGCTGGGCTACATTCCTGACTGCAACCATATTCCTGATGATACGCTTCAGCTGCTCGGCGGCATGGATGCGATGATTCTCGATGGTCTCCGGCCGGAGGAGCACCCCACCCACTTCTGTATCGATCAATGCGTGGAACAGCTGGCGCGGATCGGTGCGCAGCAGTCGTTCATTACCCACCTTACCCACAGCTCCGAGCACCACGATCTCCAGGGACGGCTTGGCGATGCTGTAATCGTACCTTGGGACGGTCTGGAAATCGTGCTATAAGCACTCGGTGAACAAGCGCATCATCTATGACTGGCAATGCCGCTCCCGCTCCCTGAAACTCGGCGAGCGAACCCTCGTGATGGGCATCCTGAATGTTACCCCCGACTCTTTTTCCGATGGCGGTAACTTTATTGACCCAAATGCCGCCGTTGACCGCGCCCTTGAAATGGTCGTTCAAGGAGCAGATATCATCGACGTTGGCGGCGAATCGACCCGGCCAGGTGCGGATCCCGTTTCGGCGGACGACGAAATCAGGCGCACGGCACCGATCATTGAAAAGATTCGGGAGCAGTCGGACATCCCTATATCCATTGATACCACCAAATCCGATGTTGCCAGACTCGCCCTGGAAGCTGGCGCAGACATCATTAATGACATCTCCGCATTCGAATCGGATCCCGATATGGCGGGGTTGGCCGCCGAATCCGGCGCGGGCTTGATTCTCATGCACATGAAGGGCACACCGAAAACGATGCAATCCAATCCAGATTACGGGAATGTGGTCGAGGAGGTATGCAACTATCTGAAAGCCCGTATCGACGTGGCGATACAGCATGGAGTAGCGCGCGACCACATCGTGATAGATCCCGGCATAGGCTTTGGCAAAACACTGGAGCACAATCTGGCCCTGCTACGAGGGTTGCCCGCGTTGGCAGTGTGCGACTACCCGCTTCTGGTCGGAGCGTCGCGCAAAAGATTTATCGGCCAGCTTACCGGAAGGACGGCGCCGATAGACCGTCGGGCCGGAAGCCTTGGTGCGGCGGCATGGTCCGTGGCAAACGGTGCGCATCTTTTGCGGGTACACGACGTATTAGACACTTGCGATGTTTGCCGGATATTGGATACATTCATTTCCGGTGACGAATAATGCAATGGATTAATGCTTTTGAACTACCGG
>CAXMPN010000114.1:0-2115 GCA_964195195.1 Pontiella sp. | reverse complement strand
ATGGATCGAGATTCTAATTCTCGCAACCATGCTGTATTGCGTTTTCCGACTGATCAAGGGAACCCGTGGATCCGCAATCCTTACGGGCCTGATCATGCTGTTTGGCATCCTTTTCGCGATCACCAGTCTGAGCCATCTTGATGTTCTCAATTGGCTGCTATCCAGGCTGATGCTATATATCTCCCTTGCCGTTGTGGTTATTTTCCATCCGGAAATACGGCGTGTGCTGGCGCGTCTTGGCCGCCAGCCATGGCGTAGCAACGGCATGTCTTCTCAGATGAGCCTTGTAGAGCCCATCATGCAAGCGGTTTCCGTTCTGTCGAAACGGAAGATCGGCGCCCTGATCGCGATCGAACGCGAAATCGGCACTCGGGCCATTCAGGACACGGGAACCAGAATGCACAGTACCGTGAGCGCCGAGCTGCTGGCCACGATCTTTTTTCCCCATACACCTCTGCACGATGGCGGCGTGATTATTTCCGGCGAATGCATCTGCGCGGCAGGGTGCCTTTTCCCTCTCTGTCAGAAAGAGGAGCTTAGCAAAGCTCTGGGGACCCGCCACCGGGCCGCGATCGGAATTACTGAGGAAACAGATGCGATCGTCGTGGTGGTCTCGGAGGAAACGGGTGCGATCTCTATTGCATACAATGGAAAATTACGGCGCGGACTCGAGGAGGAAAGATTGCGGAGAATGCTATCTTCCATGCTGCGCAGGGAACGAACGGGGCTGGCCCGCTTCCGGGAAAAAATCGAAACCGGAGAAGCCGACCTGTCGGATACCGCACTGATGTCCATCGGCGAGAAAAAAAATGAAGAATAAAATTTCATGGTATTGGGGGCAGCTTAAAAAGGAGAAATGGCTCCTGCTGCTTTGCCTTGTCCTGGCCTTCCTCGCTTGGCAGGGTATTCGGAGCAATATCGGGTTCGAGGTTTCCGTTTCCAACATTGTGGTGGAAGTGGATGCCCCGGAAGGCTGGGCGGTATGGGATAAATCGGTGCAGCAGGTGAACATACTGTTTCGGGGATCGCGCGAGGATATCCGCTATCTCAACAATGAGCAGCTCCGGGTGGTCATCCCCATGCCGGAGCCCGAGCGCGGCAGGGAGATGGTCGTTCGACTCAAGCCGAAATTCCTGAAGAATCCTACCAGTGCGAACGTAAAAGTGGTTGGTTTTAGTCCGGATGAAGTGGTCGTGAAGCTTGATCAGGAAGGCACCAAGCTGCTTCCTGTCAAGGCGGCGATCAATGGTTCGTTGCCCGAAGGACTTGAAATCGAGCGCATGGTGAGCACACCGGCAACGGTGCGTGTTACAGGCGCCAAGCAGGTTCTGGACGGGATGGAAAACATCCATACTGAACCCATTGAATTGAAAAACCGCCAATCTTCGTTTAAGGAGAGCGTGCAGCTCGATGCCCCGCAGAGCAGTCGCCTTGCGATCGATCCGGAATGGGTAACGGTAGAGTTTGCGCTCGAAATGCGCAGTAGCACGGCCATTCTGGAAAAGATCCCCGTCAGAATTTTGTGCGCACCGGGAGAGCGGCGGACGATTGATGTGCAACCGCTAGCAATAAATGCCACGGTTCGTGGCCAACAACAACGACTTGAACAGATCCGATCGATTGATGTCTTTGCCTATGTAAGTTGCATGGAACTGGCAGAAAGCACCGGCTACGATTTGCCGGTGGTGGTTGACCTCCCCTCCGGCGTGCAGCTTGTAAAAACGGACCCGGCCGTAGTCCATGTCCAGATTGGCAAGACAAACTAGGAGTTCCCCCCATGAAACCCTTCATCAGAGCCTTTTTCATTGCCGCCTTCACGACGATCTCAGCGATTGCGCAACAGGATACCAACCTCCCGCTTTCGGAATTGGAATCCCAAGGGGTTCAGGTCGCGGACCTCCCCGACGAAGACCGCATCTCTTTTCTTTTGAATGTGGCCTCGGCCTATCTTAGTGATGGTGACCCATTATCGGCCATAACCGCTTACGAACGGATCTTCGAAATCGACCCGACGCATCTGGAGGCTCGCTATCAGTGTAGTACCCTCTATATCGTTTCCAAGCAATATGCGAAAGCGGAACGGGTACTGAAAAATCTGATCGAAGAGCGCCCGAA
>CAXMPN010000113.1:0-6258 GCA_964195195.1 Pontiella sp. | reverse complement strand
GGTCAGTCCCGACGATGGAGACACATCCGTGATGACCGGGGTGGGTGGGGTCACTAGGCCATCGCTCACCACATCTTCATAATTGTCGGCCACGCGGATTTCATCGGCCACAATCGGGAATCCGCCCCCCGCGTTTTGAAACCCGATCCCGCTGATCGTTCCCACATCGAACGTGGTGTGGGTATAGGTGGCCGTTACGCCCGGCGAGGCGGCATCGGCCGTCGGGTTGAGGTACACCTTCACCGTGTCGTTCGCGCCGGAGGTGTTGAACTCGATTTCCAACACCACGAGGTAAGGGGTAGTACCATACGTGCCGAGAAAGGAACTGTTCAGATTTCCCGCCCCCTGGGGACTGGTGCCCGTGGTGGTCATGGATGCAAGACCCATACCGCCCTGCGAGGCTGAGTTGGGCGCCATACCATATCCAAAAAACAGGCCCGTGCCGCCGTTGGGAAAGTAGACGCCGCAAATGTTCCCGCCGTTGTTTCCGGTCATGTTGAACAGAAAGCTAATAAACTGCGTTCCGTTGGTGAGCGAGTCTGAGAAGCTCACGGTTTGCCGGCCGCTGGCGGAACTCAGTGAGTTATTGGCTGTCGGCAGATCGGTGTAGGTCATGCCGCCCACCATCGATGGAGTCGTCCCGCACGTCCAGTTGCCGGTGAACCCGGTTGCGGTGCTGGCCGTGCCATTGGCAAGCGATGTGTAATCAAAGGGCTCGTAGGCCGCTGTACTCGCGAGGACGGGCTGGGTGGATGCGGCGATGCAGAGTGCGAAGCCGAACATGCCCGCAATGATTCTAAAGTGGATTTTGATAAACATTGGCTGAAGCTCCTCTACTGATTAACCAGCAATTTGTACTACAATACGGAGTCACCGTCAAACTAATGTTACTTCAGCGCGCAGAGATCGAGTTGCCTCAAACCCCATCCTCCCCCCCCCTCGTTCTTTTGCTCGAAAATCACCTGGTAATCGAGGTCGAAGTACGGTCCTGATACCCCGGACATCATTGACATCGCTTACATTTTGTGAGATACATGACAGCCATATAAGCCCCATTCGAGTTTTCAACGCCCACTCACGATAATTGCTATTTTCAGCGAGGCGAATTCAATGACGCCATTCAACAACGAAAGCCCATTGCAGGTGATGCGCCGGGCTCTCAGCGAGAGGTAAAAAGTGAACCGTAAATCACATAAAGCACCGAGTTTATTCAGCAGCGCTCTGGCTTCCAGCATCCTGTTCCTGTTGAACGTATCCTCCGTAACGCCGGCCCAAGCGAACGAGAGTGTACTTCTCCCCACCGCCGCTGCATCGAGCTACGGTAAACCCGATCCGGACAGGATCATCAAGCGCCACTTCCCCCGGAAGCTTGGGAAACAAATGGTAAAGGGTGTCGTTAGGGACTCAGCCAACCCCACGGGGCAACCCATTGCCAATGCCAGAGTGACCTTGATTCAATCTAACGGGGAAATGGCTGCTATTGAAACAACCACGGATCCACAGGGTGAATTTGTGCTTTGGCTCGGTAAGCATACAGAGATTGACAGCGAATATTTGGCCGTTTCAGTGAGTGCTGAAAACTTTCGCCCACGTGAGGTGAATGTCAGCACGACCCAAACGAATTCGATCCTTATGTCGTTAGTGAATACCTTTACCTATTTTGAGCCCGTGCAATTGGACGACGGTATTCAAACTCGAAATCTAAATTATTCGAGTTTAGACCCGAATCTGATTAATCAATTAATAGCCAAGACGGTGCAGCCAGGGGCCACAGGCTATAGGGAGCTGCATAGTCTGTTAATCTATAAAGATGGCCGCTTAGTGGTAGAAGAATACTATTGGGGTAATAACGACTACATTGATTTCGAAGGGGGCATTCTTCGAAAAGTAGGCGATCCCAGCGAAATTCAGTGGGGTAGAACGAATAAACATTACATAGCCTCGGTAAATAAGTCGTTAACCGCAACGGTGACCGGCATTGCGCTTGAACAATTTGGCCACTCCCCTGCAACCCCCATTTCCGCCTTATTGCCTGAAAAAGCGGACTATTTTACCGATGCCAATAAAGCGGCTGTAACCCTGCACGATATGCTAACCATGCAGCTTGGTTTTGTTTGGGACGAGTGGGGCCGGAACGATCTTACGTTACTGTGGCAATCTGCTGACTTCACCGACTTTCTGCTCAGCCGTAATAACAGAGGCCCTCAGTCTGCCTGGGTGTATAACAGCGCAAGTCCAAATATGTTGTTGAGAGGCCTGGATAATATGGTTCCAGGCTCCATTCGTGATTGGGCAGATACCCACTTTTATAGCAAGCTGGGCATTACTGATTACGATTGGCAATCACAGCCGGACGGGCTGCCTGAGGGCGCTGCCAGAATGCATATGCGCCCAAGAGACCTGCTGAAAGTAGGGGTAACCTACTTAAATAACGGGGTCTGGGACGACGAACAAGTCATTCCGGAAAACTGGGTCGAAGAAGTGTCCAGCGTGCAGGTAAATAGCTCCGCCGGGGATTACAGTTATTTCTTTTGGATGCGCGAGTTAAATGGCGTTAACTACCTCTCTGCCGATGGGGATGGGGGTCAATACATCAACATCTTCCCAGAGCAAGATATGGTTATCGTGATGACGCAAGGCAACTATTTGAGGTGGCCTCTCTATGTCAACCAAGCCAACGACATGATGGGGGAATATATATTACCGGCGGTTAAACCCCCTATTTGGAGCGAAGAATTCAACTCCGGGTCGGCCCTCGACACGAACGTATGGTCATACGACCTTGGCCAAACCGGATGGGACCATGGCGAACTCCAGGAGTATACCCGTGATGCGGCCAATGTAAGGGTTGAGGATGGTAACCTCATTATTACTGCAGTGAAGGATGACGACCACTTTACCTCCGCCCGGGTCAAAACCCAGGACAAGTTCACCTTTACGTATGGAACGGTGGAAGCAAGGATCAAGCTACCCGATTTGGCCGATGGATTATTGCCCGCGTTCTGGACCCTCGGGAATAATTTTTCGACCGTTGGCTGGCCGAGATGCGGTGAAATCGATGTCATGGAAGTGGGGGGCATCGCCGCCATCGCTGAACGGGTCGTCAATCGGCGGGTTGGATCAGGCGCCCACTATGAACTAAACGATCATCACGAGTTCGATGAATCGTCCCTGGACCGTCCGACCGATCTGGATGGTACGTTCGCTATTTACCGCATGGAATGGACCCCAACCGCGATTACCACCTATATCGATGATCACCTGATCTGGACCTTTGATATTTCCTCCCCGGAAGTATCTGATCGGGAGGAATTTCACGAACCGCACTTCTTCATCCTCAACATGGCCGTCGGCGGCAGCTCCGCGGGAATATCTAAGCCCTCCAAGATCACCGCTTCGTTCCCTGCTGAATATGTGGTGGACTATATCCGCATCTTTGACAACGGGCACACGGTCCTCGGAAATCCGCCGGTCTTTACAACCGATCCTGTCATAAAGCCGAATGCTCCTGAATTCAGCCCTTACAGCGATACCCTCGCCGGCTCGGCCACGGACGTGGATGCAGGCGACTCCCTGACCTATTCCAAGGTTTCGGGACCGGCGTGGCTGAACGTGGCGGCCGACGGCGCGCTCTCGGGTACGCCCGGCAAAGAAGATGTGGGCCTCAACAGCTGGACCGTCCAGGTTTCCGACGGCAACAACGCCGTATCAGCCACCCTTGAACTCACGGTGGACGCCGTCCCGCCCGTCTTCACGGCCGATCCGATCACAAAGCCGAATGCCGTTGAAAATAATAGCTACATCAGTACCCTTGCCGGTTCAGCTACGGACATGGATGCGAGTGCCATCCTGACCTATTCCAGAGTTTCGGGCCCGACCTGGCTGTTCTTTCATTCCAGCGGCCTGCTTTTCGGGACCCCCCGCAATGCGGATGTGGGGCTGAATAGCTGGACCGTACAGGTTTCCGACGGGAACGGCGGGACCGACACGGCGACGCTTGAAATCACGGTCGACGCCCCGAGTTCGGCCAACCTTGAAATCGCGGTCACCAGTGCCATACCTCCGACGATAAGCATCCAGGTATCGGGATTCAATCTTGAGGTTCTTTGGCCTGCATCCTACACCGCGTACAGCCTTTACAGCAGCACCAACCTTACGCCGCCCGTTGTATGGTCATCGGTTACGAACACCCCGATCATTCAGGGAGACGATTGGATGGTTACCATACCGATCGGCGAGGCGCCTCCCTTCTTCCAATTGGAGAGTCCATGAGCCGCTTCCGGGCGGCGTAGCGGTAATTAAATCGACCATCTTCCTCTTGCGGATGTGCTGATTAATCTCTTCAAATACACACTTCACGGCGTCTAGTTCGAATAGGTTTTATACGACCTATTTCAAGAAGAGGAACTTTCCACAAGCACGGCAAAGAAGCGCTCTGCGTCCGAAAGCTGGGCAAACAGGAAGATAGGTCCGTCGAACTATAAGTCTTATCTCGAAGCCCTCTTTGCTAGATTGCCAATCGCCCAAAGTCGGCACTGTGACCGAAGAGAAAAAGCTGAAGGTAGCCGGCGCTATCGAGGTTTCCCTTGAAGCTTTGGTTCATCCCTTCCAATCCACACGTCATAGCGTCTCGTTCGAACAGGCTCTATACGACCTGTATAAGGAGACCAGCCGAACAGTGACCAAGCGGGTTGATCGGCTCGTGAGGGCTTTTCTTCCTCTGGAAAATGTGCTGGAAACATTAGTAAATAATGGTGGGATAAGGATTGTTGATTCTTTATATTCATTCTCAATAACGCAGGCGCACCCAAGTTCGGATTTTAATGCCGGTTTTGAAGAATTGGACCCCGGGTTGCGCCAAATACCGAACGGAGCTTTAATCGGATGAATGAAACGCAGGAAGCGCAACCGGAAGACGAAAAGAAGAATCTTGCTGCCCGGGCCTCGTTCTGGTCCGAACTCAAGCGCCGTCATGTAATTCGGGTGGCCAGCGTGTATTCCGTGGTCGCCTGGCTGGTGATTCAGGTGGCCGGTACAACCTTTGAAAGCTTTGGCATCCCGCCCTGGGCCTTCCGGTTTGTGGTGCTCATGCTGGTGCTCGGACTCCCCGTTTCACTGGTCATCGCCTGGGCGCTGGAGCTGACCCCCGAGGGTCTCAAGCTGGTCGGCGACGGCCGGAAAACCGGCCCGGATACAGCTGAATCGGCTGCACAAAACAAGAAGCGTCGTAGGTTGTCGATGGTTTTTGCGGCCTCTGTGCCCACCTTGATTTTCGGAACCCTTGCACTCATTTTTTATCTGCGTCAGGGAGACGGACTAAGCGTTGATCCAGTCACACCGCCTGTATCCGCAGTACAGTCCATTGCCGTTTTGCCGCTGGTCAATATGAGCGACATTGATGCCAATGCTTTTTTTGCCGGGGGTGTGCACGAGGACATCCTTACCAATCTATCTCGCATTGAGGGACTGCAAGTGGTCTCTCGAACCTCGGTGATGCGATATATTAATTCTGAAATGAATCTGCGCGATATTGGGGTAGCGCTCGGGGTGAATTATATTGTTGAAGGATCCGTGCGTCGCATCAACAACCATGTTCGTGTGACGGTACAGTTGATTGATGCACGCAATGATGCACACTTGTGGGCCAATAACTATGACCGTGAGCTGGTGGATGTGTTTGCCACCCAGAGTGCCGTGGCACGGGAGATCAGCAATTCACTGCACCTGGAAATCCAGCCCGAATCCGTCGGTACGCTGCAGGGCATGCCCACCCACAGTGTTAAAGCCTATGACCTGTACCTAAAAGCCCGAAGCATAGATCGTAGTGAGCCCGAATCGGAAGCTATGTTAACCCGGCAACAGGAATATTTAGAGGAAGCACTTCAGGTGGATCCTGACTTTGTTGAAGCCTGGGCGGTTCTCAACGACGTCTATGACATCAAACTAGATACTATGAACCGTTTGGGGTGGTTTGTGCCTGAGGGGGGCGACAGGAACGTGGTTTACACCGACTTATATAATAAGTCTGTTCGTGCGCTAAAAAAGGCGGTGGCCCTGGATCCAGACAATTTGGAAACGCTGATTGCCCGCGCTTCCGGTGCCGTAGGTGAGGAACACCTCAATGAAAACCAGGGTATGGAAGAAGATGTTTCCGCCCTGCGACGGGAAATGATGGACACCATCATCGAAAACTACCCGGATAGTGCCATGGCCTGGTATATTCGCGGATGGTGGCACTACCTGAATGCCGGTGATATC
>CAXMPN010000112.1:0-6268 GCA_964195195.1 Pontiella sp. | reverse complement strand
CTCCGGATCAAGGTTGGCCGACAACAGCCCGTCATATTTACTACGCAATTCGGCCCAGCCGATCCGTACCTGCGCGAGGGCTCCATGGCGGTTTGTGCAGACGGCGTAGCGGTCGTGATCGTGGATCTCCCCCGCTTCGCAGGTGGTGGCCACCCGGGCGTTTTGCAACTCGCTCAGCTGCAGGACATCTGATGTGGAGTGCTTGATGCCGTCCGGCTCGAACACGGTGAGCTTAATGGCCAGGCGCCGGTGGGTTTGCGGTGTCTCCAGCGGGTTGAACAGCACGAAGAACCGGCCGTTGGTCTGGATCATCGATTTTTCATGGGCGAGTGTTTCGTCCCCCGTGCCCTTAAGCTCCGCAATGAATCCATGGTCGGCTTCAACGAGTAGAATGTGATCGGGCGGAAGCAACACGGTCCGGCGTGAATCGTACGGCCAGCGCCAGGTCGTGACGATCGGAGCGTTACCGGCCAGTTCTTCGCACAATTGCTTTGGATTTTCCATCAGGTGGCCAAGGTCGATCCGGTCCAACGCGTTGAAGTGGGCAAAGAGATCCATCGTCTTGGCGCGCAGGCATTGCTCTTCGCTTTTTTCAGCTCCGTGGAAGGTCGAATCCAACGTGGCTGCAAGGCGTTCCACCCACTCTCGGTCGTCCGACAGGCAAAGGACCTCTCCCGCCTTGAGGTGGCAGGTTGCATTGCCGTGCTGGATGGTGGCGGAGGAGATGAGGTTGGTCGTGTAGGGGGTGAAATCGCCATTCCAGCTGACGACGCTTTCCTGCTCGTGATTGAGGTTGGCGAGCACCAGCAGGCGGTGTACTCCGGATGCGTCGGTGCGGAGAAGGGCGACCGAATTGTGATAGCCGTTGGTCACCAGCTCCACCTTGGCGCCGGCATGGAAGGAGGGGTGGATTTCCATGATCGCGTGGATGCGGCGGATCCATTCGACCATGTTGGGTTCCGCTCCCCAGTTCAGTGAGTGCGCGTTGTGGACGTTGATCTTTTCCGTAGCGTACCACTCCGCGCCGTTGGCAAAGCCAAATGCGCCGTGGTGGGTGGTCAGCGCGCAGAAGGCCGTGCGCAGGCGGGCGAAGGCCTGGGAGGTGGCCGCGATACGCAGGTTGTCGTGCGTTTCGGAAAAATGGATCAAGTTCCCCTTGCTCTCCGAAACACGAATCGATTCGGGCAGGTATCCATCCACCTGCCCCTGGTCGTAGTTCTGGAAGATTTCGGAATAGGCCCAGTTCATGCCGGAGTCGGCCAGCAGGTGCTCCGTGACGTGTTTGTAGCCCCCGAGACCCTCGAGCATGAAGATCGTGTCGGGATATTCCATCCGCACCTTGGCGATGATGTATTCCCAGGTATCGAACGGAATCTTGTAGCCGGCATCGCATCGGAAGCCATCGACGCCCCGTCGGCACCAGAACAGAAAAACATCGGCCATGTATTGCCAGAGGCCGCGGTGTGAATAGTCGAGCTTGGAAAGATCTTCCCACAGCACGCCCCACGCTCCCGGCGACATGAACGACCCGTCGTCGTTATGGTGGAACCATTCGGGGTGGGTAATCTGGAGATGCGATGCCCAGCCGGTGTGGTTGATCGGCATATCCAGATAGAGCCGTGCATTCCGCTGGTGCACCTCGTCCACCAGTTCCTGAAACTGGTCGATCGGCGTGGTATGCTGGTCGAATTCGGCCAGCGACGGGTCGACATCAAGCAGGTCCATCACGGCAAACGGGCTGCCGAAGCGGCCCATGCGCGCATAGGTGGTCGGGGTGGGGTGGATCGGCAGCAGTTGCACGATCTTGCATCGCAGGGTGCCGACGATGAAGTCCAGATCCTTGATCATATCGCGGAACTTCCCCCCGCGGGGAATGACCGCGTAGCCCGCTTCGTCCAGCTGTCTGACGGCCGCTTCCTCGTGGGGTGCAACGGCCCCTGCGTGTTTGATCGCACCGAACTGCCGGACGAATGCCGTGTACATGGTGTTGCCGGCGCAGGTTTCCGCCGGCTCCACCTTAAGGACGGAATTCCCGCCCTCGGGCCATTGGATGAGGTCCGTTCCGTCGGCGATGAAAAAGGCCTTGCCTGCGAAACGTCCTACACCCAGCAACGGGAGCGTGAGGGTGAACGTGGTCTTGCCGTCGGCTTCCATCGGGAAGTCGTGCCAGTCGCGAGCGCGCGGGGTAAGCCCCTGTTCGGTATGGGTGATGATTTCGCGATGCCGCACATGGGCGTAGCCGATATTGGAGCGTAGCCACGCCTTCCCCTTTTTTCCACTGTGGTTCTCGAGGGTGAAGGTGACCGTGTCACCGCGGAAATGGATGGTATGTCCGCCTGGTGCGGGGTGTTGTTTCAAGCTGCTCATTAAAAAAACCTTTTCTTCAGAAGCGGATCCTGCGGATAACTGTTTTTCTTATAGGTGGAATGGTTTGCAATGTCTGGAAAAAAGCGCGGAAGTTTGCCTGTCGGCGCGCCGGAATGGGGCATTGTTATCCCCGTTTTTTGTTGCTAAAGTCTCCGTGATTAAGCATATACGACGGCTTTTTCAGGGGGGACACCTATGCGCATTGTAATTATCGGGGCAGGGAATGCGGGGCGGCAACTGGCTCAGCGTCTGTGCGAAGAGCGGCATAGCGTGGTGATGGTGGATATGAATCCCCAGGCCTTGGCGCAGGCCGAAGCCGGCCTGGATCTCCTGACCATCTGCGGAAAGGGAACCAATCCTGTCGTGCTCCAAGAGGCACAGGTCGACAAGTCCGACCTGCTGATCGCCGTCACCGAAAACGACGAAGCGAACATTTTGGCCTGCCTGCTCGCAAACGCTGCCGGCGTAAAGGGAAAGATCGCACGCGTTACCAATCCGGATTTTCTGACTTGTTCGCCGATCTATGACCTGCAGAAAATGGGCATCGATCTAGTGATCAACCAGAAGCAGGAATGCGCGCGCGAGGTCTATAACATGCTCCAGATGCCGGGGGCGCAGGAGGTGTTCGAGCTTTTTTCCGGCAAGGCGGTGGTGGCGGGTTTCAGTATCAATGCCGTCAGTCCGCTACTGGATCGCACCCCCGCCGAATGCGACCGGCTCGACCTTATTCAAAGCGTCCGAGTCATCGCCATCCGCCGCGACGACGAACTGGTGGTGCCGCACGGCAACACCGTTTTCAAGAAAAGGGACCTCGTGTACCTGGTCGGGCAACGCGAGGATGTGGCTAGCTTCTTCGACTGGGTCTGTCCCGACATCAAGCCCTTTGAAAAAGTCATTATTGCGGGCGGCGGTGACCTGGGCCTGATGCTGGCCAAGTTTATCGAGAACGATATGGACTGCGTGCTGCTGGAACACGACGAGGAGCGCGCCCGCTTCTGTTCAGGCGAGCTGAACAAGACCCTGGTCCTGCACGCCGATGCCTTGACCGAAAGCGCGTTGGAGGAATCCGGCCTGCACGACCGCACGGCGTTCGTTGCCCTGACCGGCGACGACGAAGGAAACATCATGAACTGCCTGATGGCACAGAAGAAAGGGGCCTCCTTCACGGCCACCCAGATTGCCCGCACCGACTTTGTTCCGGTCGTCGAGCAGCTCTATCTGGTCAACCGGGTGGTCAGCCCGTACATCTCCACGACCAATGCCATCCTTCACTGGCTGCGCTCCAAAAAGGTCCGCGCGGCCTCCCTGCTGCACAATCTACCCGGCGAACTGCTCGACATCATGGTCGAAGCCAATGGGAAACTTATCGGAAAATGCATCCGTGATATTAAGATGCCCGACAAGGCCATCATTGCCACGATCATGCGCCAGGGCGAGGTCGTGACCGCCACCGGCGATCTGGAGTTGCTTGCCGATGACCGGGTGCTGATTTTCTGCCATCCGGACGTGGTCAAGAAAATCAAAGCCATCTTTCTTTAGCGGACACATGCTATGAACAAGCGCGCGGTATTCCATCTGGTTTCGTACATGACATTGGTGATCGGCATTGCCATCGTCGGGTGTGCCGGTGTCTCCTGGTTCTACGACGAGCCGATGCGGATTCGCTGGAGCCTGCTGGAGTCGGGGCTGATCGCCATCGGCTGCGCCGCCATCGTCGGCGTCATGACCCGGGGTGACATCAACCTTTCTCGTCGCGACGGATTCGGCGTGGTGACCTTCGGCTGGATTTCTGCGACCCTTTTCGGGGCATTGCCGTATATCTTTTCCGGCGTCATACCGCATCCCATGTCGGCCATTTTTGAGACCATGTCCGGTTTCACCACCACCGGAGCTTCGGTGTTGAACGATCTGGAAAACATACCGCGCGGAATCCTTTTCTGGCGCGCGCTCACCCACTGGTTCGGCGGCATGGGCGTACTGGTGCTGTGCGTGGCGATCCTGCCGTTCCTCGGGGTTGGTGGAATGCAGATCTACCGCGCCGAGATGCCGGGGCCGTCGAAAGACCGGCTCACACCGCGCATCACGACCACCGCCAAGCTGCTCTGGGGCGTCTATGCCTTGCTGACTCTCGTGGAAGCGCTCCTGCTGAAATTTGTGGGCGGCATGGGGTGGTTCGATGCCCTCTGCCATACCTTCGCCACCATGGCCACCGGTGGGTTTTCAACCCACGCCGCCAGTATCGGCGCATTTGACAGCGCCGCCGTCGATGGGATTATCACCGTTTTCATGTTTCTGGCCGGGATCAACTTTTCACTACACTATTATGCGCTCACCGGCAAGCCCAAGCGCTATTTCCAGGATCCGGAGTTTCGCGTCTATTTCTTCTTCCTGCTGGGGGCCACGCTCTTCATCACCTGGAATGTATGGTCGGCCGGCTTCGCTCCGCTGGGTCGCAGTTTCCGCGACGCCGCGTTTACGGCCACCTCCATCCTGACTACGACCGGTTTCTACACCGCCGATTTCGACAGCTGGCCCAACGCATCACGGCTGCTGCTGGTGATCATGATGTTTGTCGGCGGCTGCGCCGGATCGACGGGCGGCGGCATGAAAATTATGCGCGTTTTCATCATGTTCAAAAAAATGGTCCGCGAAATGAAGCTGTTCATGCGTCCCTCGTCGGTCATCCAGATGAAGCTGGGCGGCAAGCCGGTGGAGCAGGAGATCATTTCGCACATCTCCGCCTTCTTCGCCATCTTCGTACTGATCTTTACGCTCGGCTCGTTTGTCATGACCTTCTTCACGCCGGATCTCGAAACCGCCGCCACCTCGGTCATTGCCACGCTCGGCAACATCGGTCCGGGACTGAACGCGGTCGGTGCCACGCAGAACTATGCCGCCATCTCGCCATTGGGGCAGGGTATCCTGACCTGTTTCATGTTGCTGGGGCGTCTTGAACTCTACACCGTGCTGATCCTCTTGCTGCCCAGCTTCTGGAAGAAGTAGTCCTGCGCTGAACTCTACCGGCCCGGCATCCCAGTGGCGGGTTGACTTGCCCCGGCTGAATCCCTAATGTTTGCGGCCAATTTTTCAGGAGATAATCATGAGCGAAGAACTGTCAATCAACGAGTACCGTCAGCAGCGCATCCAGAACATGGAGAAGCTCGAAGCCGCCGGTTTTCCGGCCTTCGGCAAGGCGTTTGAACGCACCGCGCGCCTCGACGAACTGCATGCCTCCTTTGAGGAAGGCAAGGTGGTCAAGGCCTGCGGCCGCATTGTGGCCATGCGCAAGATGGGCAAGATGGCCTTTGCTCATATTTCCGACGGCTCCGCCAAGTTCCAGCTCATGGTGAAGAAGGATGTGCTGGGCGAGGAAAACTTCGCAGCCTTCAAACTGCTCGACCTCGGCGATATTATCGGCGCCGAAGGCGAGCTGTTCATTACGCGGACGGAGGAGCAGACCCTCCGCATCAGCAGCTGGTGTCTGCTCTCGAAGGCATTGCTCACGCTTCCTGAAAAATTCCACGGCCTGCAGGATGTGGAAACCCGCTACCGCCAGCGCTCGCTGGACCTCATCTCCAACCCGGAAGTAATGGACGTTTTTAAGAAGCGTACGCAGGTCATACGCGAAATCCGCAGCTTCCTCGATAACCGCGGCTACTACGAAGTCGAAACGCCGATGCTCCAGCAGATTGCCGGCGGCGCGGCGGCCAAGCCGTTCAAGGCGCACTACAATGCGCTCAATGTCGATGTCTTTATGCGCATCGCGCCGGAGCTTTATCTGAAGCGTCTGATCGTCGGCGGTATGGACCGCGTCTATGAAATGAACCGCAACTTCCGCAACGAAGGCATCAGCCCAAGGCACAACCCCGAGTTCACCATGCTCGAGGCCTACGACGCGTAT
>CAXMPN010000111.1:0-6291 GCA_964195195.1 Pontiella sp. | reverse complement strand
CTCGTAGATCGGGAGATCGTCGCTCTGCCATTCAGCGATTCGTTTTTCGTTGATATCAACAACGGTGACCTGAATGCCGGGACATTTTCTGGCAATCATCGCCATCGTAGGGCCGCCGACATAGCCCGCCCCGATACAGCATATTTTCGTCATGGTGTTCCTCTTCGGTTAAATTCCCAGGTTGCTGAGCGAAGTCATGACCTGATTGATCATCGCCGTGATTTGCGGATGCTCTACTTCAAATTCTTTGGCCTCCTGCTGGAGGTCCTGCACCAAATCCTGAACCGTTTCGGGGGTGTAGCGTTCGATGCTATCTTTTGCCCGCTCAAGCAACTCCTCGAATTGGGAGGTTTCCTTGGGCGTCCGTTCCAATTCGGTCTTCAGTTCGTCAATATTTTTGCGTATTTCCCCGTGTGGCATACCGCCCCCTTCGCTCGTTTAAGACTTGAACCGCATAATATGCTTAATTTTATGGCTGTCTTCCAGTTTTTATGCCGGATTTTACGCTAGCGCCGCGCCTGCTGTTCCATGATCACGCTTTCATAGATTTCACGCGTGCGGGCAGCAACCGCACTCCACCCATAGTCACCGACGGCACCCAGGGCGTTGCGTGAAAGACGGTTGCGCAGCGTCTCATCCTCTGCCAGCTCCGTCATGCCCCGGGCAATGGCCTCTTCGTTCTGCGGATCGAACAGCAAGGCCGTCTCGCGGTCCGTAGCAAAATCGACGATCCCGCCCAGCTGGCTGGCCAGTACGGGAAGACCGGCCGCCCATGCTTCGAGCACCACGATGCCGAAGGGTTCGTGGAGCGACGGCAGAACAAACAGTTCCGCCGCCTTGTAGGCGGACGGCAGCATGGGATCGGCGGGGAGCATCCCTTCAATGATCCGTACCCGGTCCACCAAGCCCATCCGTTCCACCTCGGCCGCGATCTCATCGCGATAGGCCTTGGCCGTTACCGGTCCCACCAGCACCAGCCGGTGATCGGGGTGGTCTGCTGAAAAACGGGCAAATGCGCGCAGCAGGCCCAGCTGGTTTTTCTGATAGTCGATCCGCGATACGCAGAGCACGATCCTTTCTGCGGGGGAAAATCCCTGCGCGTTCCGGAACGCGGCACCGTCCGCCTGCGAAAAACGGCTCACGTCCACACCGTTGGGCACGTGGAACACCGGCTTGGCCGGGAAGCGCTCCCGTACCGCCTCATATTCGGCGCGACCCACGCAAATAATGCCGTCCGCATCCTCCAGCACCCGCCGTGATCCGAAGGCCGCCCCGAACACCTTCCCCCATTCCGGCTTTCCCGCGAAGGGGGCGGACATTTTTTCAATCTGCGCCGGCGGCATCGTGTAGCAGTCGCCATGCAGGCTGACCACGTAAGGAATACGCTTCAGCCTGGCGGCCGTGCGCGCCATCCCCCCCAGCCGGTGCAGCACGTGGGTGTGAATGAGCGATACACGCTTTTCACGAAGCAGAGCAATGAACAGCGGTAGCGACAGCGGGCTTCCGCCCTTCAGGCACAAGGTGTTCCTCGCTTGCCGGGAAAGCCCCAGCCAAGGGAGGACAAAACGGTGCCGCACGACCGGAACCGCTTCCATGGTATCGCGCCCCGGCACGGACAGCATGGAAGTGCAATGGATGCGGCACGCATGCCCCTCGTCGATTAATTCGCGCGAAAGATTAAATACAACGCATTCGGTGCCCCCCCATTTTTCAGGGACAAATCGGCGCATGACGTGAACGACCTTCATAATTGTCGGCATAACGCTTGCTTATTTAATGCATCGGACGGTCATATGGAAGGACAAGTTGGAGGCTCGTCATCCACCCTAGGTTTATATTTACGCGTTTAGCTACACATTCTATAGTGTGCAAACTCAGAGAATTATATGTCAATTTTAACAAAGCGGATATTCTTGATCGGTTGTCTGACGAGCCTGGCACTTTCAGCCTCGGCTCTGTTGCTCTCGCCGCAAGAACATACCTATCTCCGTGATAAGCAAGAGATTGTTTTTGCCATCCAGCCGTCTTTCGCCCCCTTTACCTTTATCCATCAGAATCAGGTCACGGGGATGGATATCGAACTCGTGAGCTGGATGGCCACCGAAATGGGATTCCAGGCACGCTTCGTCCCCGCACCTCTTGAAGAAGCCATGGACATGCTCCGATCTGGCGACGTCGATGCCATGCTAAGCCTTTCCTATTCCGACGAACACGATGCCGAGTTTGATTTTTCCACGCCTACCAAAAGTGCCCCGGTCGCCTTGTTCGTACGGGCCGACCGCCACTTCATTTCTGAGTTCGAACATTTGGCGCGAGCCAATGTAGCCATTCTGGGCACAAGCCGCATTCTGGACGAGTTGGTTCGCAGGAACATCCAGTGCGGCATTAAGTTTGCCACGTCGCCGGAAGATGGACTGGCACTGATCGAGTCAGGTACTGTTGATGCCATAATCGGCAATGAACTGGTGGTCCAGCATTACCTGTATTCCAGCGGAAAAGGCAACCTGAAACCCGTAGGCTACCCACTCTTCAACGCCCGAATTTGCATGGCCGTTGCGGGAGGCAACGACACGCTGAAGAACATCCTCAACAAGGGGATTTCCAACGCCCAACAGACCGAAACTCTCTCCAAGATACAGGCCAAATGGCTGGGATCGGAATACGCCAGAAGCAACCTGTCGATACGAACCATCATTATCGTTGCGCTCGCCGTCATTGGTGTTGGATTGGCCGTTCTGCTGTTGATCCTGTTATGGAACCGCCGGCTGCAACGCTCGGTGCAACAGCATACCCGGCTTTATGCCGATAGTGAAAACCGACTCAGGGAGATCTTTGAAAACTCACCCGATGCCGTTTTCGTTATCGATCATAACGGCCACATCACCACCGCCAATACCCAGGCATGCAAGCTGGTAAAAATCGATAAGAAAAAGTTGCTTACCCAGAAGGTGTATGACCTTGCCCCAAGGGAATCCCAGAAGGAAATGCGGACCAACATGGACCTCTGGTTTTCCGGTGACCTCAAGCAATGCGAGAGTTTCAGCCAGGCTTCCGATGGTACGGTCCGGCCCATAGAAATGACGGGCAGCCTGCACCAGATCGGTGGCCGTGAAATGCTCCAGCTCCATGCGCGCGACATCAGCATGCGCAAGACGGCGGAGGAAGACATGCTGGCCGCCAAGCAGATGGCCGAAGAAGCCAAGGAACTCGCCGTACAGGCTCGCCAGATGGCGGAAAAAGCCAACCAGGCCAAAAGCGAATTCCTCGCCAACATGAGCCATGAAATACGGACACCGCTCAACGGAATTGTCGGGATGGTGCAGCTGTTGGACGATACCGACCTTACAGACGAGCAGAAGGGTTGCGTCGATACCATCATGCAGTCCTCCACCGGCCTGGTCAAAGTCATCAGCCATGTGCTCGATATCTCCAAGATTGAAGCCGGCCAGATGGATATCCGCGAATCGGTTATCGACCTCCACACCCTGTGCGAAAACCTATACCACATGTTCCGGGCCTCGACGGACCAAAGCAAAGTGCACCTCAAATGCGTATATCACGACGATGTCCCCCGCTATGTCACAGGCGATGACGGATTGCTCGAGCAGGTACTCGTTAACCTGATCGGCAACGCCCTCAAATTCACCCACGATGGATCGGTCACACTGATCATCGAATGCCATCGCCTGGATGATCTGGAGGCGGAACTCTATTTCCAGGTCATCGATACCGGCATCGGCATCGACAAGGACAAACAGGCCGCCATATTCGAGAAGTTCACTCAGGTCGACGGCTCGAACAAACGCATGTATGGAGGAACGGGACTGGGTCTCGCTATCTGCAAGCAGTTGATTGAACTCATGGGGGGAAAGGTCAGGCTAATCAGTTCCAAGGGCCAGGGTTCAACATTCCATTTCAACCTGACCATGCGGCTTGCCGACCCACCCCTCGTTGTAGACCCGGCCAAGCAGATCAAAACCATATCCAAGCCGCACATCAAGGTACTGCTGGTCGAAGACAACAAGGTTAACCAGAAGGTCGCCGTTTCCATCCTCCAAAAAGTAGGGTGCAACGTCGATGCCGTCGACAATGGACAGGACGCCATTCAGCAGGTCATACAGCATCATTACGACGTGATTCTCATGGACTGCCAAATGCCCGTTATGGACGGGTTTGAAGCCACCGCGCGGATCCGAGCCATGAAGGACCCGCTCTGCAAGATTCCCATCATTGCTATCACCGCCCATGCCATGAAAGACGACCAGCGGAAATGTCTCGACGGTGGCATGGACGACTACATTTCCAAACCGGTCGGGCGGCAGGAGCTCATCGACCTCATCAACAAATATACCTCTTAGCCATGAAACCGTTCTGGGAAACCAAAAAGCTTCACGAATTGAATCCCACCGAGTGGGAATCCCTCTGCGACGGCTGCGCCAAGTGCTGCGTCCACAAGCTCCAGGTCGAGGAAACGGACGAGGTGCACTATACCTGCGTTGCCTGCCGCCTGCTCGACGTCAACACCTGCCGGTGCACCAACTATGCTAACCGCCACGCACTCGTCCCCGAATGCGCCGCACTCTCACCCGACCATCCCGAACATTTCGAGTGGATGCCCGAAACCTGCGCCTATCGGCTGATGCACGAAGGCAAACCGCTTCCCGAATGGCACCCGCTCATCACCGGCGATCCGCAATCCGTCCATGCCCATGGGGCTTCAGCCCGCAAAAAGCTGATTCCCGAATTCCTCGCCGACGAAGAACACCTCGAAAAATACATCGTGGATTAAGGCCGTTGGCAGTGGGCGGTTGGAGGGCCGACCTCCGTGTCGTCCTAATCCGGAGCAATGGTTCTTCCGCGCTGCAGTTGGCGGTTGGCCTGCTTTCTCTGCGCCTCTGCGTGAGATCCTCCCGACATTCCCCAGCCCCTAAACTTGTCTGCCAAAGCCTTGTGCGGCGGCGGATGCCATCGGCATCACAACAAATCCAGCGGACTCTTTACCGCATCGATCGCCTTGTCCATCACATGGGTATAGATCTCCGTCGTCTTCACATCCTTGTGCCCCATCAACTCCTGCAGCACCCGTATGTTTGTTCCGTTTTCAAGCAGGTGCGTCGCATAGCTGTGCCGCATCGTATGGCAACCGACCCGCTTGGAAATCCCTGCCTTGCGCACCGCCTCCTTTACCGCTTTCTGCAACCCCGACTCCATCACATGGTGCCGCATCTCCTTGCCCGACCGCGGATCGTTCGACCGGCCTTTCCCCGGAAAAACATATTGCCAGCCCGTCTCCCGACAGGCGGTTGGATACTTCCGCGCCAGCGCCTCAGGGATGTAGACCTCCCCGAATCCCTCCCGCAGATCGGCCTGATGCAAAACCTCCACCTTCGCCACGTGATCCGATAGTACCGGCCGAACTGATTCCGGCAGAATAACCGTCCGGTCCTTTCCCCCTTTGCCGCCTCGCACAAAAATGCGCCCCTGGCCGAAATCAAGATCCTGGATCCGTAGCCGGATGCACTCCATCAAACGCAGGCCGCATCCATAAAGCAATTTTGCCATCAGCCGATGCGTCCCCTCCATATGCAACAATACGCAGCCAATCTCCTTTTGCGTCAAAACAGTCGGCGGCTTCCGATGCTTTTTGCTGCGCACCGGCGCAATATCCCCCAGTTCCATATCCAATACATCCCGATACAAAAACATGATTGCATTCAACGCCTGCCGTTGGGTCGCAGCCGCCACCTTGCCCTCCGTGGCCAAATGACTCAAAAACCGCTCCACCTCCGCCGATCCCATAGCCACAGGATGCCGCTTCATCTCATAAAACTTCAAATACCGCTTGATCCAGTCACAATAGGTCTGCTCCGTGCGGTAGGCATAATGATGGTATCGCAAAACCTCCCGGACCTGATCCATCAACTTAAGACTCGTGTCTGGCTTGAACTTTTTCTTGCTTTCCATACCTCTCTCCATAAATATGACCTTATACGTAATACTTAATAAGTGCATATTATATGAGTGAAGTAAAACAGTTATTTTCCATGTTTACCCCTTTAATGCGGGCATATGTGGAAAAAATTCTAACCGGGGGTCATATGTGGAAAATAAAACCGTCGATTTTCCATGTTTACCCCTTTAATGCGGTCATATGTGGAAAATAAGTCCACCCCATAAGGGTGATAGGTGGAAAATTTTCCACTTATGACACTGTTCGCTACTGATATGAAAAAAATAATATTCATCCTAATCGGCATCAGCATCGGTTGTGGTTCAACGTTGCTTGTCCAA
>CAXMPN010000110.1:0-6292 GCA_964195195.1 Pontiella sp. | reverse complement strand
GCCACTACGAATTATGTCGTGTTCGTGTTCGGCCGGATCTGGACGGGATTTACCGGTTTTATTGTGGTGGCCGCTCTTGCATCCGTCTGCGGCTATGTCGGATGGGGCGCGTTTACCAGAAAGATGCATGCCTGGTGGGCGGCCTATGTAATCATACTGCTGACCTCTTCCTCTATGATGCTCACTTTTGCCGAGCTTGAAATGGACCGGCTGTACGAACGAATGGGCTACTCCTCGGATCAGATCGCCAGCCTGCAGCAACTTCAGTTCGTCAGTCCCGCCGTGCTGACGTTTGTCAGCTGCGTCTGGGGCATCATGGCCTGCACCTACCTGGTTTGGGTGCGCGACTGTTTCCTTCCTGAAAAGGATGTGACCGTGGTGAAGTCCTATCAGCAGCGGAAGGCCGAGGAAGTGGACGCCCGTCCGCCGGAGGCCCGGGGTCCGAGGATGCGGCTCGACGAATGAGCGCTTCAGCGCCTTGGTTCGGCCACTTTAGCCTTCCATTTTGAGCGGGTAGACGGAATTATGACTTGGTTTTAGACACATTGGAGAAAAGGAAAATCTATGGCAGGCAAACACAAGGGACTCGGGCGCGGGCTTGACGCATTGATCAAGGATGGATCAACCGCAAAGCAGCAGGCTACGAAAAAGGTCGTGCCCGCGAAAGCGAAGCCGGGTCCGCAGACCGGCGGAGGCGTACGAGAGGTTCCCGTTGCATCAGTGGTGGCCAGCCCGTGGCAGCCCCGAACCGTATTTGACTCCGCATCGCTGACCGAGCTGGTTGATTCCGTCAAGGTCCATGGGATCCTGCAGCCGTTGCTCGTGCGTGAAGTCGGATCAAAGTTTGAACTGATCGCCGGGGAACGCCGTCTGCGGGCCGCACAAGCGGCGCTGCTCAAGAAGGTGCCCGTAATCGTGGTGGAGGCCTCCGACGAAAAGGCCTTGGAAATCGCCCTGATCGAAAACCTGCAACGCGAAGACCTCAACCCCATCGAAGAGGCGGAAGGCTACGCGCTGCTGCAGAAAAAGTTCAATCTGACCCAGGAAAAAGTCGCCGAGCAGGTCGGGAAGGCCCGCGCGTCCGTGGCCAACGCCCTGCGCCTGCTGGAGCTGTCCGACGGCATCCGCAAGTATGTCGCCGAAGGTTTGCTGTCCGTGGGCCATGCCAAGGTATTGCTATCTGTTGACAGCGAAAAGGAAAAGGAATTGCTCGCCAAGCGGGCCATCAAGGAAGGCCTGTCGGTCCGCGCGCTAGAGCATATCGTCAAGAGGCTAGGCATACCGCCCAAAAAGTCGCGTGCTGAAAAAAGCGACATACCGGGCGACTATCTCCAGACCCTCAGCGACGAGTTGCACCAGTTTTTCGGGACCAGCGTGCGCATCATGCCCTCCAAGACCCTGACCAACGGGCGCAAGGTCAAAGGGTCGCTGGAAATCGACTACCACGACAACGACGAACTGGATCGCCTTCTGACGATCATGGGATATTCGAACGAACTGTAGCTATGACCGAAATCAAAAAAGACCGCGAAGTGATGGCCAAGGAATATGATGCCATCCATAACCGAATGTTCATCCTCCAAGTGCTTGTACTCGGGATTCTGCTGGCCGCCTACCAGTTCAGCGGGGCTTCGGCCTCGCTAGCCAACGGTCTGGCGGAGCGTTTTGGCGGGCACCGATGGTATGCTACCAACGCGGTCTACACGGTCATCTCGGTGTTCGGGTTTGCCGCCTGCATGTTTCCCTTTTCCTACTACAGCGGCCATGTGATGGAACGGCACTACGGGCTTTCCAATGAAACGTTCGGCGATTGGTTCGGCGACTTCATCAAGTCGCTCGTAATCGATCTGGTTCTCGCGACCATCCTCTTCTCCGTGATCTACGCCCTGCTGCGCTGGTTGCCGGGAATCTGGTGGCTGGCGGCGGCGCTCTTCTACATCCTTTTTGCGGTGGTTCTTTCCACGATTGCGCCGGTGGTGATCATGCCGCTGTTCCATAAGTTCGAACCGATCGAGGAAGGCGAGCTTGCCGCCGATGTCCGCGGGATGATGGAGGAGTCGGGCATTAAGGTGGTGGGTGTGTTCAAGTGGGGCCTCGAGGAAAAGACGAGTACGGCCAACGCGGCGTTCACTGGAATCGGACGAACCAGGCGCATCATTCTCGGCGATACCTTGCTGAGCGGCTATTCGAAGGAAGAAATTCTGTCCATTCTGGCCCATGAGGTCGGGCACTACAAGAATCACGATATTCTGCGCCTGACCCTCGTCCAGTCGTTGCTTGCCGTGCTCGGCTTTTATATCGCGCACCTCTGTCTTTCGTCGTTAGCGACCTTTTACGGGCTTGCAGGGGTCGACGATATCGGGGCGGCACCGATTTTCATTTTCAGCCTGTTCGTCTTTTCACTCGTTTCCATGCCCTTTACCAACCTGCATTCGCGACAGCGCGAATTCGCGGCCGATGCCTATGCCATCGAAACGATGGGCTCGCCGGATGCGCTGGTTTCGGCCTTTGAAAAACTGGCCGACCAAAACCTGTCGAACAAGGAACCCTCGGCCTGGGTCGAGTTCCTGCTCCACAGCCACCCGTCCATATCCCGGCGCATCGAACGCGCGCGTCAATCGTAGTACCTCGGGGGTCTTATCGGCATTAAGAGCCATGACCGAAACCATGAAGCCGCGCAGGGGGAGCGGGGTTTCTTTTCGCGCGAAGCGATGAGTGGTATCCCGTGGGTGGTGGTCGGCAGACTGGTGCTCTTCATGGTCTACTTCGGGGTCAGCATGCTGACCGTCAACGGACTGGGCCGGGAGCGGTTCGGTATCTACAGTCTGATGGTCAACATCTCCTCCTACATGCTCATTATTTGCGGACTCGGTCTGGGGGCTGCCCTGATGCGCTATATTCCCGAACTGGCCGCCAGGAAGAACCGTTGGGCCCTGGGCCACCTCCTTTGGAAATCGGCCACGCTGCAGCTCATTGCGGTGCTGGTGGTTTCGTTGCTTCTGCTAAGCCTCGAACAACCCTTGCAACGGCTATTCAAGGCAGGGCACGTGGAGCACTTTCGCTTCTACCTGAAGCTGGCATGCGGAATGACTGCGCTGCTGCTGATCAAGGATTTTGTCGGGACGGTCTTCACCTCCGTCTTCAAGACGCGCACGGTGGCCATACTCTCGGTCGTGCAGGGACTGCTTTGGTTTGTCGTGCTTTTTGCCGCACTCGACATCCGGCCGGCAGTGGGCACGGTGTTCATCGTGCAGATGTTCTCGGTGGCCGTGGTCTATCTGTTCGGCGCGGTGGTTTTGGTCCGGCATATCCGGTCGCTGCCGTGGGAAAACCGCGAATTCGGTATTGGCAAACGACGAACCCTTTCATTTTCCGGGACGGTCATGCTTAACTCGATTCTGCGCACGGTCATGTTCAAGTATTCGGAGGTGTTCTTCATCGCCGCGATCGGAGGAACCACACTGGCGGGGATATACGACCTCGGGTATTCTCTGCCGTACGCCGCCGTCACTTTTATTCCCTTGGCATTGCTTCCACTCTTCACCTCCGCCTTTGCCGAAGCCTATACCCGCGATCGGAACTGTCTGGGTCTGCTGATCTCCTCGTATTACAAGCTGCTCATGATCGTTTCTCTGCCGGTCGCCGTGCTGGGCGTCTTCTTCTCTCCCGAGGTCTACCATATTCTCTACCGGGGAGAGATGGACGAGGCCGGTCATCTGGCTTCGGCGTTCTGTCTGGTGCTGTGTCTGCCCCTGTTTTCCATGCCCTTATCCGCCGCCATCAAGGCCAGGGAAAAGATGTGGAATATGGTTCCGATGCTGTTGCTCCAAATTGCAGTCAATCTCATGCTCGATTGGGTGCTTATCGTCCATTACAGGCTGGGGGTGTGGGGCGGCGTTGGTGCGGTGCTGGGTACTTTTGTCCTGACCATTCCGCTCCGGCTGGCAGTGGTGCGCCAGATACTTGGAGGCATCCATTTCCCGATGCGCTTTTTCATGCGCGTATTTGCAACTCTGGTGATCGAAGGAGCGATTTTCCATTGGGTGGCTGAGAAAACGCGGCTCTTGGAACGCAGCGATGGCCAATGGGCTAACGTTGGCCTGCTAGCCCTGCTCGGAGCCCTTTATTTAGGCGTCTTTCTAATTCTCGTTCGTCTCCACCGGGTGGTTCGGGAGGAGGATATCGAGGATTTTCATGCGCTCGGCATCGAACGCCTCAACAAAGTACTGCGCTTCATGGTGCGGTAGGGCTTGCGGTATCTTCGCTCCTTCGCCGCTATCTACTTTATGTCAATTTCACCGAGGGTTGAAAACACGTGCAGTACGTTCTGCTTGGCTTCGGCATATTCCGAATCGCTGATGATGCCCTTTTCATGGGCGGTCTGTAGATCCATGAGCTCTTGCCCAACGGTAATGTTGCGGCTTACCGTCATGTTCACTCGGTTGAAGGCTGCCCCGGCGCATCCGGTGAGTAGTGTGGCCGTCATGGCCGCAATGAATAGGTTTTTCAATATGTTCATGTATGTTCTCCTCTCGTGCAATCAGGGCACCATACGTTCTGAACGAAGTGCGATCAATCTCTTTCAGGCTTCTACGTATAGAAGTCGGCAATGACTTCCCAGGCTTCCTCGGCTTTGTCGCAGAAAGTAATCAAATCGAGGTCTTTCGGGCTGATCAGCCCGCACTCGGCGAGATACTCCCAGTCGATCAATCGCTTCCAGTGCTTGCTGTCGAAAAGGATCACCGGCATGGGGGCGATCTTGCCGGTCTGGATCAGGGTCAGTGCTTCGAACAGTTCATCGAACGTACCGAATCCTCCGGGAAAGATGCAGATCGCTTTGGCACGGAGCAGGAAGTGCATCTTGCGCATGTGGAAGTAGTGGAATTCAAAGTTGAGTTCCGGCGTGACGTACGGGTTGGCCTCCTGTTCATGGGGCAGGACAATGTTGAGCGAGATCGACTTGCAGTTGACTTCGTTCGCGCCTCGGTTGCCGGCCTCCATGATGCCTCCGCCTCCACCAGTGACGACGACATACTCACACTCGTGGTTGGTCTGGCAGGTGGTGCTGACAATGGTAGCCAGCTTGCGGGCCTCTTCATAGAAGGGAACCAGGGCCGCCAGCTTTTCGTTGCTGCAGCTCTCCGCCGTTTCGGGCGAGGGGATGCGGGCGCTGCCAAACAGCACGATGGTGGACTTGATGCCTTGCTCCTCCATCGTCACTTCCGGATGCAGGTATTCCAGCTGGAGCCGGACGGGGCGGCAGTACACGCTGTTGAGGAACGGGATGTTCTCGTAGGCTTTAGGGGGATTGATCATCATTGATTCTCCTTGTTAAAAACAAACTATCGGAATGGGCTCACGCAAAGCCGCGAAGACCACAAAGGAATCCTCTTTGACTTTGCGCCTTGAACGAACGCAGTGAGTGAGCGTGACAATCAGTCATGAAAGGCTCCTTGCACGGATGGGGTTTCGCGGACGGCGGGCTCGACGTCGAAAAAGTCCTGTGGCTGGAAGTGGAACAGCGAGGCCACGAGGCTGCTGGGAAAGCTTTCGCACTTGTTGCGCATGTCGCGCACGTTGCCGTTGTAGAATCGCCGCGCGGCCTGGAGGCGGTCCTCGGTATTGACCAGTTCATGCTGCAGTTCCAGAAAATTCCTGTTGGCCTTCAGGTCGGGATAGGCTTCCGCAACCGCCAGCAGTTTTTGAACCGCACCGACCAGCTGCCGCTCCGTGCCCTCCTGATGGCTCACGCTACCGCGGTCGGCGGCGCACAGGTTACGTAGCTCGATGACCTTTTCCATCGTTTCCCGTTCATGAGTCGCGTATCCCTTTACCGTTTCCACCAGGTTGGGGATCAGGTCGTAGCGGCGCTTCAGTTCCGTGTCGATGTTGCTCCAGGCCTCCGAAATATGGTTCCGCAATGCCACCAGTGTATTATATGTGGCTATCACATAGATCAGCGGCAGGAGTACCATCACAGCTAATACAATTTTCGGGGCCATATCGTTTCCTCGTGTCGTTACCCATCGAACAGATAGTCCGGCATCAGTGAGCGAATCTCGACCAGCTGCTTCAGGGACGGCTCAATTTCCTCCACCTTCAGGCATCGGGTGAAACCGAGTGCGAGCGAGTGCTGATCGACCTCAATGTTGATGTCGGGATGGCCGAGCAGGTAATCGATCATCTGTGCATTGCAGAAGTCGTAGGCGAACTTCTTGTCTTTCGATCGCACGGCAAATCGTTTCGAGAATTCATGGGATTCAAAGTCGATGTCGTCGAAGCCCACCGCCTG
>CAXMPN010000109.1:0-6354 GCA_964195195.1 Pontiella sp. | reverse complement strand
GTTGTACGAACGGCCGCTTTCTCATCCGTAAGCGGCCATTGCGAGTGGCTCCAATGAACGACCGATATTGGCCGATTCCTGCCGTTGCTCTCAAACCCTCTCGAATGTCCGAGTTGGGTCAACAACGGACCTCCAGCACCATGCCCATTTACGTCCGCTTCTGGGGGTAAAGCGGAAGTGCCAAACCTCTTGGCCGCCAGAGCCTCGAGAGTGTTGCCAGCATGATGTGGTCACGGTGGATCTGCTACTAAAAGTAGATAGCGGTGGGGATGGTCAAGTACATGGAGTTCTATCCAGGGGTGATGCAGCGATTAGATGCCACCCATCGGGGGGCTAATGCGGGGCTATCTGGACTGTCCCTCACCGCATCCGCCAGCTGTTCCAAGCTCTTCGTTCAGAAAGCTTGTTGGGGCGTGGAAAATGGCAGGCGTATGTGTGGGATGGGTGCGAACAGCTAGAGGCCGACCCTAGCTAGACCATCCTGATTTCAAGGGCCCATATCAGCGATCTCAGCGTCGCTGACGGGCGGGCACCACTGGGCTGGTCGCAAACACCTGCCCCATGCATCGTCACTGCTCGGACTGATATCGGGCTGGCTGGTGGGGAGCGAACGGTGGCACGGATCGGGACCCTCGTTCGACTGATGTGGGGGACTTGTCCGACCTCGGCGCTGTGCCAGTTCATAGGTTGGACACTGAAGAGGCAGATTTAACAAGGCCTTGTCTAACCTGTCATACCTGTCCGACCTTATTGTTGGGTTGTGTCAAATAAGTCGTAGCCACACATAGGTGACTGAACACGCACCCCCCGGCCGGAGGTAGCCTAGGTTGGACAGGTTGGACAACTCCCTGGAATTGCGCGGTTTTCCGTGTCCGACCTCCGTGCCTACCTCCAAGAGGTCGGACATCCCACCCTCGACACCCCCCGGACTGCAAGTCTAATCCTCCCAGGGGAGCCAACCCGGATCATTCCCAGATGCGTCATCGTCGCCGGCCGGGGTGTTGCATGTAGGCCAGTCAATCGGGGACTTGGCGATAGTCTCAAAATGCGACCGGCACGTAGCCAAGGGCGGCAACTCGTAGACGGTCCCCCGCCTATTCCGGTGCACAGGGTTCCCATCCTGATCCCATTTGACCATCTTCTTGTAAGACCGCTTGGCACGTTGGAACGGGGGCAGCAAACGCTCCAGCGCGGGGGCCAACTGTGTCTCTGTGGCTCTCCTTGGAACGCCTTGCTGTTTCGCGTGATCGACATAGTGATCCACCAGCAGCGGATACGGTGTTGCGCCGGCGCCTTTATAGTCTCCCGGCAGCTGCCCACACATCAGTAGGTCTAAGACCCATTTCTGCTCTGGCGTCATGCTAGCGACCTTCTGCTCAAACAAGGCTGCGGTGGCTGGGATCTTTCGGAGATCGACGCTGGAGAGGTCAACCTCGTTCAGCAAGTGATGCAGCAGCGCGGATCGACCACCGTTCTCCATTTCCTTAGCGATATCGGCAAAATAGTCAGCGTCCTGCATACGTGCGGTTCCGATGGTCAAGACTGCGAAACGCCGTTCCTCAAGCGCCGCCGGCACCACCCAGTCGGGATTTCCGGTCACCAGAAGACGAACGTGGTTAGGCACTCGGATTGGCTCTTTGCCCTTATGCTCGATAAAATGATGATCGCCGGTCACAAGGTCTTTCAGCTTGCCTTCCGCTCGGTGATCACCAGCCCAAAAGGCCTCCTCGGCATGTAGTAGTAGGCACGTTGACAGGTGTGAATTGAACCGACCTGTGATGTAGCGCGGATCTGACGCGACCACGTAATGGCTGCCAAACAGCGACCCGAACACCTCGGCGAACTTTGTCTTGCCGGTCCCTTGAAGGCCTCGAATAGCTAACGCGGTTCCAGATTTGTCCGTTGGCTGTTGCACGATCTCGGCCATCCAGCCAAGGACCCATTCGTATAGATCGTCATCGCCTCGACATATGTTGGCCCAGACGTGGTCCAGGTAGCGGTTGCAGCCCCCTCGCCGAGGTTCGACTGCAAATCCCCGCCAAAGATTGTAATAGTTCTGGGGCGTGGCGCCGGGCATGAACACCAGGCCCTCGTAACTTCGCCGGTCACGGTGCGTTATCCAGTGGTTGGCGATGGAGATCGTCTTGTCGTCAACGCTCACCATCTTGTTGCAATAGTAGATCTTAAACGCCGACGGGCTGATCATCTCGATTTCAGGGCGACCCTCCGGGGAGAGCTTTTCTTTGAGGATCGAGGCCTGGCCTCCTACTAGCACCATGGCATGGTTCTCGTTGAGTTCGGCTATGACATCACGGGTGTCGGACCCCAATCCGAGCCAGTCGGCTATGCAGTCAACAACCGGCCGACTAATAAAGTCCGCCAGCCGGGGCAGACCCGTTACGGGCTCATTCGCCTTAAGCTTTTTGGCGGTGTCATCAACTGCGGAGACCCTTTTGTCTACCTCATCGTCACCCGCCGCCTCAACAACAAGCTTGATGAACTCCCTCGCTTCATCATCCGGCATACCACCACGCAGCAGTGCGCCGGCCAGCGGCAACGTCGCATCCTGTCGCGATCCAGCCGGCCAGTACCGGGCCAAGAGACTGGCTGCTGCCAACCTGGCGATGGCGCGTCGTAGTTGTTCAGGTTCTACCTGTGCAGGAGCGATATCAGCGGTCTCCCACTCGATATCTTCTCCCGTCTCGTGCACTGACGGAGGCACTACGGTTTGGCAGCGATCAGTGCGGATCTCGACGCTCATGTCATTGCCATCCGGTTTGGTCGGATCTCCGTAGGACTGTCGCTTATCGATTCCGTCACCGAGATAAAGACGGTGTGAGGCCGGACTTCCCCGACGACCAAACACGGCCCCGGTGGGAGGCATGATATATTGGGCTAACGCCGCCGCTTCTGGCCAATCCAGATCCACATCCACCAAACCGCCGGACGCCTCGCCGAGACAGATGCCGATGTTCCGCGGCTCAGCTTTGAAGTACTTGTCCAGGGTGTCGAGGGTAATTTGGCTTTGCGTCCAGTCCTTCAGTGTGGGCCGCTTGCCCTTGTGTTGGACGGGTATAACGGACCATCCGCGGGTTAAGTAATCATCTGCAAATTTTTCCAGATTTGTATAACCTGTCCAACAATTTACTGTATTCTTTGTAGCAATCATGATAATATAACCTTCAATATAGTATTGTTCTCAAAATGCCTCGTAGAGCGCCCGCTCGGCGAGGCATATTCTTTGCCTGGTATGTATCAGCCATCAGGTGGCCCGGTTTGCCCTTTGTGCCGACTGTTTGCCTTCTCGGCGAGCCAGTCGCGCACCTCGCTCGCGAGCCACGCAACCCGCGCAGCGCGGCCTGCCCCAACGATGATGTGCTGAGGGAACAGACCGGACCTCTCAAGTCGGCCGACGTGGACGCGACTGTAGGGGACGATCCGCTTCAGCTCGCTCCACGGCAGCAGCCTGTCGATGATGTCGTGCATGGTAACCTCCCCATACTGGTGTCAATCCATGTATGCGAAGGTACCTGGATGTTTTGGGACTGTGGCCGGCAGCGCCCCAACTATTTCCCGCGGGGGCGCAGATCGCTGATCCTGCGGCGGATCGTGTCGGCCTTGTGGTCGGTGCCCTTTGCAATCTGCCTGGCCACGTCGCTCCCAGACAGATCAGGGCGTCGGCTCCAGATATCCTTGGCCTGCCGTCTCCATTCGCCCCAACGAGTCTGCTGATTGGCTCGATTAGCCTCCGCCTTGGCCTTCCCCCCCTCGCCGGCAGACTTCCGGGTCTTGGCCCCTCGTCGTGCGTCCTCGAGCAGATCGGGGTTTTGTTCGAGGTAGCGGGCATAATTGAGGGCGCCAGTGGTATCCCCTCGGGCTAGACGCTCGCGGACCTCGCGGGCCGATATCAGGACGTTGCGGGCATCAACAATGCGCCGTTTGTCTTTGTCGCTGGCATGACGGAACTGCTCGTGTTCTTCCAGGTCTGCCAGACTCGGACCGTGGCCATCCAGGCGTCTCGGCAGGCCGAACTTCTCGATAACCTTCCAGGCTTTGTCCTCGGCCTGACACACCTTGCGCTCTATGGTGTCGATGGAGACCAAGATTAATCACCCTCCGAGACCATCTTCTGGATCTCGTCGTCGTGCGGCTCGGCTGCATCTCCTTTGAGCTGGCGGATCGGAAGGCCCTCGATCCAAGTATCGATCTCTTCCTCCAGCCACGCCGACTTGCCACCGCAAACGCGGCTGCGCGGGAACCGACCCTCACGCATCATCTTCCAGATTGTGGGATAGGAGAGGCCGACTCGCCTCAAGACCTCGCGCCTAAAAATCAGCCGTTTCATAGTGATCAACCAATGAACCTCTACATGAGGTCCGCCACAATATGCAGCATCCGGAAGTCGTCAACAACAAAAGTTGATACAACCATTAATTAAACTAAAATCGCGTAACCTATTGAATTTAGGTGATTCGTTTTTGCCAGAATTTGTTAGTCGGTAGTCTCGAAGAGTTGTTCTTGTTTGAAGTGTAGAGGGCCAAAAATCGGGAACCGACGGCCTCTTGGATCACCCTGGCTTCATGGGCATAAGAATGCCGGTCATAGACCGAGGCGATGCCGCCGTCCTTATGATTCTGGATGCGGTTCATCTGGTCGCGGGTGAAGCCGAGGCTGGTGATCATGGTGCCGTGGGTGCGGCGCAGGTCGTGGGGCCGGACGGTCTCTCTAAAGCCCAACCCAACCGACAGATCCCGCATGGCAGCGTCCAGGCCGCCGATGGGCTTTCCGAGCGGTCCGTGGAAGACATAGCCGCTGCAGCTATCGCTTTCCAGCTCGACCAGGATGGCCAACGCGGGTTCCGACAGCCAAACTCGATGTGACTGGCCGTTCTTGGTCCCAGGCCAGCCCGTCGCCGTATCAGGTGCGCCGGGCAACGACCACCACCCGCCAGAGGCAGTGTAGGTCTGGCCATTATCGTCGGTCAGCCGATGCTCTCCGATATCGATATGCTCCCGACACATATACTGCACCTCGCCGGGGCGCTGGCCTGTCAACAGGATCAGCCTGAGGGCGCTGGCTCTTACGGGATCGAAATCATCGAGCGTTTGCCAGACCAGCGGTAGCTCGGCTTCGGACAGGACCCGTTCACGTTTGTGGGTCTCGTTGCGCTCGATCCCGTGCGCCGGGTTCGCGGGCAGGTCCACGACTTCCTTCTTGATCGCCCAGGCAAAGATGGCCCCAGCCTGCGCGAGGGCTTGGTTGGCGGCAATGGGTGAGCCGTTATTAGTGATGTGATTGACCAGCGCCTGGACATCTGACCGTGTGATGGCCATGACGCTCAAGTTCCGCCATCGCGGCAGGAGGTATGCTTTGATCTTATAGTCCGACTGCCGCCAGGACTTGAGCTTGCGCCTGGCGTGCTCCTCGATGTACCGCTGGGCCAACTCGCCAAACGTCCCAGCTTTGCGAGCCGTAGCCCTCTCCGTCTGGACATCGGTGCCCTTGACCACATCGGCCATCTTATCGCGAGCGATCTCCCGCGCTTCCTTGAGGCCAATGGCATCGACGCTGCCGATGGTGTACCAGCGGGGGCGACCGTGAAATCGATAGATGAGCTTGTAGGTCTTGGCACCGGCGGGCGTGACCTGGAGGGCCAGACCTTTCTGGAGCGTGTCCCAATAGAGTGCCCGCTTGCTTTCGGGCTGGACGTTCTTTACGAACAGCGCATCCAGCTTCCGCCGCCTCGGATCTGATTTCTGCCTCGGCATTGACTGTGGGCCTGCTCCACCGCACCGGACTAACGCCGGACTAACGCCCTCGGCTTGATTGGGCCGAATAGCGTGTTAACGAGGAGAAAGGCCCCAGACCGCAGGATTGCAAGAGAAATATGCGTTAGCTAATAGCCTTTAACAGCCTGAAATACCTGGATTAGTTAACGCGCCGTTAACCTGCGGCGGCGACACTTCCAGGGGCCTTGATGTTCTGAAGGAGCCGTCTTGGGGCGTCTCATCGCGATTCTGGCGTGCGGTTTGCTGATGGCGGCCTGTGCCTCGCCGTCGCGGCAGGCGGCTCTACCGGCCGGCACGTCCGTCTCGACGGGCGGAGCGGCCGAGATGGTCGCGGCCGCACGGCCCATCCAATGCGTGCCGCACGCCCGGGCCCTCAGCGGCCTGCCGATCCGGGGCGACGCCTGGACCTGGTGGCCGGCCGCCGAAGGCCGCTATCTTCGCGGACCGACGCCGCGGGTCGGCTCGGTCCTGGTGTTAAAGCGGACCGATCGCCTGCGCCGCGGGCATCTTGCGGTGGTGACCCGGGTTCTCGGCCCTCGTGAAGTCCTCGCCGAGCATGCCAACT
>CAXMPN010000108.1:6101-6368 GCA_964195195.1 Pontiella sp. | reverse complement strand
GTCTGCGTCCATGTACGATAAGGCGGAGAAGGTGATGGTCGATCCCGAAGGGAAGGCCATAGCCCTGTTCAAGGCGGGGGATGCCTACTATCAGGCCGGCCTGCTGGATGATGCTGAGAAAAGGTACCGTGCGTTCGTGGTGAACTATTCCCAACGGGACGATATACCCAACGCGCTCTACCAGTTGGGGTTGGTGTTGGCGACGATCGGCCGCCGGTCGGAAGCCCTGACCACCTTCGGTATTATCGAGTCGAGCCACGCCTACAG
>CAXMPN010000108.1:358-6091 GCA_964195195.1 Pontiella sp. | reverse complement strand
CTCAAAAGGCGGATGCTGTCGTCAAGGTGGGCATCAGCGGCCTCAACGTGCAGATTGGTGCCATCGCAATCGACGGAACCATATGGTTGTCCAACCCGATCAGCGGCCAGTGGGAGGAGGCGCTCGAAAAATTCACACAGATCGGGCAGGTCTATACGAATATGACCGATGTGGCGCTCAGCCAGCACCAGCGCGGACTGGTGCTTTATCAGTTGGGTCGATACACCGATGCACAGCAGATTTTCGAGACCGTGATTGCCAATTTTCCGGACAGCTCCTTCGTTCCCCAGGCTTCATACATGCGGGGATTTTGTCTCTATCAGCAAGGGCAGGTGGACGAGGCGGTCGAAACCAGCAAGGTCTTCATTGAAAAATATCCCGACTCTGAATGGACCCCCGATGTGATTTTCTGGCTGGCGGAGCAATACTACAATCAGGGAAAATACGGGGAGGCGGAACCTCTCTTCCTGCGGATCGCCAACGACTTTGCTGGACACCGACTGGCCGCCCGCGCGCTCTATTGGACGGGACGAACCGCGACCGAGAAATCGGACTATGTCAAGGCGATCGAACGGTACAGCGAAATCGCCAAAACCTATCCGGATAGCGATATCTTGCCTCAAACCCGCTTTGCCCAAGGCGATGCACTGACCGAGCTGGGCGAATTTGCCAGAGCCATTCTGGCCTTTGAGGAAATTTTGAAAAACTACCCCGAAAGCCATCTTGTGAGTGCGGCGTGGGGAAGGAAGGGCGACTGCCAATACTCGCTGGCGACGGACAATCCGGCGCGGTATGAAGAAGCCCTGAATTCCTACCAGGCCGTTCTGAACCGGCCTGCGTCGTCGCCCGTGCTGAAGTTACAGGCGGAATACAAAATCGGCCGATGTTTAGAGAAGACCGGGTTGTTCAAGATGGCCTTCAGTCGCTACATGAACGTGGTCTATACCTTTACCAATGAGACCGTGGAACGAACGCCCTATAGCATCTTATGGTTTACCCGTGCGGCATTCGGTGCCGCGTCGATCAAAGAGAAGGAACATGTCTGGGTGGAAGCGGTGAAAATCTACGACCGAGTCATCAACGCCGAGGTTCCGGCCCGGGATGAGGCACAAAAGCGCATCGAGCGGATCAAGACAGAAAACTGGCTGCTGTTTCAGCAGTCCTAGGAGACGGACAATGTGGGAATTGATGATTAAAGGCGGATGGATCATGTGGCCGATCATGGCGTGCAGCGTGGCTGCCGCCGCGATGTTTCTGGAACGTGCATTCCACCTTCACCGGGCACACATTAAGCAGGATGATTTCCTCAGTGGTATCTATACCATCGTCAACCGCGGTAATACGGCCGAGGCTGTATCGATATGTGATCAGACCCCCGGGCCTGTGGCCCATGTGGTTCGCATCGCACTGCTTCACGCCGATGAACCGCACGGGGAACTCAAGCAAACTATTTCCAAGGCCGGACTTTCCGAAATACCTCGTCTGGAAAAGAATCTAGGCGGACTGCTGACCATTGCGCAGATCTCTCCGCTGTTGGGGTTGCTGGGCACCGTTATCGGACTGGTCAATGTCTTCGTGATGATGGAGCGGGGTGCACCGTTGGTGGAGATCGGCGATCTCTCAGCAGGCATTTGGCAGGCACTGATCACATCGGCGGTGGGACTTTGCATTTCGATTCCCTCGTTTGCGGGATACAACTTTTTACTGAGCCGGGTGGAGCGCATCACGCTGAACATGGAACATGGTGCCGAGGAGATCTACCGCTTTCTTGTCTACGATCGTACAAAGGGCGGAGCTGCTGAAGATGAAACCGTTTGATCCCCATAAAAAAAGCAGGGAATTGCGGCACTTCAAGCCGACGCGTAAGCCCGCCGGAGTCTTCTCCATTGCCATTGCGTTTTGCGATTCCTCGTTGCTGGCGCTGGCTTTTTTCCTGGCAGCTTCCCCGTTCGTCTTGCAACCGGGAATTAACATAACGCTGCCGAAGGCCTCCTTCACCGGGGGTGCACGGTTTGACTCTATGGTGCTTTCGATCACGCGGGGCGGTTGGTTCTACTTTAACGATGAGCGGCTTAGTTTGGCTCGCCTGCCTTCGGCATTAAAGGCTTCCGTCGAGGAACGCCCCGGACTCCCCTTGATCATCGAAGCTGATGAAAATGTATCCCACGGCATGATCGTGAAGGCGTGGGATGCCGCACGGGCCGCCGGAGTCGGGGACGTTTCGATTGCCACACGCATTGCAGCCGCTTCGGAGGATGTTCCATGATCCATGCCCGGGGCATGGGGTGGGTTATGGCAACGGGAGCGGCATTGAGCCTTCACCTGTTGCTTTTTGTGGCCGTCGAGCCGTCTCGTGGAAACACTGCTGATCGCCAGGCAAGTCCTCCGCGCACCCGATATTTTCCCGCTTTATCCGGAGATGCTGGCAACGCTGAACTCGAAGCTCGCATGGTTCGCTCACCGGTGGTGTTTTCGCTTCCTACCGCCATGGGTTTCACTCAGGAGTTATTGAACAACGATGTGCGGACCAAATTATCCTTTTTGCAGCCGGTGAAAACGGAACATTTCCTGGACGTCGAGGCCGGCCCGCAATACTCCGGAGAGTGGCTGGCCCCAGTGGAATTCATGATCTCCAGCAGGGTGAACGAGCCCGCCTTGCCGATCGTCGTGATGGAGGTCGAGCCGCCGCGCATGGTCGCGACACGCGTTGTACTTGCCCCGGAGCTGAAGTCGCGGCTCGTCGGCGGCATCGTCCTGCCTCCCGAGCTGAACGGATCGGCCGAAGCGCCATGGGAAGTACATGCTTCAATCAGTATTTCGGAGCAGGGGGCGGTCAGGCACATCCTGCTGGATCAGCCCCTTGAGTCGTCCGAACGGAACCAGCAGGTTCTCCGCTTGCTCTACAGCCTTCGTTTCAAAGCCGGAGAGCCGATCGAAAGCGGTATCGATATCTACTCGCCGGAAGTGAATGGGGGCGTGGTTCAATGATTCCGATGCAGCTGGGAACCATCCTCGTGGTATTTGTGAGTGTGCCGCTGGCGATTACGGCCCTTCTGGCGCTCTTCTACAGCCTGCGTTCGAGGCATCGTCCAATGCGCACCCGGGAGAGTATCTACGAATGCGACCATTGCGGGCACGTCTACGCCATCGCCCGCGACCGCCCGATGGACCGCTGCCCGCGGTGTGGAACCTTGAACGACGCCGTTCGGACGTAGGGCTACGTCAAAGGGCCGCCCGGTTTGTCGTGAATGACCGTATCGACGGCTTCGGAGGCCTGAGCAGGATGGTCGGCCAGATAATGGAGGCCGCGGCTCTCTTTGCGCTGTTCGGCGGAGCGGATAATCAGCTCGGCAACGTCGGCAATATTCCGCAATTCCAGCAGGTCGGAGGTAACGAGGTAGTCTCCGTAGTATTGCTTGATCTCCTGCCGCAGGTTGCGGATCCGGCTGCGGGCCCGCGCGAGACGGCGCTCCGTACGGACGATACCGACATAGTCCCACATGGCGGTGCGCACTTCGTTCCAGTTATGCTCAACCACGACCGCTTCGTCGGACGAAACCGCTTCACCGCACCGCCATCCGGGAATCGGTACCTCTTCCCTGAAATCTTCCCAGACTTTTGAGATCTCGACGGCGGTCGCGTGGCCGCATACCAGTGCTTCAAGCAGCGAGTTGCTCGCCAAACGATTAGCGCCGTGCAGGCCCGTGCTGGCGACTTCGCCACAGGCATACAGCCCGGGCAGGACGGTGGTGCCGTTAACTTCGGCCACGACCCCGCCGCAGGAATAGTGCGCGGCGGGTACGACAGGAATCGGTTCCGTGGCCATGTTGACACCGTAGCGCAAGCAGGCGGCATAAAGGTTGGGGAAGCGTTCGCGCAGGAACGATTCGGATCGGTGCGTTATGTCAAGATAGACGTAGGGGTCGCCATGTTTCTTCATGACGAAGTCGATGGCGCGAGCGGTGATGTCGCGGGTGGCAAGTGAACCGCGATCATCGAAGTCCTCCATGAAAGCCTTTCCCCGGATATCCTTGAGTTTGGCCCCTTCACCGCGGACTGCTTCGGAAATGAGGAAGGATTTCGCATGCGGATGGTACAGGCAGGTGGGGTGGAATTGGACAAATTCCATATTGCGGATCGGCAGGCCGGCGCGCCAAGCCATGGCCACGCCGTCACCGGTGGCGACATCGGGGTTGGAGGTGTAGGGGTAGACCTTGCCGAGTCCTCCGGAAGCCAGCACGGTGCATGCGGCGCGGACGGGGAAAATCTGGTTTTCTTTTTTATCGAGGAAGTACGCGCCGATACATCGACTAGGTCCGGGGTGGCCGAACCACTCGGTGGTGACGAGGTCGATCGCCATCAGGTTTTCGCGAATGGTAATATTTTTATGCTGGCGGGCGGCTTTAACCAGCCCTTTTATCAAGGCTTGGCCGGTAATGTCTCCGGCATGCAGTACCCGGCGATGGGAATGGCCACCTTCCTGCCCGAGATCATATTCGCTTTCCATCCCCTTGCGTTTGCATCGGTCAAACTCAATGCCCAGCTGCTCCAGCTCCTCGATGCGTTCATGGCCGCAGGCAACGATCTGGTGAACGATATCGGGGTCGCACAGCCCGTGGCCGGTATAGAGGGTGTCCTGTACATGGTTCTCGATGGTGTCGCCGGGATCCGCCACGCAGGCGATTCCACCTTGTGCATAGAAGCTGTTGCATTCCATGGCGTCGACTTTGCTTGCAACCAGTACCCGACCATGCTTGCCGAGTTCCATAGCAACAGTCAGGCCCGTCAGCCCGCTGCCAATGACAATGAAGTCGTAGGATATGGGTGTTCCGTTCATGAATCTGCTATGCCTGCCGGATCTCCTGCTTCGCCGAGTCGGCATCGGCCTTGAACTTTGCGATTTGCTGCTGGCGGGTCTGTTGTATAAAAGCGGCCTTGGCAGGGTCGTCTTCCGCCGCCAACTGCTGATCGAACATGATTTGGGCTTCTGCGATGCTAGACTTCATTTTGACATCGATGTCAGCGATCGCATCCTTCTGCTCGTCGCTCAGGCCCTTCGATTCGCCACCCAGCCGTTCCATCGCCAGTTCATATGCGCTCTTCATTCCGCTCATTTGGACATCCCCTTCTACCGCGGAATATACGGCTCTCCCATCTGCAGTGCAATAAAAGTACACGCGGCATTCGTCAGGATTATGCGCGCGAAATGTATTTTCGTTCGCGGGTGTCGACCTTGATGGTTTCGCCAGGTTCGATGTATTCCGGAACCTGAACGATCAGGCCGGTCGTCAATGTTGCCGGTTTGGTGCGCGAGGTTGCGGAAGCCCCCTTCATGGCGGGCGGGCACTCCACAATATCAAGCTCGATTGTGTCAGGCATGCGGAGCGTGAGGATTCTGCCGTCGGATATGAGGGCAATAATGCCTTCCATATCTTCCAATAGAAAGGGCAGGCACTCCTCAAGATCCTCTTCCATCAGTTCAAACTGTTCGTAGCTGGTCAAATCCATGAAAGCAAAGCGGTCACCGTCTTTATAGAGGTACTGGACTTCATTCGCTTCGTAGGAAGTTTCCTGCAGGGCATCGTCGGCGCGATAGGTCTTGTCGACCTTCTGTTTGGTGGAAACGTTGCGGTAACGAACCTTGTAGATGGTGCCGCCGCCACGTGCGGTCGGCGACTGCTGGTCGATCTTGTCAATAATGTGCGGTGTGCCGTCGAGGTCGATGACGGACGA
>CAXMPN010000108.1:0-348 GCA_964195195.1 Pontiella sp. | reverse complement strand
AATCACAGGCCTTTATCATAAAATTCTCCGGTTAAAGGAAGTGCGCAATATCCCTGAACGATGCAGAACTTTCAAGCGATTTGCATCGTAACGATGGATGAGTGCGTCGTGACGGTTCTCACGTTTCACGCTTCACGCCATTGTTAATCATTGCGGCGGTAAAGCCGGCGCCGAATCCATTGTCGATGTTGACGACGGTGATGTTGGGCGCGCAGGAGTTGAGCATGGTGAAGAGCGGTGCGATCCCGTTGAGGTGGGAGCCGTAGCCGATGGAGGTGGGTACGGCGATGACCGGGCACGGAGCCAGCCCACCGACCACGGACGGCAGGGCACCCTCCATGCCGGCGA
>CAXMPN010000107.1:6135-6396 GCA_964195195.1 Pontiella sp. | reverse complement strand
GCACCAACACGGCTACAACGGCCGTGACGATAAGCAGGGGTTTGATCCATTTTAAATTTTTCATTAATTGCCTCCAGCCTGTAGTCGGTCAGCTCATCAGAGACTTACTTTAATTCATGAATTAAAAATGATCCAGCAGAGCGCGCCAATAACTGCCGCCACCGGCAACGTGGTGATCCATGCCAGAACGATGGAGCCGATGACGCGCGAATTGCCCTGCTTCGTCAACAGGCCGCCGCCGATAAACGTGGCAACGCCCTT
>CAXMPN010000107.1:0-6125 GCA_964195195.1 Pontiella sp. | reverse complement strand
AAGGCAACAATCAATACTCCAATCCACATCGTCCAGTTCCTATCGTTCTCTATAGGGCAGTCGTGCCAAGCCGCGAAACCTTACACTTGCGGAAAAGATGCCGGTGCTTGGCAACCTTATCCGGAGAGGGCATCTTCTGCACTGCCGATTTTCGTAATGGCAGCGCGCTGTTCAACGCGAAGCTGGTGGATCTCGTCGCCCTTCGCTCCGGACGCCCGCATGAACAGGCAGCTCATGGCGGCATCGCGGCCATAGACCGTGAGTAAATCGTCTTTCGCAATGACGGTTTCGCCATGCGGCAGGATCATGGTTTCCTCGCCCTTCACCTTGCGGGTGATGGCGAGAATGGTGGTGCCTTCCTTCTGGATGGCGAGTTCCTTCAGGGCTTTTCCAACCTGCCAGTTGTCAGCTTGAACCCGCATGCGCGCGATAGAGTACCCGTTGCTGATGCCGAGAATATCGTGATAGTCCTGCAGCTGCAATTGACTGCTGCGGTTTAATATTTTCAGGATGATTTTCTTCATCATCCGGTAAACCACTTTCGAACGCGAAATCAGATAGACCAGAACCAGCGACGCAACCAAAAGAGGTGCCCGTGTGCCGACGTTTCGGCTGGTGAATCCAGTCAGCGCAACAATCAGCGTGGCTCCTGTCGAAACCAGTCCGACATTGCCGACGAGAATCAGGATGCGAACAATCTTTCGGCGAACGGCATGGGTAACCATATTTTCAGATTCCGAGGTCGTGAACCCCGTGCCCGAAAAAGCCGATTGAGCCTGAAATGCCGCCACTTCGTATGAAAGCCCGGTGAGCTCCAGCGCAACGGCTCCGATGCGAACCGCCGTGAGGGAAATCACCAGAATAACCAGCAGACCAATAATTGCCACCATAGCGAATCCTCCCTTCCCTTCTATTGCAACGGCGTGACGCCACCATAGGCGATACCCGTAAGATAGGCCATATCGCGTTTGAAGGTGGTGAGGTCGTCGGCATTAAATTCGTTCAAGTGCGTGTGGCCGCAGGCACGCGCAAGCACCTTCATCAGATCCACCGATGCTCCAAAGAAGTTGGCGAGCCGCTGGGCGGATTCATCGATAATCAACCGCGCGCGCAGATCCTTTTTCTGGGTGGCAATGCCAACCGGACAATTGTTGCTGTGGCAGGCGCCCATGCCGAGGCAGCCAATGGCCTGCAAGGCCGAGTTGGAGACCGCGACGGCATCGGCGCCGAGCGCCATCGCCTTGGCGAAGTCCGCAGGCAGGCGCAACCCGCCCGTTACGACCAGGCTGATGGATGGGTCGGTAGCATTCAAATACTTGCGTGCGCGGGCGAGGGCTGGAATGGTGGGCACGGAAATATTATCGCGGAAAATCAGCGGCGCAGCACCGGTTCCTCCTCCGCGACCGTCGAGGATAATGTAGTCGCAACCCACTTCGAGTGCGGCATCGATATCCTTTTCGATATGCTGGGCCGATAGTTTGTAGCCAATTGGAATGCCGCCGGTTTCCTCTTTAACCATCGCCGCAAATTCCTTGATGTAGCTGATGTTGTCCCAGTCCGGAAAGCGTGGCGGTGAAATGGCGGGTTCGCCTTCCTTCAATCCACGTACCTCGGCGATTTTACCTTTAACCTTCTCACCCGGTAGGTGGCCGCCGGTTCCGGTCTTGGCGCCTTGCCCCCCCTTGAAGTGGAAGGCCTGGCATTTCTTGACCTTGTCCATGGAATAGCCGAAACGAGCGGATGCGAGTTCGTAGAAATAACGGGAGTTGTTGGCCTGTTCTTCGGGAAGCATGCCTCCTTCGCCGCTGCAGATTCCGGTACCGGCCAGCTCGGCTCCCTTCGACAGCGCGGTCTTGGCCTCTTCCGAAAGCGCGCCGTAACTCATATCCGAAACAAAGAGCGGAATATTCAGTCTAAGTGGCTTTCTTGCATTGGGTCCGATCACAATTTCCGATCCGACTTCGGTGTCGTCAAGCTGCGGCAGGGTGGCGAGCTGCGCGGTGATGAACTGGATGTCGTCCCACTGCGGCAATTCCTGCCGCGGTACGCCCATGGCTGCGGCGGGGCCGTGGTGCCCGAATTTTGAAAGTCCGTCTTTTGCCAATTGCTGGATAAACTTATAGTGGGGTTCCTCCGGGCCACCGTGCAGATCCGCGTAGAGACCCTGGTAGGCTTCGCGGCTGTAGGCCTGCGGGTTTTTGTCTTCCCATGCGGAAATTTCATCTTCGTCCACGAGAACATCATCGCCCTCGATCCAGGCGGTAAACTTGTCCAGCTTTTCCTCGTTGTTGTATTCGCTGACACCGGACGAAACTTTGTAGTCCCAGCCATGCACACCGCAGATAATGTTGTCGCCGTCGATGTGGCCGTCCGCCATGAGCGCGCCCCGGTGAGCACAGCGGCCATACAGTGCCGAAACCTTGTCGTCGTAACGAATGATCACCAGATCAACATTGGCGACGAGTGCATATTCCGGTTTGCGATCTTTCAGTTCGGAGAATTTGGCGATGCTGATTTTCTTCATGTGGACTTCCTCTTTTTTGATTGCTCTATGACCTATTGTAGATTCTCTCTATTGGATAAATTAGTTCCCGCTCCATCCGATACGGGTCGGCATTTCGCTTACGTGTTCATGCTCTTTCATGCCGGGTTGTGCTTTTTTCTCCAACCGCGCGGCATACCATTGGGTGGCCGGCACGGCGGTCATGCCATGCGCTACAATGCTTAGTAGAACGGTAAAGACCACGACACTGAAAATTTGTTCCCCGGCGGCCAGCTCAGCATCTTCCAGTACCAGCAGGACAAACAGGATGGAGGCAATGCCCCGCGGACCGAACCAGCCCAGAAACAGTTGGGTAGAGGGACGCAGTTTCATCCCGACCATCGCGATCGCCACAGGGATCATCCGCACGAGTGTAAGGCTCAATACGGCGTAGAGGATGGTGGTTCCGGAAAGGTGCTCGAGGGCGGGCGGTACCATGGCCGCGCCGAAGACCATGAAAATGAGCAGACTCATGAGCTGCCCTTCCGATTCTGAAAATTCATAGAGGCAATCGCATTGGTTGCGGACCGTATTCCCGAGCACCAGTCCCGCGCAGAAGACGGAAATAAAACCGTTCCCGTGGGCCAGTTCCGCCAATGTAAATGCGGCGAGACCCAGTCCAAGGATCGCGAGATCCTGGAACGCATGGGTCATACTGTTCTTGCGTCGGCCTGCTTCAACCAGCTTGCCGCCGATATACCCAACCGCAATGCCGACGAGCGGGCCGAGCGTAACCTGCAGGGTGGAAAACCTGATCCAGTAGCCATTCCCCTCATTATGCGCGCAGGCCACCAGGCAGATTGCAATCAGTACGAGGGGTAGGGCAATACCGTCGTTCAGTCCGCTCTCGACGGTAAGGGCCTGCCGTATCCGGACGGGTACGCGCGGACTGCTGACCACGGCTTGGCCAAGGGCGGCGTCGGTCGGAGCCAGGATAGCGGCCAGCACGAGACCCTCCCAGATATTCAGCGTCCTGAACACCACCAGTGCAACAAGCGTTCCGGCCATGATGCACAGCGGCAACCCAAGCAGCAGCAGACGCTGGGGAATGGCGTGCTCCTTGCGCAGCAGCTTCAGGTCGATCCGCGAGGCATCGGTGAAAAGAATGAGGATCAGTGTGAGCTCGGCAAGAATGTGGCTGACCGGGGCTTCCCGATCCAGCGAAAGCAGGCCGAGCCCGCCATCGCCAATCAGGAAGCCGAACGCCACAAACACCATCGGTGCTGAAACCACGGTTTTCTCCGCGCGACGCGAAATCAACGCATAGCCAATCACAAACAGTGCAACGACTGAAATAACCAGTGCATCCATTCCGTCATCCTATACGTAAGCGTGAAATCCCACGATGAAGAAAGGGGCCATCCCTTAGGAAAGCCTTGCCTGGCCGATCGGCACCGAAAACTGGTCGCACCAAATAACCACGGTGTCGAACTCGTCCGCGTTGGTTCCGTCGGGAATGGCGTATTCATGGCTGCCGGAGAATCCTTCCAGTTTGCCGCACCGCACACTCTGCCCTTCATCGTAATTCTTCGCCAGAATAACACGCCCGTCCGGTGCCTCCGTTATGTTGACGTCTGCGAGTTTGATGACGCCGCCCTCCACGCTGATATTTCCACTTGCTGGATGCTCGGCATCCGATCCTTTCAATGCTCCTGCTCTCATGACTATACCTTCCTTTGTTTTGTTTGTTTTCAACATACCTGCTCTCCTCTACATATGATTCCGATCATATGAGGGGGAAGGGCGACCCGACAGACGGGCTATGTGAACATGCCCTCATCCATTCGTTATCACCGATCTCCGTCAGCGTTAGGTAGTCGAGCGAAACATTCAGTCCTTACAGTGCCAAACCGAAAAAGTGCAAACAGTGTGGTCGGCGTTATGGCTCTTCCACCCATACTTCCGGATCTACAATCCTATGGTAGCTCTTGGACTTCCTGCTTTCTTCGGTTGGCTTCGCCATACCTTTGTTTCGGGATAGAACGCCTGCCAGGCAAACCAATACACTTTCACAGCAGGCAATGCTTTGCCACTCGCCCGCGCGATGACGGTAACCTGCTGACGGTCGGTATCATAGGATATCTCCAAGGCGGTGCCATTTACTTCGTGATGCACACTTTCGTTGGCGGGCAGCATCTGGATGGGGTAAGCACACGCAACGCCATCGATCAGCACGCCGATCACCCATTCTTTTTTCGGGATCTCTTTCCGTTTGAAGGGAACAGGAAACATGGTGTCCGGGCTGTTTTTATACGGGGCATATGCTTCGGCGGAATAGTCGCGACGATATCCCGTATCCGTCGAAAGAATCCTGCCCTGCGGGTATTTTTTCTTCCAGGCCGCCCATGTCAGCTGTTCGCTCGGCAACCATGTGAGCGGCGTATTCACGAGAGGACCGGAAACCGCCTTCATCGCCAGTTGCGACCAGAGAGATTCCGTTTGCCGGTCATACATGAGTACGTCGCTTTGGTAGAGCAATCCCGATACACCGAATTCGAGCGTACGTTGATCCACCGTGCGGCCGAATACCATGGCCGTGCCGCATAGCGGGCAATAAGTGACGGCGATGGGCTGCCCGGCCACTACATCATTGACGATTTCATGCCAAACCAAAATACGTAACGGGTAGGAGCGGGTTTCATTCCCCAAGGTGATGCTCAGTACTTCATCGTCATCGTGCATATACGATGCAAGATCCGGCTCAATGAATACAGGATGGTCTATGGCGGGAATCCCGTCCCGCGGCGGCCCTCCAGACAGAATCTGTTTTATCCGGATGGTCGCGTTCGAGACCGGGAACCCATTGAAGCGATCCGCCACTGCCACGCTAGTCACCAGCAGGATGGCCAGCGTCTGGAGCAGGTTAGAGCGCCGCTTTGGCCGCCGCCAGCAGAACCGCTGGAGCGAGGCGGGTTTTGTAGTCGGGGTTTGCATAGACGAACTCGATGACTCCATCGGTGCCGATCAGGAAGACCGCCGGAATGGGCAGCATGTGGTGATCCTCGCCGGAGGCGGCTTCGAGGTCGATGTTGTACGATGCCAGCTTATCGAGCATCGGTTGTTCAACCTCAAACGCAATGCCGAAAGCCTGGGCCGCTTCCATGGTGGAATCGGAGAGCAGGGTGTAGGTCAGTTGGTCCTTTGTAATGCTCTTGCCCAGTTCTTCCGGACGGTCGGGGCTGACGGCAACAATCCGATAGCCCAGCTCGCGCAGCTGCGGATCGATTTCCTGCAACTGCCCCAAGTGGACATTGCAGTAGGGACACCAGCCACCGCGGTAAAAGATGAGCACGAGCGGTTGTTCCGTCGCCGCGGCCCGCAGATTCACGGATTCGCCCATGGCGGTTTTCAACATCACATCCGGGATCGGAGCTCCAATCATCAGCGGTTGAAGGGCTTCCCCGGCCGTAACGGTTAGAATGACGGACAACACCGCGATTATGCATGTGATCATTTTGTTCATGGTTCATTCCTCCTGTTGTTTAGCAGCCGCAGCTGGCGCCGGTCGCCCGGTCGGCTTCCTTGGTAGGCCCGCATTCTATCATGCGGCCAAAGTGAATCGACTCATCTCCGAAGTAGTCAA
>CAXMPN010000106.1:0-6398 GCA_964195195.1 Pontiella sp. | reverse complement strand
TACAGCGACCAGCACGAGCACATTGGCCAGTACCACGGGAAACGGTACCTGCACCTGGTTTTTCTTCGTTTTCTTCCGGTTGCTTTTTCGCTTGGTTGCCATGTCTATATTCCTACTTTCACCGCGCGCAGCTTGGCTGAGCGCGACCGCGGATTGGCGGCCTGTTCCTCTTGCGAAGCCGTCAACGGCTTCTTCCATATCCATTCACCCGGCGGCTCCTCGAAAATCCGCCGGACGCCCCCCTGCTGCAACGATTCCTCGCGCGGCACGTGGCGATTGAAAAACTGTTTCACCAACCGGTCCTCCAGGCTGTGAAAGGTCAGCACGACCATACGGCCGCCATCCACGATGCGCCCGATCATTGTCTCGAGCACCTGTTCAATACCGGCCAACTCATCGTTGATGGCCATGCGCAAGGCTTGAAAGGTTTTCGTGGCCGGATGGGTTTTCCTTCCTCTCCGGCCGCCCTTGGCGCGCTCGACAATCGCGGCCAGCTGCCCGGTGGTTTCGATCTTCCCCTTTGCACGCGCCATAACGATAGCCCGGGCAATGCGGCGCGCGTCACGATCCTCGCCGTACCGGTAGATGATATCCGCCAGTTCCTGTTCGTCCGCTGTGTTAACGAGATCGGCGGCGGTGGTCCCGCGGGTTTGGTCCATGCGCATGTCGATCGGCCCGTCCTGCTGAAAGCTGAAACCGCGTTCCGCGAGATCGAGCTGGAAGGAGCTGACTCCCAGGTCGAGCAGCAACCCGTTCACCTTGCCGATGCCGAGCTGATCGAGCCGCTCGGCCATGTTGGCATAGTTGTCGTGTACCAGTTCCACCTGCTTACCTGCTCCCGATTGAAGTGTTTCGCCCACCCGCCCGATGGCGTCGATATCCCGATCGAATGCGACCAATCTGCCGCCCTTTTCCAACCGCTCGAAAATCCTGCCCGCATGCCCCCCGTTGCCCAGCGTACCGTCCACATAGGTCCCGCCGGGATCAGTGATAAGCGCCTCCAGGCACTCGTTGAGCATGACGGGTATATGCACTAGCCTTTTTTTCCAGACGTTGGCATCCGATCCATGACCTCTTCCTCCTCGCGGCCAAAACTCCAGTGGGTCTTGTCGCCGTGGAGACACGAGAACAGATGGCCCGAATCCACCATCGATAAATTAAAGAAGCGATCCCCCTGGGGCACAAGATCGACCGATTTCGAATAGCTCAAGAACCTGGCTACATCCAACATGCTCATACCGACCCCCTTTTATCTTTTTCCAAACAATTAATAGCCGCCGAAAAATACATCATCCGCCGTCGATGAATCCTGCGGCAGCGCCAAATCAAAATTCTCGGCACTCCAAAGCTCAATACGCGTGAGCGCCCCGACCAGGACGACCTGGCTCTTCACTTCCACGTGGGCCAACAGGTTTTCCCCGACACGGATTCGCCCCTGCGCATCCCACACCAGCATTTCCGCACCGGCCGTAATGGAACGGATCGCCCGCTGGTCGCCCTGGTCGAGCGAACCCTCCGAACGCAGACCGCCGAGTCGCCGCATCATTTCCGCGGCAGAATAGAGGTACAGACACTTTTCTTCAGGATGAGGAAACGCATACATCTGATTCGATTCCCCCGCAAGATTCCGCCAGCTCGACGGGAAAATCATACGCCGCTTGGCATCAAGGGAATGCGTAAACGATCCGACAAATAAAGCGGGCATATTGGGTACCGTAGTCATCATATTCACTCCACTCTGCTCCTATTCATGGGATTTTATGTCACTTCTCTCCACCACCCGTCAACCCCTATTCCATCTTTTTATTCGTTTTATTAGAGCTATAACGGCCGCATCCGAACGGCACAGCCAGCCAGCCCGGCTCAAGGGCAATCCCTCCACACGCCGCCACCCGGCCTGCTTCATACCGAACCGAAGAGAATCCCCCGGCCGTCCCCTCCCGCCCGATCCCAACACGCCCAATCCTGTATGCCGCCGACGCATTTGGAGCGAACGGTGATGAACATTGTACGATTTAAGTATTTTAATGCTGAAAAGCGCCCACCCGTGTGTTTTAACTTGCCCAATATTAAGAAATGACCTCTAAAAAAAGCGGTCGAAACAAACTGGACAACGGAGATTTCGTGTGAAGCCGACAGACACAAATAACCCCGAATATTTCCATAAGGTTGTCGATTGCCAATATGCCTGTCCCTCGCATACCCCCGTCCCCGAATATATCCGCCTGATCGCCGCCGGCCGCTATACCGATGCCTACATGGTCAATTGGGAATCCAACGTATTTCCCGGAATTCTTGGGCGAACCTGCGACCGCCCCTGCGAACCGGCCTGCCGGAGAGGCCGCGTGGAAGACAAACCCGTAGCTATCTGCCGCCTCAAGCGCGTTTGCGCCGACATGAAGGACGATATACACGCACGGTTGCCCCGGATTCCCGAAACGAAAAACGGCTTTAAAGTCGCTTTGGTGGGGGCGGGTCCCTCCGCGCTCACGGTGGCGCGCGACCTCATGCCGCTGGGCTACGAAGTCGACCTCTACGAAAAGGAAGCCAAGGCTGGCGGATTCATGCGCCAGCAGATCCCTTCCTTCCGCCTCCCGGTCGAGGTGATCGACGAAGAAACCGGCTACATCCTCGACATGGGCGTCAATACGTTCTTCAACACCCGCGTGGAAAGCATGAAGGCACTGTTGGAAAAGGGCTACGACGCGGTATTGGTTGGTTCCGGCGCACCGGCAGGCCGCAACATGAAACTCCCCGGCTACGAGGATCAGGAGCCAAACACCGTATTCATCGGCATCGAGTGGCTCGCGCAGGTGGCCTTCGAGCACATTACGGAAGCCCCGAAGGACGTGATTGTGATCGGCGGCGGCAACACGGCCATGGACTGCTGCCGTACCGCCCTCCGGCTGGGCGCGGAAAATGTGAAGGTGGCGCTCCGCACCCCCATCGATGCCATGGTCGCCTCCCCTTGGGAAATCGAGGATACCCAGGCCGAAGGCATCCCGATCCTGGAAAACCTCAATCCAATGGAATATGTGGTGGAAGACGGCCAGCTCAAGGCCATGAAATTCGATGTCATTGAATACTCCGTCGCAGACGACGGCACCGAAGTCTTTACGCCGATGGGGCGTCAGGAAACCGTACCGTGCAGCATGGTCCTGCTGGCCATCGGCCAGTCCAATGCGTTCCCGTGGATCGAGCGCGATATCGGCATTGAGTTCAACAAGATGGGATTGGCGGAGGTCGATCCAGCCACCTTCCAGTCCACCCACCCGAAGGTCTTCTTTGGCGGCGACGCGGCCTTCGGCCCGAAGAACATCATTACGGCCGTCGCCCAGGGCCATCAGGCCGCTCTTTCGATCGATATGTTCCTCAAGGGAGAGGACCTCAGCCAACGCCCCGCTCCCGGCACCACCCTGATCAGTCAAAAGATGGGTATTCACGACTGGAGCTATGCCAGCATGGTCACCGAGGACGCACGCCATCTCGTTCCCCACGTCGAAATGGACCAGGCGATTCACAACCACAAGCTGGAAGTCGAACTCGGCTTCGACGCCAAGGTCGCCTTCGAAGAGGCGCAACGCTGTCTGAACTGCGATGTCCAAACCGTTTTTACCGCAGACCAGTGCATTGAGTGCGACGCCTGCGTCGATATCTGCCCGGTGGACTGCCTGACCTTTACGGAAAACCGGGAGGAGGCCGATCTGCGCCGCAACCTCATGGTTCCGGCCTACAATCTCTCGCAGGACATCTATGTTTCACTGCCATTGCCCACCGAACGGGTGCTGGTGAAGGACGAGGATGTCTGCCTGCATTGCGGGCTGTGTGCCGAGCGTTGCCCCACCGCCGCATGGGACATGCAGAAGTTCATGTATATCACCTCCAAGGCGGGTTACGCCTTCAAGGATCAACCTCTAAAAAGCTGAGCCTCCATGAAACGCGATATTATCACCAACGAGTTTGTCATTAAATTTGCCAATGTGAACGGAACGGGCTCGGCCAGTGCCAACAAGCTCTTCAGCAAGGCCGTTTTTCGTATGGGCGTACCCATCAGCCCTAAGAATATCTTCCCGTCCAACATTCAGGGATTACCCACCTGGTACGAAGTCCGGGTCAATGAAAAGGGATTCCTCGGACGCCGCGGCGGCATCGACGTGATGATCGGCATGAATCCGCAGAGCATGCAGCGTGACATTGCGGAGGTGGAAAAGGGCGGCTATTTTATTTACGATGCCACCAAGCCGCTGGATCCGAACTGGCTGCGCAACGATATCGATTTCGTCGGCCTGCCCTTGACGGAAAAATGCCGCGAAATGTACGAAGACCCCCGGAAGCGCCAACTCTTCCGCAACGTCATGTATGTCGGCGCGCTGGCCGCCCTGTTCGGCATGGAACTGGACGTGCTCAAGCAACTCATCCATGAACAGTTCAAGGGCAAACAGAAACTGATCGAACCCAATATCCAGGCGGTCGAAACAGGATACAACATTACGAAGGAAAACTTTCCGTGCCCGTTTTCCTTCCGGATCACACGGCGCGACAAAGTCGGAAACAAGATTCTGATGGACGGCAACGAAGCCTGCGGACTGGGCGCGGTGTATGGCGGAGCGACCGTCTCGGCCTGGTATCCCATTACGCCTTCCACGTCGGTTATCGACAACTTTGCACGCTACTGCCGCAAGTTCCGTATGGATCCCGAAACCGGCCAGAAAAACTTTGCCATCATTCAGGCCGAAGACGAGCTGGCCGCCATCGGCATGGTCATCGGAGCCGCCTGGAACGGCGCACGGTCCTTCACGGCCACGAGCGGCCCCGGCCTTTCGCTCATGAACGAATTTCTCGGCCTGGCCTACTTTGCCGAAATCCCGACGGTGCTGATCAACGTCCAGCGCGCAGGCCCTTCGACCGGTATGCCGACACGCACGCAACAATCGGATATTCTCAGCGCCGCCTATGCCTCGCACGGCGACACCCGGCATATCTGCCTCTATCCGTCCAACCCGAAAGAATGCTTTGAACTGACGGCCATCGCCTTCGATCTGGCCGAGCGCTTCCAGACGCCGGTCATCGTCATGTCCGACCTCGATCTCGGCATGAACGACATCATGTCCGATCCGCTTGATTGGGATGATGCGCGCACCTACGACCGTGGCAAGGTATACACCCGGGAAGATCTCGAAAACATGCAGGAACCCTTTGGTCGCTATCTGGATGTCGACGGCGACGGCGTGGCCTACCGCACCTATCCCGGCACCCACCCCACCAGGGGCGCCTTCTTCACCCGCGGCACCTCGAAAGATGAATACGCCGTCTACACGGAAATCGGCGAAAAATACGTGGTCAACATGGACCGCCTCATGCGCAAGTGGGATACAGCCAGCAAGCACGTACCGAAACCCATTCTCCGGAAGACTGAAAAGCCCTGCACCGTCGGAGCCGTCTACTACGGCACCTCCGAGGCATCCACCCTCGAGGCCTTGCTCCGCCTCAATAGCCTGCACGGGCTATCGCTCGACAGCATGGGCATCAAGGCCTTCCCGTTCTCCAGGGAGGTCGAGGACTTCATCGACGAGCACGATTTTGTTTTCATCATCGAGCAAAACCGCGATGCCCAGATGCGCAACCTGCTCATCAACGAATTTGATTTCGACCCCGAACGTCTCATCCCGGTGCTGCACTATGACGGCAGCCCGATCACGGCACGCTTCATCCGTCATGTGATCCGCGACTGGATCATGCAGATCTCCACGACCCCCACCCACCGTCGGCATCGTTCGTTTATCGGAGGAACTTCCTAATGAGCTACACGGTCCCCGGCTTCCGCCATCCCAACCTGCCCACCAATAAACTGGGATACACCACCAAGGATTATGAAGGCGCCGTTTCCACGCTCTGCGCCGGATGCGGGCACGACTCCATCAGCGCGGCGATCATCGAGGCCTGCTTCCAGATGTCCATCGAGCCGCATCGTGTGGCCAAGCTGTCGGGCATCGGCTGCTCGTCCAAGACGCCCACTTATTTCCTCGGCAACTCGCACGGCTTCAATTCCGTCCACGGTCGCATGCCCGCCGTGGCCACCGGAGCCAACATGGCCAACCGCAACCTGCTCTACATCGGCGTCTCCGGCGACGGCGACACTGCATCGATCGGCATGGGCCAGTTTGTCCACGCCGTGCGCCGCAATGTGAACATGGTCTACATCTGCGAAAATAACGGCGTCTACGGCCTCACCAAGGGACAGGATTCCGCCACCACCGATGTCGGATCCGTCAGCAAGAAGGGCGAGCCCAATGCGCTTGAGCCGATCGACCTCTGCGCCATCGCCCTCCAGCTTGGTGCGACCTTTGTGGCCAACAGTTTTTCCGGCGACAAGCAACAGCTCGTCCCGATCATAGAAG
>CAXMPN010000105.1:0-6408 GCA_964195195.1 Pontiella sp. | reverse complement strand
CTCTTCAGGCGACCTGAAGGCGCTCATCGTCCAGAAGGCCGGCATCCTTCAGGAATATATCAACGATGGCGAAGCGGTTCCGCTGCCCGGCGCCGTGGAACTACTTAAAAGCATACCGGTTCGGCTGCCGCTCGCATTGTGTAGCGGAGCCCTTAGAAGTGATATTGTACCGGTCCTTGAAAAACTGGGCATTGGCGACGCCTTTTCTGTCATGGTGACGGCAGAAGACACGGACAAAAGTAAACCCGATCCGGCACCCTATCGGCTCGCCCTCAAAAAACTGAAGATTAAGGACGCATCAACCGCGCTGGCTATCGAAGACACCCCCGCCGGCATCTTCTCCGCCAAGGGAGCAGGTCTAAAGGTGCTCGCCGTTACCAACAGCTATGACCGGGAATATCTGATGGAGGCCGACGCGGTGACCGACTCGCTGGAGCATGTTAATCGCCTGACGCTCGAAGATGTGGTCATGTAAGAAAAAAGCTCCCATCCAAGGAGCTTGGTCACGCACACAGTATTCCGTTACTTGACGCTACTGATATAGCTTTCCAGATTCCTGATCTTGAAGTCCTTTTCCACAATCAGGTACTTGACCACATCGCCGATGGAAACGATGCCGCAGAGTTGTTTATCGCGCAGGACAGGCAGATGCCGAACGCGCTTGTCGGGCATAATCTTCATGCAATCATCCAGGGGACTATCCAGCGCTACCGTCGTGAGATCGGTGGACATGATGTCCCGCACCGAAACACGGCCGATATCCTTCCCTTGCAGTACCACCTTGCGGATGACATCCCGTTCGGAAAACATTCCCACCACTTTACCCCCATCCATGACCACCGAGGTTCCCGCGGAAATCTTGGCCATATTCTCAAGCGCTTCGCGAACGGGTTTATCCGGCTTCACCGTTAACACCTCATATCCCTTGGAATCCAGTAAATTAGATACATCACCCATCATGACCTCCTAGCTATTTATAAAATATTCTTACCAGACCGAATCATTATATCTTTCCCAAGCATTTCGACAAGCCCATCCGGTAAATTTGAACCACTGCGAACATCGCCATAGACAGCCATTTGCTGGCGGGTCCGTTACGGTTGTACCCCCATGCTTGAACGCTATCGATGGCACCAAGCTTAACCGAGCAGACCGCACCCCGGCGGAAGGTGCCGAGCTGAAGGGCAAGCGGTTTTAAACGAGCAGCAACGTCTTATCGGCCACTTTTTCATCGTCCAGCCAGGTAATCAACCGCCACGCCCCGCGCTTGTCCTCAACGGGACTCCAGACCGTGTCGCCCAGGAAAAAGCGATAGTCGTTGGTTTTCACATACAACTCGCCTTCAAACGGCGGCGCCGCCTTTCCCGATGAGTCATTGAAGGGCGGATGCTCAATCCGGAAGGTGATCTTGCAGTTGCGTGCATTCCGGATTCGCAGGATGTAACCGAATTCGACATTCAGCTTGGTTGCAATTTCGTCCGTAATAGCGACTAGCTTCGGAAGCTCCTTGCTCTCGCGATTCCATCCGTCGTAAAGCCCGTAGCTATGAGTTTCGACCACTGGTCTCTTCTGTGCCATCACTACCTCTTCCGGAAGGAACATCGCCCTATGCGCTTATGGGAAAATATGAGCTCAAAATCGGTACGCTCTTCGTCATCGGGCTCAAAGGCCTTTGTCTCAGCAAACCGCAGATCATTGGATAGCAGTGCATGGATGTCGTCGAAATAAGGAAGATGGTCAGACGCGACATGGAGGCATCCGCCCACCTCAAGCGTTCGGTGTAGAGCGTCCATGAAAAGCGGATTGAACAGCCGGTGCTCCTCGTGTCTTGCCTTGGGCCATGGATCGGGGAAAAAGAAATAGTAGTTGGCCACATAGCATTCCGGCATCATATGACGGATGGCGTAGTAACCTTCCATACGGAAAAGGCGCACATTGTCGCGATCGACACGTTCACACCGCCGACCACTGCTGTTGATGCGGATCAGTTGCCGCTCGATGCCCAAAAAATTAACTTCCCGAAACTTCCCTGACCGGGCCGCCAGAAACCGTCCCTTTCCCGAGCCGATATCCACTTCCAGCGGACGATCCGAATGGGGGAACGTGTCCTTGAAATCATATGGATCCAGCCAGTTTTCGGGGATAACGCGCAATGTTGTCTTCTTTTTTCTACCCATGGGGTGCATAGTGTTTCCGGATTATTCAAGGAAGGGCAAGCAAATCCAAATGGGAATCGCTGACCGAGACTATATGCGTGAAGAATCGACCCGGAAGAGTAAACCGGGCCGGCCCCGTCCGCACATCAGAGAGGCAGACAACAAACCTCCGATCCTAAAGCGCGTTCGATTTTGGGTGTGGAATCTCCTTCATTCGAAATAGAACGTGTCCGGATGTGCAACCCGACAAAGCGATGCATCAACCGTGCACGTCTTGTGTCAAGATATGGCGCGACAACCACTCAACGATACCGGGAGGAACCAGTAGATGAAAACGGGACTTACAGTAGCGGCAGGAATCGCCCTCGCTCTTTCAACCGCATATGCACGTATGGGAGAAAGCACAGAGTCGTGCGCTATTCGCTATGGCACTCCCCGCAAGGTCGCGCTCGATGAAAAAAACACCGGCGTTGCTATTTACAGAAAAAATGACCTCGAGATTAAAATTCACTTCACTAGCGGTAGCGCAGATCTGATTTACTACGGCCCCGGTGAAGTCGCGCGCATTGATTTTGAGACGGCGCAGTACCTGGTGGAAATCAATGGACGCGACAAAGTTTGGACGCAACTGACCGATACAAAGAGCTTTATCCACGACGTGCAGGATGAACACGCGCAAAAAATACGCTGGCAATACGTCGATCCGATCCAGTGGGAAACCAAGGACGGCATTCTGGTTGCGAGCTACTCGGACAGCAAAGGCGCACTCGAAATCAAGGCATCCACGGCGCAGCAGAAAATCAGGCAGGGACTGTAGGCGCGCACCGCATACCCCCGACCCCATCCGCATTGTGGAGTTGCCGCACTAAGACGGCGTTTAAAAAGTTGCGTGACAACCCTTGACGGAACCAGAGTCGCCAGCTACCTTATGCGCTCATTTATACCTGATGCGGGTGTAGTTCAATGGTAGAACCCCAGCCTTCCAAGCTGGTTACGACAGTTCGAATCTGTTCACCCGCTCCATTTTCCAAGGGCTGAAACATGGGTTTCAGCCTTTTTCTTTGCTAGGAAGCCCCAATGCCGAAGCAACGTCTAGATCAACTGTTGGTTCAAAACGGACTGGCCGAAAGCCGGGAGCAGGCGCAACGCCTAATCCACGCGGGGATGGTTCGTGTAAACGAGCAGCCCGCCGGCAAGCCGGGACACCAGTATCCCGACGACGCCGATCTGTTCGTGAAGGAGAAGGAAAAGTATGTCAGTCGCGGCGGCCTGAAGATCGAGGGGGCATGGAAACAGTTCCACTTTGATCTGGCGGGTGCCATATGCCTTGATATCGGATCGTCCACCGGCGGCTTTACCGACTTCATGCTCCAGCAAGGCGCAGTCAAGGTGTATGCGGTGGACTGCGGCACCAACCAGCTACATTACAGGCTACGTGAAGACTCGCGTGTGGTGGTGATGGAAAACACGAATGCTCGCTATCTCACCGAAGTGGATATTCCTGAAAAGGCCGATTTCTGCAGCATCGACACCTCGTTTATATCGCTGACTCATATCCTACCGCCACTGAAGATGCTGATAAAACCGGGCGGGCATATTGTTTCGCTTATCAAGCCCCAGTTCGAGGCCGGTAAGGAGCAGGTAGGGAAAGGCGGCGTGGTTCGCGACCCGGCGGTACACGAGGAAGTGGTCAACAAGGTAAAGCATTTTGGAACGGAAGAACTTGGTTTTCAATGGCTTGGAATCTGCGAATCGCCCATCAAGGGACCTGCCGGCAATATTGAATTCCTTGCCTACTGGACGGTTTGATCAGCCAACCGGCACCACATCCCCGGAACGGTCCGGTATAGGATTTGTACGCGAGGATCCGGTCGGGACCGAGTTTGATTGAGTGCCCATAGGTAAAATGACTTCAGCACCCACGTCCCCGTCCGCTTCTATTAGTGTGTCCAAATCAATGACCAGTTCATCTGCATTAAAACCCGCCACCGATGCCATACCCGACGGAGATCTCGCCTCATCTTCTTTCTGATCACCGATCGACTCCTTCAGTGCTGCCGACTCCGGATGCTCCCCCACGAGCCTGAGAAAAGGTTCATAGGCCCAGGGTGCAATCCGGGCCACCGTCGCCGCCTTGACTCCGAAGGCGCCGCCGATTACCAGCCCCTCTAAAACAAACAAAAGAGCAATCGCGGCCATCGCAACGACCGATACCGGGACTCTTCTGCGGGATTCCTTCTTTCTCATAGGCAGATAAACTATCCAATGAGAGGCGGGATTGCATAGGTTAAAACCTGTTCAATCGCCAATCATTTCCCCCCTTCATCCTTGACCGGTTTGATGGGCTTGGGCATTCTCGCCCGTCTTATGAAAGCAAACGACTACCACGTAACAATGGACGCCCTTGTCAGCCTCTGCAAGCGGCGTGGTTTTATTTTCCAGACGTCGGAAATCTACGGCGGCATCAATGGCTTCTGGGACTACGGTCCGCTGGGCGTTGAACTCAAGCGCAACATCAAGGCCTGCTGGTGGAAATCGATGACGCAGCTGCGCGAGGATATCGTGGGGCTCGACAGCTCGATCATCATGCACCCTAAGGTTTGGGAAGCTTCAGGCCATGTTGGAAACTTCAAAGATCCAATGCTCGACTGTCGGGAAACCAAAGGCCGCTACCGTGCCGACCAGATCTTCGTGCTCAAGCACAAGACCGAGGCGGACGCGCTCATGTTTGCTTTCCACGAAGGTGCCGCCGCCCCGGCCGAAAAGAAGGTGAAGAAGATCGCCAAGGGCGATGCCGCCGACTATGACTCCGTCGCCCTGCTGGATATTCCGCTCGAAGCCTATGGCAAGCTCGTTGGCCCCGACACCAACGAACCGGGCACCCTGACGGAGCCGCGCGCCTTCAACCTGATGTTCAAAACGTATGTGGGTCCCGTTGAGGAAAGCTCTAGTGTGGCATACCTCCGCCCGGAAACTGCGCAGGGCATTTTTGCCCAGTTCGGCAATGTCTGCTCCACGGTCCGCAACAAGGTCCCCTTCGGTATCGCACAGATCGGCAAGGCATTCCGCAACGAGATCAACCCGCGAAACTACACCTTCCGTTCGCGTGAGTTCGAACAGATGGAACTCGAATTTTTCATCAAACCCGGCACGGATGCCGACCAGCATGAATACTGGGTAACCGAACGCCTCAAGTGGTACGAAAAGGTCGGCCTGCCTGAAGGACGCATGCACCGCGACATCCACGAAGGCGACGCCCTCGCTCACTATGCATCCGCCTGCACCGACATCCTGTATGATTTCCCCTTTGGCACGCAGGAGCTCGAAGGCATTGCCGCACGGGGCAACTTCGACCTGACCCAGCACCAGAATGCGGCCGGCAAAAAGCTCGAATATCACGATCCGGATACGAACGAAACATTCCTTCCTCATGTGATTGAACCGTCCGCCGGTGTCGACCGCATCGCCTTGGCACTGCTGTGCGAAGCCTACCGCGAAGAATGGATTCCGAAAGGCGGCGGCGAAGTCCTCACCGCCGAGGTCGGCGTACAACGCGCGCCCGACGGCTACGAGGCCCGCACGGTGCTGCGTTTCTCTCCGGTCATCGCGCCCTACAAGGTAGCCGTACTGCCACTCGTCAAGAACAAGGAACCGCTAGTAGAAAAGGCCCGCGCGGTCTACGAGCAGCTTTCCAAGCGCTGGAAGGTCTTCTACGACCAGACCGGTGCCGTGGGCCGCCGCTACCGCCGCCAGGATGAAATCGGCACTCCGCTGTGCGTGACCGTCGACTTCGACACCATCGAAAAGGACGACACGGTCACGATCCGCGACCGTGACACGATGGAGCAGATCCGCCTGCCGATCGCCGAGCTGGAAGCCTACATTTCCAACATCGTCGACTTCTAAGTGGTGGCGTGATCACGGAGCGCGCCGATGTTCCTGGCAGGGCGCTCTGTCCCTAGAGCGCCGCGGCGGGCAAGGGACTGCCCGCCCTACCCTGCAAAAGCCCACCTGCTAAGGCGGGTTTTTTACCACGAGACGCCGTCCAGAATCGGTAATATCTCGTCCGTGTTCTTCTCTTCAGTGGCGTCAAACATTGCGCCGAGGTCGGTGATCGACTTCCGATTCTTCCAGTCCTTAAAGCGTTCCAGCGAGACGCCAAGCGTTTCCAGATGCTCGCCGATCGGATTTGTGGCCATATTGAAGCCCGGTTCGTGTATGGCTCGTTCAACCAGGCCTTCCAGTGGACCTG
>CAXMPN010000104.1:0-6409 GCA_964195195.1 Pontiella sp. | reverse complement strand
CTTTGCCATAAGATCCTCACCTGTACCCAAAAGTAACCTACTATGATCCGATCTATTCTCTGCTTAGCGCTTCTGCTGCCTCTTATTGCTTTCGGTGATGCCATGGTGATGACGCGCGCCATGACGGCATCAACCATTGCGGAAATCTATATTGAAAAAGAGATGGTCCGCGTGGAACTTGAAATCGGCATGGCCGATATTCCGGGGTTCAAGAACATCCTTCCGGATGCCATCTATGAAAAAATGGGGAATGAACCCATTCCTGCAGATCAGCGCATCGACCGGTTCTTTAAAGAAGATTTTGTGATTGAGGCCGATGGAAAGACGTTGCCGGGCTTAATACGACAGATGGAGCCGCGCAAACGAATCATACGGGATGAAATTACCGGCGAACCGCTTCCGAATCAGGGGGAAGGGGAAGATATTCTTTTTGCTGAGTTTATTTTTCCATTGGTTGAAAATCCTGAATCGCTTTCCATACAGCCGCCCAAAAATGAGCAGGGGTACACGTCCGCCTCAATCGGTATGATGGTTTATCACCGGGGGCTTCCCGTGATGGACTTCCGCTATCTCAGCCGAAAAGAGACCCTTCAACTCGACTGGGAGGATCCCTGGTATTCGCGTTTTCAGAACAAAAACTTATGGCGGCAGTACAATGAGCCCATCAGTGTTTTTCTTTATGCTGAACCGTTTGAAACCCGAGTGGAAGTCATTGTGCGCCCGAAGGATATTCAGCAGTGGCATGATCTGGGCATACAGGGACTGGAAACCATTCCGGTGGACATGCAACCGGAGCTGAAACAGAAGGTTGCGGATTTTCTGATGGCTGAACTGAACCTGACGATCGACGGAGAACAAGTCGCTGCGAATGTGCAACGGGTTAATTTCCTCAAACGCACGCTGAAAAGCAGCATGGTCATCGATCCCCCGGAGGAGCTGGATGCGATCTCGGCGACATTAGGCGTCATTTTTTCTGCGCCGACAGAAACGCTTTCACAGGAGTCTTCTGTAACTTGGAATCTGTTTTCTCCCAAGATGCAGGTGGTTCGTGCCGCCGCTACCGACGAAGCGGGGCCATTGCCTTACAAGCTCAGTCCGGACGACAACGTACTCGTCTGGAAAAACTTTCTTAAACATCCGACCATTCCATCCATCAAAGCGCTTGCTCCTCCGCAGACCACAAAGCAGATTAAAGTGCCACTGGGCACCATTCTCTGCCTGATTCTTTTTATTCCGCTGGTTCGGACGATGCTCCGCGAAAAGGGAAAGCGTGCCGCAGGCTTGGGCGGGGGCGTTGTTCTGGCGTGTGCCGTTTTTATTTATCCGTTTCTGGGGTTCCCTGTATCCGTCCCGGCTTCTCCTGAACTGACAGACGAAGCCTCAACAGAACTCGTTTCGGGCTTGCTTGAAAATGTGTACTCCTCATTTGATTTCCGCGATGAAAGCACCATTTATGATGCGCTCGATCAAAGCCTGGTCGGTGATTTACTGACCGATGTTTATCTCCAAACTAAACGGTCGCTTGAGTTGGCGAGCCAGGGCGGGGCCAGTGTGAAGGTTAAAGCAGTAGTGCTGGAACAGGCTGAATTTGAACCGATGGAAAATGGATTCCGCGCAAACTGTACCTGGGATGTTTTGGGATCCGTTGGCCATTGGGGGCACATTCATCAGCGCGTTAACCGGTATAATGCAGAACTGAATATTCAGCCCGTTGAAGGCCAATGGAAAATTACCGACCTTGAAATACTGGAAGAACAGCGAATTAAATAATGATTCAGATCAGCAATCTCAAGTTCAGCTATCCCGAGGGCGGTTTCCATCTCGACATCGAATCGCTTTCGGTAGAAAGCAATTCGTCCGTGGCGGTTATCGGCCCGAGCGGAACGGGCAAGACCACGTTGCTGAATCTGATCTCCGGCGTTGCAGTTCCTGATGATGGAAAAATCACCACCAATGGCATCGAGGTTTCGTTGCTCGATGATGCCGCAAGGCGTGACTTCCGGATCCAGAATATCGGCTTCATCTTTCAGGAGTTTGAGTTGCTCGAATACCTGAACGTTCTCGACAATATCCTGTTGCCATATCGGATCAGCGGTGCGTTGCAACTGATTGCCGAGGTTCGGAAACGGGCCGGTGAGCTGGCCGAGCGGGTTGGCATCGCCGACAAGCTCGGGCGTTATGTGCATCGCCTCTCGCAGGGCGAACGACAGCGGGTAGCGATCTGCCGCGCGCTCCTGCCGGATCCTGCGTTGATCCTAGCCGATGAACCGACCGGGAACCTTGATCCTGAAAACACGGATCGAGTGCTCGATATGGTGTTTGATTATGTACAATCCAATGGATCCACACTGGTGAGCGTCACCCATGAACGGCACCTGCTGGATCGTTTTGATCAGGTCGTTGATTTTGCCGACTTCCGGAAGGCGGTCAGCCATGCGTGATATTCTCTACATGGCGTGGCGCTATCTGGCCTATAACCGGATCAAGACCATCATTCTGATCCTGTCGATCACGCTGATCGTGTTCCTTCCGGCAGGGCTGAAAATCCTGGTGGGCCAAAGTGCCGAATCGTTGACTTCGAGAGCGGAAGGCACCCCCTTGATTATTGGCGCCAAGGGGAGCCCGTTGGAGCTGGCGCTCAACTCGCTCTACTTCGAATCCGACATGCCGCCCAAAATGACGTTTGCAGAGGCGCAGCGTGTTGCCGATTCGGGGCTGGCGACAGCCATCCCGCTCTACATCCGTTTCAACGCACGAACGTTTCCAATCGTTGGAACCACGCTCGATTATTTCGATTTTCGGGGTTTGGAAGTTTCAAAGGGCCGGAAAATGGCCGTACTCGGCGAGTGCGTACTCGGCACCGATGTGGCAACTAACCTAAAACTGGAGCCCGGTCAGCATATTGTGTCTTCGCCCGAAAGCGTATTCGATATTGCCGGCGTCTATCCGTTGAAAATGAAGGTGGTCGGCATCCTTTCCCCGACCGGCACACCGGATGATCGTATTGTTCTGGTCGATCTCAAGACCACCTGGATCATCGAAGGACTAGCGCATGGTCATCAGGATATGTCCAAGCCCGAAGCAGCGGCGGGCGTACTGAAGCGTGAAGGAAATACGGTCATCGCGAATGCCTCGGTGATTCTATACAACGAAATCACACCCGACAACATGGACTCGTTTCATTTCCATGGCGACACAGCCGGATTTCCCATTACCGCCATCATTGCTGCGCCGCACGATGAAAAGTCGGGAACGCTCCTTCAGGGCAAATATCTCGGCGACGACGAACTCGTACAGATCGTAAAGCCATCGACCGTGATGGACGAGCTGCTCGGAACGGTTCTGACGGTACAGAACTATGTGGTGGCCGCTGTGGTGGTTATTGGTTTTTCAACACTGATGACGTCGGTGCTGGTGTTCATGCTTTCGCTGCGCCTGCGCAAGCGGGAAATTGAGGCCATGCACCGAATCGGTGGATCGAAGGCGCGGGTGCTCGGATTGCTCAGTACTGAAATTGCGGCAGTGCTGCTGATTGGGTTTGCCTGCGCTGGTTTGTTAACCCTGACGGCCAGTCAGTTTGGTGCGCAACTGATACGATTATTCATTTTGTAACCACAGATAAAGCAGGAATAACACGGATGAAATGGATTACCTTACTTGCAACGGGATTTATTCTTACGGGGTGCTCTAAACAGGCCGGGCAGATCGAGGAGAGCGGAATACCTGTGGTCTACACGGTTAACTATCCGTTGGCCTACTTTGCGGAACGTATTGCCGGGGATTTAGTGGATGTTCATTTTCCTGAAATGGAGGGTGATCCGGCCTTCTGGAATCCTTCACCCGAAGAAATTGTTGAATACCAGAATGCCGATCTCATATTGCTCAATGGAGCATTGTATGCAAAGTGGGTGCCGAAAGTGTCGCTGCCGCAGTCAACGCAGGTCGATACCTCTGCGGGATTCAAGGATCGTTTCATCGCACTTGATGAAGCTGGCAACCACGCCCACGGCCCCGGTGGCGCGCATGTTCATGGTGAAGTGGCTTTCACCACATGGCTCGATCCACAACTGGCTATACTGCAGGCAACTGTAATTCGTGATGCTTTTTCAAGCCATTGGAAAGAGCATGCCGCCGAATTCGAGTCCGGCTTCCTCGCCTTGGAAAAAGATCTGCTCTCGCTCGATGCGGAATTGGAAAAGGTGTTTGCCTCGCTTGGCAAACAGCCGCTGCTCGGTTCGCATCCGGTCTACCAATATCTGACCCGTCGCTATAAACTGAATCTAAGAAGTGTTCATTGGGAACCGGATGAAGCTTCGGATGCACAGATGTGGCGTGAGCTGGACGCTATACTCGAAACCCACCCCGCCAGGATCATGCTGTGGGAAGGGGTGCCGATGGTTGAGACCAAAGCCAGACTGGCGGAGAAGGGGATTCAAAGCATCGTGTTTGATCCCTGCGGAAACCGTCCATCCGTCGGGGACTACCTGTCGGTAATGAAGTCCAACCTCCACGGTCTGGAATAATTTCGCCTTCTCACACCCTGAAATCAGTATCGGCTGCTGAGGACCTATGTTGAAGGTTTAATATCAGCTTTCATTCGCCGATCGTCGCTGGCGAACCGCCTCGTAGAGCATGATCGCCGCCGCCGTGGAGACATTGAGCGAATCGTTCATACCATGCATGGGAATGCCCACCTGGACGGTCGACTTTCTTTTCCAGGGTTCGGAAAGCCCTTCGTCTTCCGAGCCGACGACGATGGCGGTGCCGTTACGCATGTCGATTTCCGTATATTCCTGTGAGGCGCCCGGCACGGCGGCAATGATTTGAATGCCCCGTTTTTCGAGCCATGCCATGGTTTCCTCGGTGGTGGCTTCCGCAACGGGCATGAAGAAAATCGTGCCGATGCTGGCGCGGATGACATTGGGGTTATTGAGGTCGGTTTTGTGATCGCAGGCAATGACGGCATCGACGCCGGCGGCATCGGCGGTTCTCAGGATGGTGCCGAGATTGCCCGGTTTTTCCAGGTCTTCGGCGATAAGCAGCAACGGGTTTTCCGGCAACGCCAGTTCATCGAGCTTTTTCCCGACCAGCGGCGAGAGCGCCATGAGACCGTCCGGCGCATCGCGATAGGACATCTTGCGGTAGGCGGTTTCCGAGCATTTGAAAACAGGGGTTCCGGCCGCCTGGATCTCTGTAACCAGCTCGCCGGCGTCGAGGTCGAGGTAAAGCTCGGGACAGAAATACAGTTCCTTGAAGACCCAGCCGCCTTGCGTTGCGCGGAGAATTTCACGATAGCCCTCCACCAGGGTGTGTCCCGATTGCTTGCGCTCCTTGTTCTTGCGCAGCCGAACCGCATCTTTGACCCGGGGATTCTGCGGGCTTTCTATGGTCGGGATATCTTCCATTCGGTCACCAGTTGTTTTGCAAAAAGAGGCAGCTGGGGGTCACGGGCTCCCATTCCGAGGATGGCATCGCCTTTGGTTGCGCGGCTTTCCAGCTCTTGTTTCAAGATCCCATAGTCTGGAACATATGAGGCGGGGACGCCAGCCGAATTCAATCGTTCCACCAGATCTTCCGACGTCGCTTTGCGCTCGACCCTTCCGCCGGCATAGAACACCGGGAGGATCAAGATGGATCCGCCCTTCGCCGTCCAGTGTGTTGCGAATGCGTCGGCCAGTTCATCCATCGTTTGATGGAGCGAAGTAAAGCCATGGGGCCTCCAGAAGGCATGCACGTGCGAACAGGTATCGGACACGGCAGCCAATGCGGCGGAAATTTTTGCCGGATTATGGGCATAGTCGTCAATGACCGTGATGCCGTTCACTTGCCCGGCCACTTCGAGTCGCCGCTCGATCCCTTTGAACTGCTGAATGGCACGCCTTACATGATCCATATCCAAATCCAGTTCGCGACATAGCAGGGCGGCACATTGGGCGTTCTCTAGATTATGCCTTCCGATCATGGGCGTCCGGATATCCAGATCCGATGCCCGATCGGTCTCCCCGCGCAAGGTGATTCCGGCGGTTTGGTGTTCGAATTGATCGAACATGGAATTCAATTCTTCAAGGTCGTAATGATCCTTGGAGATATTGGTGATGATAGAGTGTCTGGGGTGGAAGTTCAGAAAGGACCGATCGGATTCGTCGGCTTCTATGATCCAGAGATTGCCCGAGCCCTTTCTGACATTGCCCAGGTGCGTATCCGATTTCCAGTTCAGCACCGCGGCACCATTGTAGACGGTAGGGTCCATGCCCAGGCGCTCAAAAATCCATCCCAGCAACCCGGTGGTAGTGGTTTTTCCCGCCGTCCCGGCAACCGCAATGAGTTCTCCGTCCCCGATGAGTTCTTTCAGAAACTCCGCGCGGTGGAACAGGGGTATTCCGCGTTCCCTGGCGACGGTCAGGTCGGG
>CAXMPN010000103.1:0-6413 GCA_964195195.1 Pontiella sp. | reverse complement strand
GCTGTCGATCTCGTGATCCGCATTCTTCCCGCCCATGTCGGTTTTAATCCAGCCCGGATCGATGGCATTGACCAGTACGTTGGACCCCTTGAGGTCGGCTGCGAGGTCATCGGTCAACTTGTCGATGGCCCATTTGGATGCGGCATACGGCGCAAGCTGAGGGGTCTTATCAATGCCGGAGGAGACGTTGACCACGCGTCCGTAGCCGCGCTCCTTCATGATGGGAATAAAGGCGGCGCAAAGGCGGACGGGGGCAAAGACGTTCACGCTGAATACCGCCTGCCAGTCCGCCGCCGGAATCTCATGCACTTTGTTCTGCGGATTCATGATGGCTGCGTTATTGTAGAGGATATCCACGCCGCCGATCCGTTCGATGATCTCTTCGATCATCGCGTCAAGCTGTTGGCTATCGCCGAGATCTGCGCTTGTAGAAAAGGCTTCGACGCCCAGGTTCCTGACTTCCTGCAGCGTCGCATCGGCATGGTCCTCGGAGCGGGCATGGATAACGAGGTTGCATCCTTTTTGTGCCAGTCCCAGCGCCACGGTCCGTCCGATACCCCGGCTGGCGCCGGTTACCAATGCCCATTTTCCTTTGATGGTTTCCATATCCAGCTCCTTTTAAAAAAGTTGCACTCTATGCCTTATCGGTGCCGCGGCTCAGGATCGGATAGAAGATCATGCGCGGGCAGATGAAGACGGCGATCAGCGCAATCATCAGGCCGACCCATCCCTTGAACGTTGCGAAGAATAGAGCCGGCAGGATGAAGGCCATACCCAGCAGCATCCAGGCAGTCAGCAATTCTTTGAGATGACGTCCCATCATTTGGGGCACGTTGAAGAAAAGGTCGAACACCCAGTGCTCGAGCAGGGCGCCGTGCTCTCCGAACACGGGAATGATGTGGACCAGCGAGGTTGCGCGCCGGCTGACCAGAAAGCGCGCGAGATGCGGATAGGTGGTGGTCATCTGCAGCGGGAAGGCGAGGTAGCCGATATACTTCACGAAGGAAAGCGGGGCGGCCACGAGATAGTCGCGCCAGTTGCGTTCGTAGATCATGAGACCGACCACGTAAAAGCCCCGGCAGAGCGAACCGGGTGAAATGGGCGTGACCTGGAAAAGGGCGACGGTGCCTGCGAAGGCCAGCGAGGCCTCGCCCGTGGTGCCTCCTTTGCCCAGTACATAGGCAAAAACAAATGCGCCGGTAATCACGCTGACGATCTGAGTCACCGGAATGGTACAAAAGTGCACCGCCATACTTTTAAGGTATTTGACAATGAACGGCTCCTTGATGATGGAAACGATGTGGTCATGCTCCTGTTTGGTAAGCATGCCATCCTTTTCCCCCTCGGCGACCTGATCGAGAAACCATTTTTCACGGAACGCCTCATCGACCGCAAAATCGCGGATAAACTTGAAGAAGGCGACCACGCCGTTCCATGCAATGATGGGCCGTGCGCAGAAGCGGTGCAGACCGATGGGTAGCAGTCCGATCGTGAAACGTTCGAGGAAAAACAAGCCGGGAGTTGCGGTCAGCTGGCGGGTGCGCGCTTCGTCGGTGCGACCGATGCGGTGCCAACCGATCAGCTCGTGTGCCGCTCGCGCCCGGATGGCTGTCTTGAAGTAGGCCCGATTCGTGAGTATCTGGAAGACATGCTTGCGGAAGGCGGTATTGCCCCAGCGCTGGCGGATCATTTTTCCTAGGAGCGGAACGGCTCCAAGCAGGTGGAACAGGGCAAAGCGCAGTCCGCCTTTACGCAGCTTGTCGGCGAACGGCTCATCGATCAGGTCATCGGCCCGATAGCCTTCCACCAAACCGGCGATCACATCCTTCTGCAACGCCCGGTCAAAAGTGGGGCGCAGGCCATGGTGGGTAATGTCGAGCAGGGAGCGGCGATAGACCCGATCCTGAATCTTAAGCTCCTCGATCATCGGCTTCACGTCGGCAAACACATCCGGATGCGCCGCGACATACGCTTCCATTTCCGAGAGATCGCACCGGTCAAACTGGACCAGCGCACCGCGCTTGAGGCCGTTGATGATCAGTTTGAAGTCGCCCGGGCTCATGGGGAGCCACGGTAATAGGGCGAGGCCTGCGCGGAAGTCGATAGCGCAGAGGCCACCGTCATCGGTATCCGTGCGCTTCATGCAGTTGGGCTGGCTCTTCATCGTCGACCACTCGTACTGGCGGGCGAATTCGGGAGCCCCCATCTCGTGCATCAGTTCCACCATGTCCGCCATGAAGCGGCGCTTTTCGACGAATTCCTGACTGTCGATTTCGGAGAGCTCCACGTTTTTCCAGTCGAAACGATTGGAAATCTGGTCATCCGCCTCCAGCTTCCACATGCGCCCTTCCACCCATTCGGTGATCTCGCCATAGGCATTGAGGGTGGAATCCCAGAACGAGGCGTAGGCATCCTTGACGGCGGTTTCGCGCCCGAATTTAACGAGTCCGGCACGGCGCACGAGCTTTTGCCAAAGCAGACCGGCGCGGCAGGCGCCATGGTTGACCTGCGAACTGAACGGCCCCTGAAAGGCCAGCCAGAAGGTGGTGTTGCGGAACCAGCGGGAAAATGCGCTGGGGGGAATGACAATCTTGATCGCATAGAGGCGGCCGGTTTCCAGCCCCGGGATCATGCACCCTTCCGGTAGCTCGAGTCCCGTGAGCTTGCAACGGTAGACCTGTCCGGCAAATCCACCGCCGAGAAACTTATCAATCGTCAGCTCGGCTGTGCCGCTGATGGCCGGATAGACCCCCGTGATGTCGATGGGCAGCACGGTGCCGGTTTCATAGCGGGTGGGGCGGTGGGTGATTTCAAGACGGGGGTCGTGCGCGATGCGCTCAAGTTCCGTACAGAGTTCGGATGAATAGGTTTTTTTTGCCATGTATTTCCTGAGAGGTGGATACAAAATCGCCGAGAGATTGCCAAAGCGGCGGTGTGAAAACAATCCCTATAAGATCCAAAAGTCATGCGACCGCCAGATAATGGGGTATGAATAGTACACAATTTCACTTGCGCGCCTAAACAGGTTGAAGCATATTGCGTCCATCTTCAGGGCAGGGTGAAATTCCCGACCGGCGGTAAAAGTCCGCGAGTCCGACCAGACCTCTGGAACGACACGATGCAGTGAAATTCTGCAACCGACCGTACAGTCTGGATGAGAGAAGATGAGTCTACGCATTGCTGTATTCGCAAAGTGCCCTGAAGATGTATGTTCTTTAGGGTTTTTTTATTTTGCAGGAGCAGTTATGAGCGAAAAATTATTCGATCCGATCGATGAAGTGATCGAAGCCTTCCGCAACGGCGAGGTCATTGTGATGACCGATGACGAGCAGCGGGAAAACGAGGGTGATTTGATCTGTGCCGCTGAGAAGGTGACGCCGGAGATCATCAACTTCATGGTCACCCATGCCCGCGGTCTGGTATGCGTTCCGATGGAGGAGGATCCGTTGCGGCGTCTGGGTCTCTCGCACATGGTGCCGGCCCATTCCTCGGATAAATACCATACGGCTTTCATGGATTCGGTCGACGTGCGCGAGGGTACGACCACCGGGATCAGCGCCGCCGATCGTTCCCATACCGTGAAAGCGCTGGTATCCAATTCCAGCGAGGCGGCCGATTTTATCAAACCGGGCCATATGTTTCCGCTCAAGGCGATGCCGGGGGGCGTTCTGGAACGCGCCGGACATACCGAGGGTACGGTGGATCTGGCCCGCATCTGCGGCCTCAAACCTGCCGGGGTGATCTGCGAAATCCTGCGCGAGGACGGCGATATGATGAGGCTCGCAGAGCTTCGTGCTTTCGCGGATACGCATGGCCTGAAAATGACCGCGGTCTCGGAAATCGTCAAATACCGCTATACCCACGAAAAGCTCATTCACCAGGAACGTGAAATCAGCATGCCGACCGATGCCGGCCCGTTTAGGCTGAAGCTCTACAGCTCGATGGTGGACAGCAATGACCATCTGGCGCTGGTTTGCGGCGATGCCTCCTCCGGGAAAATTCCGCTCGTTCGCGTACATAGCGAGTGCCTCACGGGGGATGTTTTTCACTCCCTGCGTTGCGATTGCGGCGCGCAGCTGCACGCGGCCATGCACGCCGTCCAGCACTATGGCTATGGCGCGATCGTCTACATGCGGCAGGAAGGGCGCGGGATCGGGCTGGCGAAGAAGTTGCATGCCTACGAACTGCAGGAAAAAGGCATGGATACGGTGGAGGCGAACGAGCACCTCGGTTTCGTCGCCGACTTGCGCGATTACGGTGTGGGGGCGCAAATCCTGGACGACCTGGGCATGAACAAGATCAACCTGCTCACGAACAACCCCGCCAAGATCGAGGGGCTGGACCGGTATGGCATCGCGATCAATGAGCGCATACCGCTCGTACTGACCCCGTCGGAGCATAATGCTTCCTACTTGACGACCAAGCGCGACAAGATGGGGCATATTATTTGAAACGTGAAATCGGGCTTTTAAACCTGAAACGTGAAAGAGGCGGAGGCGTACTATGGGAAAAGGTATTTCTAAGGAAATCGCGAAAATCGACGGCATAGGGGCTCGGCAGATCGTAGGCAGCCTGGACGCTTCCGGAATGAGGTTTGCGATTGTTGTCAGCCGCTTTAACGACGACCTGACCAATGTGCTGGCCATGAGCGCCTTTCAATGCCTGGAAAAGAACGGTGCCACCCAGGACACCATTGATGTGGTCCGCGTTCCCGGTGCCTACGAGATCCCGGTCGTGGCGGACAAGCTGGCCGCCAGCAAGCGCTACGATGCACTCATTGTACTCGGCGTGGTGGTGGAAGGCGAAACGCAGCATGCGCAGATGATCATCGACACCACCGGGCAGGCGATCCTGGATATTGCCTGCCGCCACCGCGTTCCCGTAATCAACGAAATCGTCGGCGTGCGCAACTGGGCGCAGGCTGAAGCCCGCTGCCTCGGCGGCGAGAACACCCGCGGATGGTATGCCGCCGAAGCAGCCATCGAAACCGCCCGCGTCTATAAACAGATTTAATGTTGAACCACTGAATACACAGAATGGCAGTTTGTCTTCAATGATCCTTCTGTGCCTTCCGTGGTAAAGAAGATTTTCTACGAGGTTTTATGCAGAATAAAAAAGTCAACGGACGGCGCGAAACGCGCGAATGGATCATGCAGTTTCTGTTTCAGCTCGATTTTAACCCCGAGCCGATCGATATCGCCCTGAAGGATTTCTGGGCGGAGAAAGAGCCTTCCGAGCGCGAAAAAAACTATGCCGAAGAAATCATCAAAGGCGTGGTACAGCACAAGGACGAGCTCGACGAACGGCTGTCGGAACACGCCAAGCGCTGGAACTCCGACCGCATGGGCGCGGTCGACCGTACAGTGATGCGCGTCGCCCTTTTTGAAATGCTCTACCGCGAGGATGTGCCGCCCATTGTTTCCATCAACGAGGCCGTCCACTTCGCCAAGGATTTCAGCAGCTTCCAGTCGGGCCGCTTCGTCAACGGCGTACTCGATCGCATCCGCAAGGACATAGACCGGCCGGCCCGTACCACCTCGAAGCCGAGAGGGAAGGATTAATGGCGGGTTGGTTCGGTGCACTGTCCAGGACGCGAAACCTCATACAAAAGGTCTTTGCGCCATGCCCCGGCGATGAGGGTGAACTCGATGCCGGGGAGCTGGAGGAAATTCTGCTTCGTTCCGATGTGCCGGCCCGTTTGACGATGGAAATCGTCGAACAACTGGAAGCCGCCCCTCGAAAAATTTCGCGCAAGGAGCTGTTGCGCGATGTACTGATGGATGCGCTCGGCGATGCGAAATCTTTTTCCTGGCCCGCCGGAAAAAATCCTTATGTCGTAATGCTGCTCGGGGTCAACGGTTCCGGCAAGACCACCACAGCGGCCAAGCTGGCCAAAAAGGCACTAAGCGAAAGGCTTAAGCCGATGCTCTGCGGATCGGACACCTTCCGCGCCGCCGGCTCCTCCCAGCTCAAGCTGTGGAGTGAACGGGTCGGATGCGATTTTGTCGGCGGCGAAATGGGGCACGATGCGGCGGGCGTGGCCTTCAACGCCGTCGACTCCGCCTTGGAGAAAAACTGCGATATGGTTTTTGTCGATACCGCCGGCCGTATGCATACCAACACACCATTGATGGACGAACTGCCCAAGATGTGCCGCTCCATGAACAAGCGTTTGCAGGGCGCGCCCCACGATGTCTGGATGGTGCTCGACGCGTCGCTCGGTCAGAACGCGATCATTCAGGCCAAGCAGTTCAATGCCGTCGTTCCGCTGACCGGCATCGTCGTGACCAAGCTCGACGGCTCCTCCAAGGCCGGCTTTCTCTTTTCGGTTCGATCTGAACTCAATGTACCGATCCTGTTCACGGGTCTCGGAGAAGGAGAAGACGATCTGGTTCCGTTCGATCCGGAAGCAT
>CAXMPN010000102.1:2347-6425 GCA_964195195.1 Pontiella sp. | reverse complement strand
CGGCCGCGCGCAGCAGCTGTTCCATATACTCCGCGCCCTCGTCGGTCATCGAAACCGACCGCGCCTTCTCGTCCATCTCGAAATGCGCCGCCTCGAGCTCCGGGATCAGCTTGTCGATGCTTACGTAAAGCTCGGAATTGTCTTCGGTGGGGCCGGAAATGATGAGCGGCGTACGCGCTTCGTCGATCAGGATCGAGTCGATTTCGTCGACAATCGCAAAGTTGTGCCCCTTCTGCTGCACCATATCTTCCGGGCTGTGGGCCATGTTGTCGCGCAGGTAGTCGAAGCCGAATTCGGAATTAGTGCCGTAGGTGATGTCGCGCAAGTACATCTCGCGGCGCTCAGGAGGTGGCATCATATTCTTGAGGCAGCCGACGCTCAGGCCCAACCATTGGTAGAGGTGTCCCATCCATTCCGAGTCGCGCTGGGCGTGGTAGTCGGAGGTGGTGACCACATGGGCGCCTTTATCGGAAAGGGCGTTGAGGTAGACCGGAAGGGTGGCGACGAGCGTTTTGCCTTCACCGGTGGCCATCTCCGCAATCATGCCCTTGTGGATGGCTAGTCCGCCGATGAGCTGCACATCGAAGTGCACCATCTCCCAGGCAATGGGGTGTCCGATGACGTCGACCTCGGTTCCGGACAGGCGCCGTGCGGCGTTCTTAACCACTGCAAAGGATTCCAGCTCAATGTCATCCAGCGATTCCCCGTTCTTAAGGCGGCTCTTGAATTCCTCCGTCTTCGCCTGTAGCTGCTCGTCGGAAAGCGCCTTGTATTCCTCGTCGTATGCGTTGATTTTATCAACCAAGGGACGCAGCTTCTTGAGGTCACGCTCGTTCTTTGAGCCGATAATCTTCTTCAAAATCCAATTCATGATGTTTCCTGTGTTTGCAAAAGAGGGTGAAAAGTACTCTATTTCCTGTCCCCCCTCAAGCAGTGATTCGCACACCTTCCGTCCTTGCATAGCGGGGATATATCCCGTTTCAGACGGCTTTGATTACCGGCTGTTTAATCTGGGAAGTACTTGAAACGAGGTTGGTTCACGATTAGCATCCCGATCATGCAATTGGATGGTTTAACCCCGGTGCCGCTCGTAATCTACGGCGTTCCGTTTCACAATGTCACCTTTGACGAGGCCATTGATTGGGTCGTCGAGCGCGTGCGCTCGGGCCGGCCGGCCAACATCGCGACGGCCAATCTCGATTTCGTAACCCGGGCGTGGAACGATCCCGAGCTCCAACGCATACTGATCGATGCCGACCTCGTTTTAGCCGACGGATTCCCGATTGTTAAGCTCGCGCCGTTCTTCGGGCCGAAACTCAAGGGACGCGTAACCGGCTCCGACCTGACGCCCATGCTGGCGGAACGCGCCGCGCAGGAAGGATTCAGAATGTACGGCATGGGGAGCGCAGCGGGTGTGGCCGAAGCAGCGATGAAAATCCTCAAGATGCGCCACCCGCGCCTGAAGGTGGCCGGTACGTATTCACCGCCTTTTGCCCCCTTATTTGAAATGGATCATCGCGATATCATCAAGCGACTGGAAGCCGCTCGTCCGGATATCCTGTTTGTCGCGCTGGGATCCCCCAAGCAGGAAAAGTTTATCAGCATGCATGTGCGTGGATGGAATGTGCCCGTAGCCATGGGTGTGGGGGCTTCGCTCGACTTTATTACCGGAGATCAAAAGCGGGCTCCGGCATGGATTCGCCGGATCTATCTCGAATGGCTTTGGCGCATATGCTGCAGCCCCCGTCGCCTGTTCGTGCGCTATCTGACCAACCTACGGTTTCTTTTCTCCGCGACCCGGCAGATGATCAACATTCACTACATGGCCGACCGGCCCATACCGGTCCAGATGCTGGATGATGCCGATATCAACCAGCTTCAGCAAAACGGCATTTTTGTTGAGCGCTTCCAGGGACTGAAGGACGAATCGTCCATCCGTGAGTTCATCGATCGTCTAGGACAAGAGGCCGCCGGCATGAACCTGCTGCTCGACATCCATGCGGTCCCCTGGTTGAACAGTCTGGAACTCGGCACCCTGCTGGAAATCAACAAGGCCTGCCGTAGAGTGGGAAAACGATTGATCCTGTACGCCCCGCGCCCGAAGGTCTGCCGCCTGCTCGAAACCTGTCGGCTCAGCGACTACTTTGATTCGGCGACCCGGTTGGAAGGCGTGGAGGCCATCGTGAAAAACCTCCGTGAGCATGGTGACGGCAGTACGGTCTATGAAGAGGGGGCACTGACCCTCGAATTGCCTATGGAATTGACGGCCGCCACCCTGCCGACCTATGAATGTGAGACGGACTTTATCCACCATGAACTCCAGTCGCAAGGCATCCTTAAGACGGTTGCGGTCGACGCCTCCCAGCTCGACTTTATCGATAGCTCGGGCCTCGGGTTTCTCATTTCCCTAAAGAAGGTCACGCAGGACGAGGGGGTCTCCATGTCCATTTCCAACCTCGGCGGCAAGGCACGCCGCGTCTTCGAAATCGCGCGGGTCGACAAAGTGCTGCTACACGCCTGATGCCAGCTTGTGGGCCCAGCGGGTGGTTGAACCGGGCTTCGCCCGATTGCCTCCGGCAATTATCTGCGCTGCGCTTCGGCCGGCAAGCGGGTTATCAGGCTATCCACTCGCTAGCGTATGGGCTAAACGAGTGGTTTCTGGCAGTCTGTATTTTGTGACGCATTGCATCACAAACTTGATGGCCGAATGCATGCTGATCCGGTGGCCGGGAGAGATGAAGAGCGGCCTGACGTCGGTGCGGGTGCGCAAGACCACGCCGATCTGTTCGCCTTTGTCCATTAGGGGAACATGACTTCCTTTTTCCGCCGGCACGTCGTCATGGGTTCCGACCAGCCGCGACTTGGCGACGCCGACCGCTGGAATATCCGTCAGCAGCCCGAGATGGGCGGCGATCCCGAAACGGCGCGGGTGGGCAATCCCTTGACCGTCGCACAGCAGTAGGTCGGGGACCGCCTTCAGTTCCAGCATGGCCTGAAGCACGGCGGGAATTTCGCGGAAGGAGAGCAGGCCGGGCACATACGGAAAGGTGGTTGGCCGCCGGGCGACGGCCGACTCGATCAATACCAGCGACTCGAGATCGAGTACGATAATAGCCGCACGGGTGATCGCGTTGTTTTCCTCGAACCCGACATCCACGCCAGCGACGGTTTTAATTTCGCCGAAATCATCCTGCAGATTAACGTGAGATTGCAGCGACTTCTGAATCTCGATCGCTTCCTTCGGGCTGACATCCCACTGATGCATTTATCCCTCCCTGACTTGTCTCACCACCCGTTCGCAAGCTCGCTGAAGACTGGAAGGGCACGAAGAGAGAGGTATGCAGAACTTCGTGATCTTCTTATCTTCGTGGTTATAACTTATTGAAACTCTCCAAAAAGGCATCGATATCCTCTTCGGTGTGTGCGGCGGAGACGAAGGCGACTTCGAATCCGCTGGGCGGGGTGTAGAACCCGTGGTCCAGCATGTGATGGAAATAGGCCGCATGCGCTTGCTGGTCGCATGCTTTGGAATCGTCGAGATTGCGGACGGCTTCCTTGCGGAAGAACGGGGTGAACATACCGCCGCGCTGGGCGCAGTGCAGGTCTAAGTCTTTTTCTGCCGCGATGCGGTTGATGCCGCCGGCTAGTTTTATACCGAGTTCGGCCATGTACGGATACGGGTTTTCATCGCGCAGCAGTTCGAGCGTCTTCATGCCGGCGGCTACGGCCACCGGGTTTCCGCTAAGGGTGCCGGCCTGATAGACGGGGCCGAGCGGAGCGAGGTGCGACATGACTGCTGTGTTGCCGCCGATAGCGCCAATCGGCATGCCCCCACCGATGATTTTACCGAGGGTGGTAATGTCCGCATTGATGTCTGCCATATGCCCGTAAGTGGTTGGGCCGAGACGGAAGCCGTTGATGACTTCGTCAAAGATCAGCAGAGAACCGCAGTCGGCGGTGGCTGCGCGTAAGCCTTCCAGGAATCCGGGTTCGGGTTCAACCAGTCCCATATTTCCAGCGATGGGTTCCACGATGACCGCAGCGATTTCGTCGCCGTTGTTTGCCAGGATTCCCTGTA
>CAXMPN010000102.1:0-2337 GCA_964195195.1 Pontiella sp. | reverse complement strand
CCACAAACACCTCCTCGGTGGCGGCGGGTGACACGCCGGCGGACGAGGAAATGCCGCCGGTGAGCAGTCCGCTGCCGGAGGCAACGAGCAGGTAGTCGGAGTGGCCGTGATAGCAACCGTCGAACTTGACGATCTTGCGACGGCCGGTAACCCCGCGGGCGAGGCGGACGGCGGTCATGACGGCCTCGGTGCCGGAGCTGACGAGACGCACCATGTCCATTTCCGGCACCTGCGTACAAATCAGTTCGGCGAACTCGGCCTCCAGTGCGGTATTGGCGCCGAAGGTCAGGCCATCCGCAGCGGTTTTGGCAACCACTTCAACAATTTCTTCACGCGCATGGCCAAGAATCAGCGGCCCCCACGAACCGCAGAAGTCAAACAGTGCGGTGCCGTCTTCGGTCTGCACCTGGGCCCCTTTGCCGGACTTGAAATAAACGGGCGTTCCGCCCACGCCGTTGAATGCGCGGACGGGGCTGTTGACACCGCCGGGAATGACTTTCTTTGCGCGTTCAAACCATGCTGCTGAATTCATATTTTATACTCCAAACTGGAGGTCTGACGTCCTCGTAGACCGCGGACAGCGAGGCCGCTGTCCTCCAAATCTTAATCCTTGAAGAGTTCGTTGTACTGGTTGGCCCAGTAGGAAATTAAAATGTCGGCGCCGGCGCGAACGAGGGCTGAAGTGGATTCCTGCACCATGCCCTTGAGGTCGCCCCAGCCGCGCTGGGCGGTGGCGTGCAACATGGAATATTCACCGCTGACGTTGTAGGCCGCGATCGGCAGATCCGTGGCCTCGCGCATGCTAGCAAGAATATCGAGGTAGAAGAGAGACGGCTTGATCATGAGCATGTCGGCGCCTTCGGCTTCGTCGAACTCCGATTCGCGCAGGGCGCTGCGCAGATCTCCCCACGAAGCCTGGTATCCCTTGCGGTCCCCTTGGTCCGGTTGGGATTTTTCCGCGTCGCGGAACGGACCATACATGGCGGAGGCAAACTTGGTAGAATAGCTCATCAGGATCGCGTCCGCGAATCCGTTGGCATCCAGCCCGCCACGGATGGCCTGCACCTGTCCATCCATCATTGCGCTCGGTGCAACGATATCGGCGCCGGCGGTGGCGTGCGAAACGCAGATTTTGGCGAGGTTGGCGATGGCGGCATCATTATCGACGTTGCCTGAGTCGGTCAGGGGGCCGCAATGGCCGTGGTCGGTATACGCGCAGACACAGGCGTCGGCCGCGACGACCAGATCGGGGAATTTAGTTTTCACCGCGTGGATAGCGCGCTGGACGGTGCCGTTTTCATTGAAGGCTTCTGATCCCTGGAAATCCTTTTTGGAATCCTCCGCGGCCCCAAACAGGAGGACGCTTCCGATGCCCGCATCGACGATGGGGTCGAGATCCGCCAGCAGCTGGTCGACACTCAGACGGCATTGGCCGGGCATCGATTCAATTTCCTCGCGCTGGCCTTCGCCGTCGATGACGAACGTGGGCCACATGAATTTCTCGGGGCCGGGCAGGGGAGCGTCGATCATTTTTCGGATGGATGCGTTTTGGCGCAACCGTCTAAGTCGTATATCGGGAAACATTATCACCTCATATTCTAAAATGCGTGCTTCAGTTCACGTGGAGTCGCTCCAAGTGCAAGGTTTGCACGAACAAGCAGATCAATGGAAACGGATTTATCGGCTTTTTCCATTTTTGCGACACGGCTTTGGCTCGTCCGGAGTATTTTGGCAGCCTGTACCTGAGTCAGCTTCTGCTGCTTCCGTCGGCTTTGAAGGCTTTCGCTCAAGGAACGTTTGATTTCAATGTAGGCCATTTCCTCATCCGTCAAACCGAGAAAATCCTGCGTTCCGCCAACAGTAAATCCTGCGGCTTCAAGTTTTTTTCTTTTTGTTGTGTTCATGGATTCAACCTCCACAGATCTCATCGTATTTCACCAATCGCGTTTTGCTTTCACCAATTACCCGCTTCGGGGTCTCGCGTGTTTTCTTCTTAAACACATCTGCAATGATGATTGCATCAGGATCGATACGGTAAACGATCCGCCACATTTCATTTTTATCGGTGATTCTAAGTTCGTGACACCGTTTCCCTATAGAGGGCATCGGGCGGGAATGTGGAAGACTTAATTTAATTCCTTCCTGCAAATCCCTTAGCAGGCATCCGGCTTCAATCCTAGCTTCCTTGCTGAAAGGAGGTGTTTTCACGTCTCCTTTTAACCAGATGAGCGGCTTTTGCTCTCTTTCCATGGAAATATAAATATATCAGAAATGACATAATTGCAAGACGGTATTTCGGGAAAATATTTGTAATGGGATAAGTGATTTGGGTGGAAG
>CAXMPN010000101.1:0-6513 GCA_964195195.1 Pontiella sp. | reverse complement strand
AAACCATTTCAGAAACGCGGATCCAACTTTGGAAAGAACAATAGCCGGGCCCGCATGAATAAACATGCCTCATCCAGCTCCAAGGCGTTGATCAAAGATGAAACCGAACTCGGCACCCTGCTGGATAAGACTAAAGTCCCGCTCATTTTGATTCTGGACTGCATCCAGGATCCGCACAATCTGGGAGCCTGCCTGCGCACAGCCAACGGGGCCGGAGTCGATGCGGTGATTATTCCCCGGGACAAAGCTGCTCCGGTCACCGAGACCGCCATAGCCATCAGCTGTGGCGGAGCGAGCCATACCCCGATTTTCCGCGTCACCAACATTGCACGCACGATGGATGATCTTAAAAAACGCAACATTTGGATTGCCGGCACATCAGACCATCTTGGCACACAGGATCTGTACGAAACCGATCTAACCGGACCCCTGGCCCTCGTCATGGGGTCAGAAGCAAAAGGCATGCGCCAATTAACGCAAAACAAATGCGATTTCCTGATCTCGTTCAAGATGGCTGGTTTCGTGGACTGTCTTAATGTCTCCGTCGCCACCGGAGTCTGCCTCTTTGAAATTGTTCGGCAACGAAATACAAAGAATGGTTAAATACTCTCTTCATGAACGACGCCCTTAAAACCTACATTGAAAAATACACCGCGGTCGAACTCGGCATGCGGGAGCTAATCAACCGCAAAGGCAATTCGCTGTGCGCGCAATGCACCCGATGCTGCTGTGATGTCATTCATTGCACCGAAGCCATAACAAGCCCGTTCTTGAAATTGATCCACCGCCAGTCGCAGGAGTTTGATGAGAAGGATGGATTCCTTTCCAATACGGGATGCGTGCTTAAAAAAGGACGCCCCTCGATCTGCTATGAATATTTCTGCGACAACCATTTCTACTACCAGCCCGACGAGCTGCATGCCGAAGTCCTGAAAATCATCGGCGCTCTGCTCTACCACGCTACACGCAATGCCAAAGGCGACACCCCGCTCGACGAAATCATGACCGAGGAAGAACTCGATCATTTGGATTTTAAGCTGCTGGAGAAACAGATGCAGGAAAGTCTACAGGCCCTGGAAATTATCCGAACATTCTACCAGTCAGGCCGTATGTCCGAAGAATCCCACCAGGCCCTCAAGCGCATCCGGATCGCCAAAGAATTCCAAACCGAAGCCTAAGGACAAGGCACAGGCGCGGAAGAGATACCCCGCTGTAGGACACCAGGTTTTACCGAGACTCCTCTCTATCTCCGTGATCCTCTGGAAACTCTGTGAAAAAAAATTAACTCTCGTAGTCTACTGCGGCGCGTTCGCAGACGAGCGGTTCGATGACCAGATCTGCAATGAAACGATTATTAAGTTCATGAATGAATTGTATGCCTACGGATGGCATGCATTTCACTTCTTATTAACATATTACGTGTTTTGACAACCCACCGGACAACCTGTAGTAAGCTGTTTATCACATGGCATGGCGCCGACCACCTGGACTTCCCTCATCACACGCATATCCATGAGCCGATCCAAAAAAATCCGAAGAGCACTCCGCAAACCCGTTGAAACCATTTCCTTCCGCGCGGCCAGGGTGTGCGTTCCGCTTATTCCGCGGCGGTTACTGGTTTGCATCATCCGCTTCGCCGGCTCGGCAACCTACTATTTCGCCAAACGGGAGCGGCGAAACGGAATGGCCAATCTGGATGTGGTATTCGGCAACACAAAAACCGCGGCACAAAAGAAATCCATCCTGAAGCAATCGTTGGGCAGCTTCGCCCAAACGATGGCCGACATCTTCTGGTTTTCAAAACACACCGAAAATCGGGTTCGCAAATACCAAACCTTCGTCCCGTCGACCGGCCCCTATTTTGAACATCGCGCGCAACTCATCATCACGGCCCATACGGGAAATTGGGAACTGATAGGTCTTGAGAGCGGACTCCTTGGTCTGGATATCGCCAGTGTTGCGGCCATTACCAAGAACGCATCCGTCGATGCGATGCTGAATACGCTGCGTCAGCAAACCGGGCAGACCATTGTTGTGCGCGAAGGAGCCCTTCGAACGCTCATCAATCGGTTCCGCCAAAACAGGAAAGCCGCATTTGTGTTGGATCAAAACACGTCTGAAGAACAAGGCGGCATCTGGGTCGATTTTCTGGGAATCCCAACGCCGGTATCATCCGCACCGGCCCACCTGGCCTACCGCACCGGCACGGAAATCATCTTTGCCTTCAGCCATCCTGTCGCCGGCGGCAGGTACGAAGCGCACACCGGCCAGGTCATCCAGCCGCCTGTTTACGACAAGGAGCAAGACCAAAGCATTGTTGTGAAGGCCTTGACCCAGCAAATCATGGATGTCATCAGCATGCAGATTCGCAACCATCCCGAACACTGGCTCTGGTCCTACAAGCACTGGCGATGCCAAGCACCTGGAACGGCCTCTGCCCTATATCCCGCATACACGTAGTGGCCCTTGCCGCCTTTCATCATCCACAGATTATCCCGACCCCTGGTTGCCACAACCCCTTGCTTCTTCCTTGAACTGCCTTGCTGGCTGTGCCCTTATTTTCGATTCTCATGGAACCGCAAGAAACCAAGGATATATTGCGCAAGGTAAAGCAGTCGCTCGACAGCTTGCTGCTACGCGATCGCGCACAGCTCAACGGCCTGATGCGCCGGGTGCGCCAGCGGATCCACGACCGGCAACCCGCAGAACAGCTGGTGGAAAAACTAAGCCGTGTTCATCTCCAATCGTTGAAACGTGCGGAGCAACGGGCGGCGGTTAAGCTAACTCTCAACTATCCCGATATCCTTCCGATTTCCGGCAAGCGGGATGACATCCGCCGAATGATAGCAGAACACCAGATCGTGATTATATGCGGCACGACGGGCTCGGGAAAAACCACCCAGTTGCCAAAAATGGTGAGAGAGGCCGGCCTCGGAAAGGCCGGCCGCATCGGTGTGACCCAGCCGCGCCGGCTCGCGGCGACCGGCATGGCGCGCCGCGTGGCCGAGGAAATGGACACCGAATACGGCAAGGGAGTGGGTTGCCAGGTACGGTTCGATGACCAGACCTGCGATGAAACGGTTATCAAGTTCATGACCGACGGCATCCTGCTGGCGGAAACGCAAAACGACCGCCATCTGCTGCAATACGACTGCCTGATCATTGACGAAGCCCACGAGCGGAGTCTGAACATCGACTTCCTGCTCGGCTACTTGAAAAACCTGATGACCATACGCCCCGACCTGAAGATCGTCATCAGTTCGGCCACGCTCGACGCCGAGAGCTTTTCCGCCTTTTTCGACGATGCGCCGGTCATCACGGTGGAAGGCCGCACCTATCCGGTGGAGGATTTTTTCCTGCCGCCCGGAAAGGACGAGGAGCTGGCCAACCATATCCTGCGTGCCATGCGCTGGATCTCGGACGTCGACGATCAGGGCGATGTATTGATTTTCCTGCCCGGCGAACGGGAAATCCGGGATGCCACCAAAAAGCTTGAAGGACAGCATTGGAAAAACACCGAAATCCTCCCGCTCTACGGGCGACTGAGCATGGGCGAGCAACAGCGCGTCTTTACCGCCGGCGGACGCCGCCGAATTATTCTGGCCACCAACGTGGCGGAAACCTCGATCACGATTCCGGGCATCCATTATGTGATTGATTCCGGCCTGGTCCGTCTCAGCCGCTATAACCCGCGCACGCAGGTGCAGGGCTTGCAGATCGAACAGGTTTCACAGGCGAGCGCCCGCCAGCGTCGAGGCCGCTGTGGACGCGTTACCGACGGCATCTGCATTTATCTATATGATCGGGAAGCCCTTGAAAACAGTGCGGCCTATACCGACCCCGAAATCCGTCGTACCTCGCTGGCAGGCGTCATTCTACAGATGGACCTCCTCGCCCTGCCGCCGATCGACCAGTTTCCGCTGATCGATCCGCCGCAAGCGGCGCTCATCAACGAAGGCTACCGCACCCTGCAGGATATCGGCGCGATCGATGATCACCGCAAGCTGACCAAGCTCGGTCGCGATATTTCCGCCTTCCCTACCGACCCGCATCTGGCGCGCATGATTGTTCAGGCCCACGAGGAAGGCACGTTGCCGGAAATCCTGATTCTGGCTTCCTTCCTCTCCATTCAGGATGTGCGGGAACGGCCCAGCGAAAAGGCCGAAGCCGCGGATCTGGCGCATAAACAGTGGATAGATCCAAAGTCTGACTTTATCACCATCCTCAATCTTTGGAATTTTATCGAAGCTGAACGTGGTTTAGGCGGATCGCATGGAAAGCTGCGCAAACTCTGCAAAGCAAACTTCATCAACTACCGGCGCGTGATGGAATGGAGGAATCTTTGGCAGGACCTGCGTGCAACCGTGCGCGATCTTGGATGGAAAGTTAATGTAGACGATGCTTCCAGCTTCGTTGCGCCCGCCAAGCCCACCGACCGCTCCGACGCAACGAAGCTGGAAGCATCGTCTACGATCCACGACTACGACCTGATCCACCGCAGTCTGCTGGCGGGACTGCCGGCCAATATCGGAATGAAGGGCGAGGATCGCGAGTTTACGGCGGCGCGCAACCGCAAGTTCTTCATTTTTCCGGGTTCCGGCCTTTTCAAGAAACCGCCGGTATGGGTGCTGACTTTTGCGCTGGTGGAAACGACCAAGCTCTATGCCCGCATGGTCGGCGAAATCAATCCGGAGTGGTTGGAGGATGTGGCGCCGCACCTCTGCAAAGCAGTGTACAAGCATCCGGTGTGGAATGCGGAAAAGGGGTTTGTCTATGCCAAGGAATCGATGGTTTCCGGCGGACTGACCTTGATTCAGGGACGTCAGGTTCACTACGGGCCGATTGATCCTGAAGCTGCGCGGAAAATCTTTATCCAGGACGGCATGGCTCCTGGAAATCTAACCACGCACGGCGGATGGCTTAAACGGCACCAGTGCATGCTGGATGATATCCAGGGATTGGAAGAAAAGATTCGCCGTCCCGGTTCCCTGCTCGATTCCGATGCCATTCTTGAACATTTCCAGCAGGTGCTTCCTGCCGACGTTTATTCCGTCCAATCATTGGAAAAATGGATGCGGTCCTCGAAGGCCCGAATTGCCATGCGGATGAAAGATGCGATGTATCCGCAATCTTCCCCGGTTACGCTAAATGACTACCCGGATGAACTGACCTTTCACCAGGAGGAATTTCATCTGATCTACGCCTTTGAGCCCGGCGAGGAATTGGACGGTATTGCGATCGTCTGCCCCATCGACAAGTTGGCTTTCCTACCTGACTGGGCGCCGGACTGGCTGGTCCCCGGCTGGCTGGAGGAAAAGACCAACCGGCTGTTGCGCACCCTCCCTAAAAACCTGCGCGCGACCCTGGCTCCGATCGATCAGACCGCCCACCGTTTTGTGGAGTCGGACATCCTGCGCGAGCAACCGCTTCTCCATGCGCTGTCCTCGTTCCTGCAAAAAGAGTTTACGCTGCCGGTGGATGCATCGGACTTTGATGAGGCGGCCCTTCCGGGGTTTCTTCGCATGAAGGTCATTGAAACGCAGGGCGATGAAATTGTGCGCATCCACACCGGGATATCCGATGAGCGGCGGCAGATTGCACAGCTTTCCGGTGCCGAGCTCGCTATGGCCAAATGGGAACTACCCCCGCAGTCAACTTGGCCCGGCGAAGCACTGCCCGAGTTCATCACGGCCAACGATGCCGCCCTGACACGGGGCTATCCGGCACTCACGTCGAAACAAGGCGGTGTGGGCCGCAAGGCATTCCTGAGCCCCATCCATGCCGGGTATTCTCACCGCGCCGGTCTGGCGCAGCTTTTCCGCATCCAGCAGGCCGACCAGGTTAAATATATCGATAAACGGCCCCCGCTCACACCGACCCTACAGTTGACGCTATCAGCCATAGACAGCGAGTTCCTGAGCGACTTTATGAATGCCGCCATCATCGATGCACTCACTCAGGACGGGCGGCTGGAAATACGCGATGCGGAAGCATTTTCAAAAAGCGCCGACAACGCACGATCCATGCTTTATGAAAAAGCTTCGGATCAAGCAGCCAGCCTATCCTCCCTGCTCGATCAGCGGGAACAGATCGTCGAGGCGATGGAGCAATTAGGCGGTGATATCGACACCCTCCATGACCTGGAAATGCAATTGGCGTTTCTGTTTCGGCCCGGGTTCCTGCAAACCAAGGACGTTTTCAGCCGCTATGCCCGCTACCTCAAGGGTAAACCGGTTCGCCCCGGAGATAAAAACTCCGGTTAAGGCGTCCGCCCAACGGCTTGACGAAGCCTGGAATGCCCTTGCTGATTAACGGCGTGGAACAAAGAACAGTTTGAATTTAGCCTTTTGGGGGTCAATTCCCAGTGCATCCAGATTGGCTGCAAGCTTTTCATCCCTGATGTCATAGATCATTTCGTGCTCTTCTCCAGGTTGGAGCGAAACTGTTGCCAGAAGCCTTTCACTCGCTTCATCAACGAGAAAGAGTTCACCTTCAACATCAGCGCGCTAGATG
>CAXMPN010000100.1:0-6640 GCA_964195195.1 Pontiella sp. | reverse complement strand
TTTGCTCCAACCGAGGTTGAACACCGAATCAATTGATTTCCGATAATTCGGCCTTCAGGGGTTTTGGGCAATTCCCCCACCAAATGAATCACGTCCAGCGCAAACCGCTTGGTTCGTTGCTTCATATCGGTTTCGTTCACTTTTTCACTCCCAAAGCGGTCGCAGACCCACAAATCAAAATTCGCAATTCAAAAATCAGAACTCGATTGAGGCCCTCAGGCTTCAATCACATAGGTGTTCTGGATGTCGGAAATGAATTCCTGAGAAAAGTTATCCATCTGCACGGAAATGCGGCGAATATGCGAGGAAAGCAGGTTGTAGCCAATCATCGACGGCAGCGCGACAATCAGGCCGACAATCGTAGTGAGCAACGCTCCTGAAATACCCGGGGCCACGGCGGACAAAGCGGCCGAGCCTGATTCTGCCATGCCGCTGAAGGCATCCATCACGCCCCAGACCGTTCCCAGCAGTCCAAGAAACGGCGCCGCGCTCACGGCCGTGGCCAGCATGCCCATCTGCTCTTCCAGGTTGAGCGCTTCGTCGGCTACGTTGCGATCCACCACGGATCGCAGGGTTTCGAGCTGGTGGTGGCTGAGGCGGCGATGCGCCTCGGAGGTCAGGTCGCCCATGAGCAGGTCGTCGGGATCGATCCCATGGGCCTGCAGCTCGCCGCCAAGCGCGTGGCAGCCGGCCTTGTAGATCGTGTTGAGGGGCGATCCGACGTATTCCTCGCGCTTGGTGAACAAAACGGTCGGATTGCGATCGGCGCGGAAGGCTTCCAGAAACTCCTGCGTTGTGCGGCTGGCAAACCGAAGCTGAACCCCTTTGGTCCACATGATCGTCCACGCCAGGGCCGATCCCAAAAACAGAATGATGACAATGGCCTTCCCCGGCAGGGTGCTATCCCAGAAAGCGCTGGCAATATCGCCAATCGGCAACGATACCAGCATTGAATTAAACAAGCCCATAATCGTGTGTATCCTTTATGTTTAACGGAAATTTAAACCCGGTTGCACCAAACATATTTCCCGCCCGGAGAAAAGCAAATGAAAAAGGGGTTGGACGGCGATTTTTACTGATTCGGCCACCGCCACACTGACCCTACCTGTAAATCATGTGTATTGAAGAAGGAACGCCGGAGGGGTTTTCGTGCACCGTCCCCGTTGCAAAAGAGACCCACGAAGAAATAGATGGCGACCCCTACGGGACTCGAACCCGTGTTGCCAGGATGAAAACCTGGAGTCCTAGGCCACTAGACGAAGGGGTCGTCTTCCAAAAACGAGCGCGTACCTTAGCAAAACGCCCAATCGCGGCAATAATAAAAAAGGGAATTTTCCCGCTCTGCTTTTCGGTCCTTCCCGCTTTACTTCATCCGCCATGATTGGCAACCTCTGCGGCGAGTCACCCGGGGTGCCTTTCCGCCAAACGGAGAGTGCTGAGATCATACCCGTTGAACCTGATCCGGATCATGCCGGCGCAAGGGAGCGTTGAATAAAATCAAGCGCTCCGAGGTGGATTCGGGGCGCTTTTTTTGTAGTTGAGGCCCATCGCCTCGGATGGGGAGATCGAAATGAAACTGATCGTAAACGGCGAACCACACGAACACCTCGGCAATGGGTCCGTCGATGCCCTGCTCGAGGAGTTGGGTGCCAACAAGGCGCATACCGCACTGATGGTCAACGGGGATGTCATTCCGGCAGAGGACTGGACTACCGCAACGTTAAACGGGAACGACGAAATCGAAATGCTTGTCTTTGTCGGCGGAGGGTAAGCAACCGCGGAACACGCAGAAAGCCGCAGAAGCATGGTCATATTATTTTAATTCATTCTGCGAGATTCTGCGATTTCTGCGGTTAATAACAAGTTGGCAGGAGTAGCAATGGTTAAGGATGTTTTAAAGATTGGTGATCAGGAGCTGGGCTCGCGCCTGTTTCTCGGTACCGGAAAGTTTTCCAGCACCCAGATGATGATCGACGCGGTCAAGGCTTCGGGCACGGAGCTGGTGACCGTGGCCTTGCGCCGCTTCAACCGTGAGCAGGCCGAGGACGACCTGTACGGGCCGCTTTCGGAACTTAAAAACGTGCAACTCATGCCCAACACCTCCGGAGCCATGAACGCCAAGGAAGCCGTGCGCGCCGCCATCCTCGGCCGGGAACTGAGCAAGAGTCCGTTCGTGAAACTCGAAATCCATCCCAACCCGCACCATTTGCTGCCCGATCCGATCGAAACCTACGCAGCCGCCATCGAACTGGTGAAACAGGACTTTCTCGTACTGCCCTACATCCCGGCAGATCCGGTGCTGGCCAAGCGGCTCGAAGATATCGGCTGCGCAGCGGTCATGCCGTTGGGTGCAGCGATCGGCACCGGCAAGGGTCTCTCCACTGCGGAAATGATCAAGATCATCATCCGCGACGCCAACGTGCCGGTCGTGGTGGACGCCGGCCTGCGGTCGCCTTCCGAAGCGGCCTGTGCGCTGGAAATGGGCTGCGACGCCGTACTGGTGAACAGCGCCATTGCTGTTGCCGATGATCCGGCCGCCATGGGTGCCGCCTTCAAGATGGGCGTCGAAGCCGGACGCGCCGCCCAACTCGCCGGCCTCATGCCCACTTCCGAAGTCGCTCTGGCCAGCAGTCCTTTAACCTCGTTCCTTTCCTCCAATGATAAATAATATTCCACCACAGAGGTCACAGAGGAACACAGAGGGAGCCAATCCTCCGTGCTCCTCTGTGCCCTCTAGCGCAGCGGGTGGTAAAAAATTGCCGGAGTGGTTGGATCCGGCGTGTTGGCTTCCGCACACTGAAAGTGAGGATAGACGCGCAATCCAGGCTGCGATTCTTTCGGAGAATCCGGGGGAACGGGAGCTGGCACTGATGCTCTCCCCCGCTGCCGGTGAATTTCTGGAACTCATGGCACAGCGGGCACAGTCGGTTACGCGGCGGCATTTTGGCCGGACGATTTCGCTCTTCACCCCGCTCTATCTCTCCAACTTCTGTAACGGCGGATGTCTCTATTGCGGTATTGCCGGGGACCGGCGTGCTAAACGCGCCGTGCTGAATGAAATGCAGCTTCGGCACGAGATGGAAGCGATCAAGGCCATGAACCTGGAAGAGCTGGTGCTGCTGACCGGAGAACGGATGCCGGAAGCCGATGTGCCCTATCTGCGCGATTGCATCAAAATCACGTCCGAATACATTCACAACGTCACGATAGAAGTATTTCCCATGGCGGAGTCCGAGTATCGCGAACTCGCCAACGCCGGTTGCACGGGGGTGTCCTTATACCAGGAAACCTACGACCAGATCGTCTATGAAAAAATGCATCGGTGGGGTGATAAGCGCGATTTCTTTAATCGGATTGATGCGGCCGACCGCGCTTTACGCGGCGGTCTTCGAACCATCGGCATCGGCGCCCTGCTCGGACTGGCCGACCCGCGCTACGACATGCTTTGCGTATATCGGCATGCAAAATATCTGCTGAAAAACTACTGGCAGGCCGGCGTTTCCATTTCGTTCCCGCGCATTAACCCCCAGCTTGGTGGATTCCGGGCCGATCACCCCGTCGATGAAAAAATGCTGGCGCAATATATCTTTGCCATGCGGATCTGTTTACCGGAAATCCCGCTCGTACTTTCCACCCGCGAACCGGCCCGCGTGCGCGACGGACTGGCTGGCGTTGGTATCTCGAAAATGAGCGTGGCGAGCAAAACCACCGTGGGCGGCTATAGCGATGAATCGGAGGAGTCGACCGAGCAATTTGAGATCAGTGATGAACGCAACATTCCCGAGTTCTGCGACATGCTCCGCGGCAAAGGCCTTGATCCCGTCTTCAAAAACTGGGATGCCACCTACCGCGAACCGGCGCACTACATGAAACTGGAAACCTGAAATATGAAACTGGAAATCACAATCTGGCGGATAACCTCCCCTTTCAGGTTTCAAGTTTCAAGTTTCACAGTTCAAGATTCAGTCTTCGCTTTATAGAAGATCATGGTATCGGACTGCGTGCAGCCGCCACCACAACCGGTCCCGCAGGGCAATTCAACCTTGGTGAGCCGGCCTTTGCCCACAAGCATTTCGAGCATGGGATGCAGCGCGCTCGAATCGATGGCAAGCGCGAGGCTGATCTCCTTAACGGAGAGCGCGCCTCCGCTTTTCTTGAGCAAATTGACAATCGAACTAAGCATTCTTCGGTCGCTCCCTATCAGGCTTCCACCCTGCGATATTTATGAACCAACAGCAAGGCCTGCCGGATACCGGTGGTAACCGCGGTGCTAGAACTGGTCGCTCCGCTGACACCGTCAATCTGGTCCCCCAGCGCCAACGGTTCGCCATACGACACGCCTTTGAATTGTTCCAGAAATGCCGTTTTTTTCACCGCGCGCCCCCGTTGGTGCGGATATTTCGGAATCTGCACGTCCAAAACGGTCTCATCGATCGAGACAGCCACCAGAATACGGAAGGAGCCGGACCGGCTGACTACCTCCAGCTGTACGCCATAACCCAGCAGGTTTTCGCCGTTTCGCATTTCAAGCACCCGAGGTGCGCGTGAGGAGCGTGATTTGGGCGTCAGCACCTTCACGCTGGACGTTTCCGGAAACACCTCGTTGAAGGCCTTCTGGAGAGCGGCATCCCTGCCGCCCCCCATGCACCAGGATGCACTGCCCAGCGAAAACGCAAGGCTGATGGCCAAAACCATCATCGAGTGCCGTCTTGCCAGCCCCCGTTTCATCAGAATGCCCATCCCATACCGAGATTAAACACATTGTTCGGATCGGACGTGGCTTCGCTATACCGCAACTGGTAGTCCGCCTTCACGACAAACTGCTGCGTCAGCGGGCAGTTCACGCCCACCGTGATGTCCGTTCGCTCGTTCGCTCCATCCTTGATGGTTCCTGTGGGTACCTTGTGCTGCGTGTCATATTCCTCATAGCGCACGAACGGAAGGATATCGGCCTCTGCCAGCTTGCCCTCTTTCCAGGCATCGGGCATCACACTCACACCGCCTTCGAGATACCATCCGAAGATTTCCTCTCCGACACCGGCCGGGAGGTTCTGGGGGTCGGAATTTTCACCCAAGGCGACAACGCCGCGGAAACGTAAGCGAGAGACGTTATACTCAAAGTCGGCCGAATACATGCCGAAGTCATTTTCCGTTCCGTTCCCACCGCCCTTGTTGGCATTATCGGTTCCGCCAAAATAGCCCGAAACGCCAAGACGCACATCCTGCTCTTCGAACGGATAAAGGTCTACGCGGCCCGTGACCGCCGGATCGTTCAATCCGCTGCGCTCCTTGATGCGGCCATCCCGCACGCCATCCTCAGCGCTAAACTCTGATCCATCCAGCCCACCGACCACATAGGCCTGGTAGTTCAGCCAGCCCAGCGGCGCACCAAAGATCCCGGCGCCGTCCAGCGACCACGTGGTCGGGATGATGTACTTATCGACCGACGGCCGTTCCACACCGAAAAACAGGGTGGGTTCATGGTTCTGATTGATGATGCCGATCGGCGCGAGTACCCGGCCTACACGGGCATTGATCGCATCAGCCAGCAGGAAGTCCACATAGAGCTGCTCGATGGATATTTCCCCACCATTATCGCCAGCGGCGCTATCGGCCACAAAGGCGTGCTCCAGTTCGACCTCCGTAGTCAGCACAATCCAGTCGGCAAAGTCATACCCCACATACATCACCAGCCGGTGAATATCGAAGACGCTTTTTCCGTTTTCCTCGAAATTGGCGTGAACATCGGCATATCCGCCAAAACGGAATCCTCCCAGCGGATTCGAGGCGCCTGCGGCTTCCATATCCCGCAGCTCGATTTCATCCGAAAGATCCTGAAGCCGCTGTTCCAGCGCCGCAATACGCTCCTCGTCCGACTTTGATACTTCCGCTTGAACGGCCGGAATCAATGCGGCGACGACCATTCCTGCAATCATTTTCTTATACATTTCGTTCTCCTGCCAGCCCTCCGTTCACCCGCTGAACCGTTAAGCGCTGCAATTAATATTCATGATCGCTTCAGGGCCACCCTGATAGCGTTACGAACTAACCAGAAAAACTAACTTCCCCGTTGCTTCCCTCCGGCAACACGCATTCCAACGTAGAAAGCGGCGAGAAAACCGGCACATAGCCCGATCCATCCCGCAGAAGTGGAAGGATGAATGGAAAACGTGGCGATCTGATAGTAAAGGGTGGCAATCACCCAGGCCAAGACCGTTAGATAACTCACGGCAAAGATCATCCAGCGCATACCGATCTCTCGGGCGATGGCCGCCATGGCCGCCACGCAGGGAGCATAAATCAGGATGAAGAGCAGATAGGCGAATGCCGCCTTGGAGCCATGCTCACCAAAGTGGGAAACCATGGTTTCATACTGCTTCCCGCTCTCACTCTCTTCCACCTCCTCCAGGGCACCGAACAACCCCAGCGGATCCTTTAGCGTATCCCAGAAACCTTCATATCCGGCGGGAATGGCGGCAAAGGAATCGATAATGCCCTCCCAGAAATCATACACCTCTTCCGGCCCTTCGGATGCTTGCCCGGACTGGGATTCCAGCTGGCCGTAAATCGAATCGAGCGTCCCAACCACCGCTTCCTTGGCAAAAATCCCCGTGAAGAGACCCACCGTGGCGGGCCAGTT
>CAXMPN010000099.1:0-6657 GCA_964195195.1 Pontiella sp. | reverse complement strand
TTCAATTTTTCGGATGGCAATAAACTGAAGATGTGTTTTCCGAGATAAACTCCACCCCGGAAATGATGCATGATTTTGTGCAAGTGCCGATGGTTGCAGATATAGATTCGCCGACCATCTTTTAAAAGCTTTGCTGCGAGAAGAAGGCGGAAATCAAGTTCGCGGGCGATTGTTTCTATTGGGAAAAAGATGTTATGTGTGTTTGTCGTTGTCATAGTAGATAGTCCTTGTTGGGGTCATATCCGAAAGTCTCAAAGTCTTCTCGGTACAAACCTTCGATAAGAGCTTTGGATTCATCACAATAGCATTCGGTATGTTTTGGGCGGGCAGTCGCGTTGAGTTGCGGGATGGAACTCTCGGGAAGTCCCAGATGTTTGAAGATGGCATTGGCATCTTCTTGGATGTTTTCGATTCTTCCAATGAAGTCGATCTTCGTGTTTTCCGTCCAGCGAACCTGCGGGTTGCATTGGCTCAGCCCTTTTCGATTATATAACCCAATTGGTTCGAATCCATTCTCTTTGAAGTTTCGGTAGAAGTCCAGAAACGTCATTTCTGGATCAACTTTCCGTTTTTTGATCCGCTTCATGTAATAGAAGAGAGAGATCGCGCGGGCATATGGATTCCGGACAAAGGTGAACTTATATGCCGATTGATTAAAGGCTTCAGCAATATAGCCTTGAGAGACCAGTTCAGCATAATCCATGTGGCAGAAGGTTACTGGTCCATGACCGACAAAACGATACTTTGCGAGGTGAAGGGATTTTAGTTTCGGGGCGCCGAGCAACTGAAAGATGCTGGTTCCCGCCGTTTTTGGAATCCATATAAAAACCGAGTCGGGGCGGCCTTTCAGACGGGCAGACTCCCGGTTTTGTGGGATTCCTGTATAGTCTAAAAGGGCGCTTGCCGCCTGCTTGAGCTTTTTTCTCATGGCATCTGCCCTGCGGGTGATTCTGCTGGTTGTGCCGGAGCTTGGGACTGGCTTTTGACAATATAGGAGGGCCGATTCTTTACTTCGTCGTAAATGCGGGCGACATATTCTCCGACCAGAGCGATCGCTAGAAGGATCAAGCCGCCAAAGCCGCTGATGAGGATGACAAGGGTGGTGAATCCGGTGAATGCGATTTCTTGACCGAGCAGGCGCTTAGCGGTGAAGAAGAGGGCGAGGGCGAAGGCGCCGAGGGCGGTGAGCAGCCCGATGGCGCCGAGCAGTCGGATGGGTTTGTAGGAAAAGCTGAGAATGCCGTCGAGGGCGTATTTCAACAGATTTTTGAAAGTTTGCTTGGGTTCGCCTTCATCGCGGTCGGCGCGGGCGTATTCCACAAATCCTTGCTGGAAGCCGACCCAGCTGTAGAGGCCGGGCAGGAAGCGGTTGCGTTCTGGAAGCTGGTTGATTTCGTCCACCGCTGACCGGTCGAGCAGGGAGAATACGCCGATGTCTCTAGGGATTGGGAAGTCGATGGTGTAGCGAAAAAACTTGTGGAACATTTCGAAACCAAAGCGGCGCAACCCTTTTTCGGCGCGATCGGTGCGCCGTGCGAAGACGACATGGTTGCCGGCTTTCCACGAGGCAATCAGATTGGGGATCAGCGAGGGCGGATCCTGCATGTCGGCATCCATGACCACCACGGCATCGCCCCGCGCGTGGGCTATGGCGGCGGTGACGGCCGCCTGATGGCCGAAGTTCCGTGAAAGGTCCACCCATTCGATTTCCGGGATACGCTCCTTTTCCTGCCGAATCAGCTCCAGTGTTCCGTCGGATGAACCGTCGTTGACGAGCACCAGTTCCCATGAAAGTTCTCCGCTCCTCATGGTTTTCGTGACTTCACCGATAAATCCGAGAATGCCCTCTTCTTCGTTATAGACCGGGGCAACTATGCTGATGACAGGATTATTCATTAGGATTCTCCGGGGGGATGTAGGCTACGCCATACCGCCCGGCGCGTCCGTCGGTGCGGCGAGGCCAGGGGATCACGAGGTCGGGCAGGGGGATGATTTGTGCAAACATTGATTCGATGCCTGGGAGTTCGCGCTGCATGGATTTTTGTTTTTCAGAGAGGTGGTTGCGGCTTTTCTGCCAGAAAACCAAGGCACCCCGTGCTTTTACATCTTCCTCTCGAAGGTAGGGGGAGAGTTTGTAGTCACCATGGATGACGACGGAGGGTCTTTCGTGGCCATAGTGGTTTACGATGCCGCCGGCCCATTCGTCGGCGATGATGTAGTCGAAGGTTTCGCTGCTGTTTTTCTTCCAGATTTCCTCCACCTGCCGGGCGATTTCCGGTCCCGGATAGTTAACCCTGTGGGGCTTTTCCCGGATCACTGGGGCGAGTCCGAAAACGAGGATGTAGGCGGCTGCATACAATGCGGTGGTGGCGCCAGCCATGGTAAGGAAGAAGCGGGGCCGGTCGGCGATTTGAAAGCGGGAAACGAGCCATATCCCGATGGCCAACGGCATGGGGGCGGCCCACATCGTCACCGGTGCCATACCGCTGATCAGAGAGAAAAGGGCAATAAAGGCAAACGCCCCGAAAAATAACGCGCCGGTGCCTTGGATGGATTTCGCGGCCGTTGTCTTCGTTTTATAATAGACCGCAGCGGTGATCAGTGCCGGAGCCATGATCGCAGCCTGCCCCATGATGAATTCAACGGGATGCCAAATATGCTGCCACCATACAGCCGGCTCCTCGCCGCCCCGGCTTAGCCCGTAGGTGATGGTGATCCATTCATGGTTTATCATCCAGATCAGATGCGGCAGGAAAAGCAGCATGGAAACGGTGGCGGCTAGGTAGAGGCCGGGCGATTTCAACGCTGTTTTCAATTCTCCTCGAGTCCACCAGGCGGCGAAGAGCGGAACCAGCATGAAAACGGCGATGTATTTGGTAAGCGCACCCATCGCAATACAGGCGCCCAGTCCCAGCCAGGATGCATAGCGTTTGTTTTGCAGGGCATTCAGGCCAAAAAACCAGCCCCATGCCCAGAACGGCATCTGGAGAATATTCACGTTAAATTCGACCGCCGCATACTGGTAGTAGAAGAGGAGGTCGAGGCTCAGGACGGCAAGGAATGCCTCTTTCGTGCTAAGGGTGAGCAAGCGGGCCAACCGGTATATTCCGATGCCAGCGGTGACCACGCAGAGCTGGGCGAGAAAATAGATGCCGAGATCACCGGCCAGCAGTGCCGCAGCATGAGCTGTCCAGCCGCTGAGCGGTGGATGCTTGTCATAGCCCCATGCCCACTCTGATCCCCACATACTGGCCTCGATGGTGTCCAGGGGCAGGCAGGTGTTGCAGAAAAAGGGGATTAGCGACCAGACCACAAGGTGGAAGAGGGCCCAGTATAGTAAAGGCTGGAAAGAACGAGTGGCAAAAGGTGCTGTGCGGTTCATGATTAGGCCTTCGGTTGATTCAATAAGAAACGGTGAACGAAGCGGCGGATGCGCCGCTTCAGTTTGCGCCTGGCGAAAAACGAAATTCGCTCCAAGGCGAACAGGGTTCTGATTCTACCCAGGCTTTTCAGATCCGTATACATCAAGTGCTCACCGTTCGGCAAGCGCTGGATCATAAAGTTGCGGGGGTTGAGGTCGTAAAAAAACAAATCATGAAGCTGCAAGGTGTTGAAAAAAGCAGTGAATTGATTTCTCAGACTGTCTTCTAAGACTCGTTCACGGCGGTATTCAGCAAAGGATTGCGAGAGGGAGCCATCGTGGTCGCGGATCAGTTCGCAGCAAAGTGCTTTCCCGAGGTTGGTTGCCAGAAGGGATTCGCCGTATACCACGATGTACGGCCCGAGAATACCTTTAACCCTCGAGTAGGCTGCCAGATCCTGTTCATTGGTTCCAAGCCGCACTTTTTCGATTTTAAGACAGAGGGTTTCATCGTTCGGGTGCCGGTAGCACTCACGCGTGGCGCCTTCGCTGAACAGCAGGCTTTCATCCAAATGCAGGCGCTCGGTCATGATTGAAGGTCTCCGCATGGTAGTTCCATATCCGGATAGGTCCGCATGATTTTCCCGAAAAAGCGATCTACCCGCCGCGCGGCTGTGCGCTTTGCGAAATAGGGAATCCGCGAGATAGGAATAAACTCCGAGACCCCCAGACCATCGACCACATACAGTTTGAGGCGCCCATCCAGGCATTCGCGGACCATGACATCACCGATCGAAAAGTCACGCACTATGATGGTAGAGTCGATGAGGTGTCTGCCCAGTTCCAGCAGGCTGCTTTTCACTCGCTGCTTGCTGCCCTGCGCGTCGAGATGATTTGCAAGCGGTGTTGCAGGGCTGCCGTCTTCATTTACGACCAAATCGAGCAGCATTGCCGGACCCTTGGATGTTTCCACCATGCCATGAAAACGGGGTATATGACTTAGTTTCTCCCCGCTCCCAAGTTGTCTGTAAGCTTTCAAATCTTTTCTTGTTTCGTCGAACGCCTCGATTTTCCGAAGGCGTTTGTACCACTTCTTGTTGTTCCGTCGCCGTTCTTCGAGTGTGCCGGGTTTCACGATCTTAAGGCATTTTGCAGGATCCTCCGGATGACGGTATGCCGCCCGGTGGGATCCCTCGCCGAGAAACAACGCATCGTCTAGTTTAATGGGATCTGGTTTGCACGTCGCATAGACGGCCAGTGTCGCATCGATCATGCGTGCCATGGAGAATCGATCAGTAATATGACTGCGGAGATCAGGATGCAGGGAAATTTCCGTGGTCAGCAGATGTGCTAACTCGTCAGAGTCTTCCGGAGGAAAGAAAAAGCCGTTTTCACCTTCTTGCACGATGTCCTGCGGTCCGCCATGCCGCGTGGCGATAACCGGTATGTTCATGGCCAGTGCCTCGACCAGGGTAAGGCCAAAGCTTTCGGGCTTTTTCGAACAAGAAACGACCACGTCACTGAGCGCATAGACCGCAGGCATGTTGGTTAGATTGGTAGCGATATGAATAGTCTTCTCCATACCCAGTTCGCGGATCAGAGCGGTGAGCCTGTTAAAGTAATCCACTTTATTCTGACGGATGCCTCCCACAATCAGCCCGCGCAGCTTCGGGCGGGTTTTCACGGCTTTAGCGCAGGCATGAATGAAGGTTTCATAGTCCTTGAGCTCGGTGATGCGGCCGATTGAGGTTGCGACCCATTTGCCATGCAGGTCATAGGCCGTCTTGATCCGATCAACTTCGCCGGTGTCTACCGCAGAGGGGTCGAAGGCCTCGGGGTCGATCCCGCAATGGATCACGGAAATTTTTTCGGCAGGTATTTCATAGTGCTGCTGTACATACCGTTTAACAGGATGACTGACGCAGATCACGCGGTCCCCCCTGGTCATGATTGCACTATATTTCCCAACGCTGTTGAAGCCATGGACCGTGGTGATAAGAGGGATGGCGAGTTTCCTGTTTGCAAACCAGGTCAGCCATGCAGGCACTCGGCTGTGGACATGGAGGATATCCGGTTGGAGTTTGGAAATAGCGGTTCTAAGTTTATGGACCCGGTATGGAGCAGTGATCGGGTTCTTTGAGCATATATCGAGCGTTAAATGACTTCCCCCGTCTGCTTCCACGCGTCCTTCCAGGACACCGCCGGACGAGATCACCGTTGAGGTGTGGCCATGTTGAGTCAATCCGCGGTTAAGGGCCAGCACGACCTGTTCGACCCCTCCTTGATTGAGCTCTGGCAATAGATGGACTATATGCATGGGTGGGAGGTTAGCAGTTTGCGGTTTGCGGTTTGAAGTCTCTAGTTGTTATTTTCACTTGAATAGATGGGTGCAGTGTATGAAGCCTCGTACACTCGACTCCCATCCGCAATCTGCTTTTTTGCTTTCCGTTCCGGTGCAGTTTATGGAGTATGTCACGCATGAAAAAGAGTGAAAATAATCAGGTCGAGTCGCTCGAAATTTATAAACGTCTCTTTCCCTTTGTGCGTCCCTACCGCCTCCGTTTGATTGTGGGCATTGTCTGCGGCATGCTGCACGGCGGCGCAATGGCGGCCATGATTGTGGTGATGCGCTGGGCGCTGGGCGGTATTTCCGGCGAAGATATGAGCATGGCGGGTATGGCCGCCTGGGATCAGCCGGAAGGATCCGCCGCCGATGTCGGGCTAGAGCGCATCATGCTGACGGTTGTGCTGCTGGTGATCGTGACGCTCTTTCAGGGCATTGTCTTTTTCGGGGGAAAATATCTGGTGGAGTGGGTCGGCAACCGGGTGATTACCGATTTGCGTAGCCATCTGTTTGGGCATATCCATTCGCTCCCTATCCAGTTTTTTGGAAAAAACCGGGTGGGCGATCTGATTTCGCGCGTGACGAGCGATACGGGCCTGTTGTCGCAGCTCGTGACGAATGTGATTGGCGATGTGATCCGCGAGCCCTTTACCTTGCTCGGTCTGATCGGTGCGATGATGCTTTTCCCGATCTGCATTGTGCCGGCGGCGCTGCTGGGCCGGCGCGTGCGCAAGGCCTCGAAGCGCGGGCAGGAGAGTTCCGGCGATCTGCTGTCGGCGGCGCAGGAATCCATTACCGGTGCGCTGGTGGTGAAGGCGTTCCAGATGGAGGATGAGGAAATATCCCGCTTCAACGTGTCCAATATGCGCATGTTTAAGATGGTGATGAAGCAGACGTGCGCGCGCTCCCTGAATGAACCAATCATTACTTTCCTCTCCTCGATCGGTCTTTC
>CAXMPN010000098.1:0-6712 GCA_964195195.1 Pontiella sp. | reverse complement strand
ATTCCTTCCTTGGCAATCGTCAATTCGGGAAACGGCCTTCCCAGAGAGAGAATGAAGAATGAAAAATGGTGGTGTTGCGTTTGGCGGTTGCCCTTCGACTCGGTGGAATGGGTTTCGTAATGGTAGTCGAAGGCGGCTACTTCATGGCCCTGGAAACTACCGTTCATAATGTTGTAGGCGTAGCGGTTGCTCCCCTGCCGCAGCTTGTCGAGGAAGGCGTATTGCTTGGCCATCCCGTAGTTCCGTTCCGCATCAAATTGCAGGCCGAGTTGCTCGGCCAGCTCGCCCAGGGCACTCCGCCGCTTCTTCCCGGCCTGGAGCCCCCAGATTATCGCCCCGATAATGCAGATAACAACAATGATGGCCCCGCTCATGTCATACTCCTTGATAACCTGTACCCATTTAACCGATTTCTTTGATGGAATCCGATTGTAAAGTAATTCCCAGTTTACATCACCCTTCCGCTGGGAAATATTCCCAGCCCTATGCCACTCAAGCCGCAACAGGGTCAGATCGCCGTCTTGGGAAGAAAACTGCGACATGATGGTGAGCAACTGCGGCGGCTTGCATCCCGTTCCGCATCCATATTCCCTATTACGAGAAGGGAATGTTTGATAAGAAGAAACTGTGGATGAAGCTGGCGCGCCTTTTGACCGTCGAGTCGATGATGGCGGAAGTGGATATTCTGGAGTTCAGGACCCTATAAAATTTACATTGCACGCAAAGCCGCCAAGAACCCTACGTCTGGTTTTCTTTGTTACTTTGCGGCTTTAGTGAGCCCTGCGAATGGGCGAGAGGATAATATGACGGAAGCAAACTCAATGGATGTCGGAGTCCAGCCTTTGGATACGATCATGACCGAGAAGGAAATCAAGAACCACGATCTGGTTGCTGCGGCCCCGCCGGGATTCATCACCCACAAGCAGGTGCAGAAAGCCCGCAAGGGACGCCGACTCACTACGAACATGCAGGATAAGATACTTGAAGCGCTCAACGCCTATTCGGCGCCGGAGTCATACGAGTTCAAGACGGTCTTCAACTATCGCGGAAAAAAACCGCTTTAAGGAGTTTTGAGTGGCAAGGCAATGGATCAAGGTGGCGGGGGCACGGGAGCACAACCTGAAGGATGTGCACGTGAAGATTCCGCGCGATGAACTGACGGTGGTGACGGGGCTGAGCGGCTCGGGAAAGTCGTCGCTGGCGTTCGATACGATCTATGCCGAGGGACAGCGCAAGTATGTGGAAAGCCTTTCGGCCTACGCCCGCCAGTTTCTCGGCCAGATGCAGAAGCCGGACGTGGATTATATCGAAGGGCTTTCGCCGGCGGTGTCGATCGAACAGCGCACGGCCGGAGCCAACCCGCGCTCCATCGTGGCGACCACCACCGAGATCTACGACTATCTGCGCCTGCTGTTTGCCAGTATTGGAAAGGCGCACTGCTACCAGTGCGGCAAGCCTGTCTCCAGCCAGAGTGCGGAAGAGATCGTCGAGCAACTGATGAAGCTTCCGGAGAAAACCAAGCTGATGCTGCTGGCCCCTCTGGTGCGCGGCCGCAAGGGGGAGCACGTCGAGGTTTTCGAGCAGATTCGCAAGCAGGGGTTTGTTCGTGCGCGAGTCGACGGCGAAATTTATGAAATAGAAAATGCGCCCAAGCTGGCCAAGACCCGGAAGCATACCATCGAGGCGGTGGTGGATCGTCTCGCTATCTCCGCCGATATCCGCAGCCGCATGACCGACTCGATCGAGGTGGCCTTGGGACAAGGCGAGGGGATGATAATGGCGCTGATCGAGAACGGCGATGGCTGGGAGGAGCGCATCTTTTCCGAGCACTATGCCTGCGTCGATTGCGGCATCAGCTTCGACAAACTCGAAGCCCGACACTTCTCGTTCAACAGTCCCTATGGAGCCTGTCCGTCCTGCCATGGACTGGGTACGCAGATGGTGTTCGATGAAGACCTCGTGGTGCCGGATAAGTCGATGCCGGTCGAGTCGTGCGTTCATCCGTGGCGCTATGGTGGACGGCGCATGATCGTCTACCACAAAAAATTGCTGCAAGCCGTGGCGGAGCTGCACGACTGCGATCCACGTACGCCGTTTGGCGAACTGCCGCGCAGCGTACAAAAACAAATTTTTTACGGAACAGGCGATGAGCCCATCCAATACTACATGCGCCGCCGCCTGATGACCAAGCCGTTCAAAGGGGTCTTCAACATGCTGATGGAACGGGTGGAAACCAACGAAAGCGAGGCGATGAGCCACTGGCTACGCGGCTACATGACGCGGTGCATCTGCCCCGAGTGTAACGGTGCACGCCTGCGCCCGGCAGTGCTGGCCTGCACGGTAAGCGGCCGCAACATCCGCAAAATCATTTCCGAGTCGGTGGTGGACGCGCAGCAATTCTTCGAAACACTGAAGCTCACGAAGCAGGAACAACTGATCACCAAGGAAATCCTCAAAGAGATCCGATCGCGTCTGGTCTTCATGGTGAATGTGGGGCTCGACTACCTTACGCTCGACCGAGAAAGCGGCACGCTGTCCGGCGGAGAGGCACAGCGCATCCGGTTGGCCACACAGATCGGTGCGGGACTCGTCGGCGTGGTCTACGTGCTCGATGAGCCGAGCATCGGTCTGCACCAGCGCGATAACGATCGTTTGATCCATACGCTTCAGGGACTGCGCGATCTGGGCAATACGGTGATCGTGGTCGAGCACGACGAACAGACGATCCGCACGGCGGACTATGTGGTAGACCTCGGTCCCGCCGCCGGCCGCCACGGCGGCGAGGTGGTCTTTGCCGGGACGGTTGACAAACTGCTCAAGGCCGACACGTTGACCGCGCACTACCTGCGCGGCGAAAAGATGGTCGACGTGCCTGAAAAACGAACGAAGCCGTTCAAGGGCTGGATCGAGCTGAAGGGGGCGGAGGCCAACAACCTGAAAAAGGTAAACGCCAGGTTTCCACTCGGACTCTTTACCTGCGTGACCGGCGTTTCCGGCAGCGGGAAGAGCACGCTGGTCGACTATACACTCAAGCGCGCGCTGGCACGCCACTTCAACGGATCGAAGGATGCACCGGGCCCATTCAAGTCGGTCGATGGGCTGGACCTCGTCGACAAGATGATCGTGATCGACCAATCCCCGATCGGCCGCACGCCGCGCTCGAATCCGGCAACCTACACGGGGGCCTTTACCGATATCCGCACTTTGTTTGCAACGCTACCGGCCTCAAAGGTGCGCGGCTACAAGCCGGGGCGCTACAGTTTCAACGTTAAGGGCGGGCGGTGCGAACGCTGCAAGGGCGACGGCATCCTGAAGATCGAAATGCATTTTCTACCGGACGTCTACGTGCCCTGCGAGCAGTGCAACGAAAAACGCTACAACCGCGAAACCCTCGAAGTACACTTCAAGGGTAGGAATATTGCCGATGTGCTCGACATGACCATCAGCGAAGCACTTGATTTTTTCGAGCCCGTGCCGAAGATCCAACGGAAGATGAAGACGCTCTGCGATGTAGGACTCGGCTACCTCAAGCTCGGACAGCCCGCCACTACGCTGTCCGGCGGCGAGGCGCAGCGCGTCAAGCTGTCGACCGAGCTGAGCAAGCGTTCCACCGGCCAGACCGTCTACATTCTCGACGAGCCGACCACCGGACTGCACTTCGACGACATCAAGAAGCTCCTGCGGGTGCTGGAACGGCTGGTGAACGAGGGGAACACCGTCATCGTCATCGAGCACAACCTCGACATGATCAAACGCGCCGACCACATCATTGATCTCGGACCCGGCGGCGGGATTACCGGCGGAACGGTGGTCGCCTCCGGCTCGCCGGAAAAGGTGGTCAAGTGCAAGGCATCCTACACCGGACAATATCTGAAGGACGTTTTGGGATCGTGATTCGTTACGATTGAGGCGTCATCAGGACTCCCTCATGTCTCACATTTTGCTCGTCACGAATCCTAGCGCTCGGATTTTCCGCTTCAACTTATCCGAGGCGTTCTGCGCGTCCACCTCCGTGTTCATGAATTCGCGGCGCATTCGGTAGTTCTTGCGCAGGGTGTCGAAGTTACGGGCGCGGTCGAGTTCGCTATGGACCGCGGCTTCACGGATGAGCCGATCGTCGGTTTCGATGTCGTACACCTGCCGAATAATGTCATGAAGGACTTCCTCGTCATCGCGGCCGGTACAGTCGATTTCGATGGCTGGGACATCGGGGGGCGGGCGTGAAGCGGCGATATTCCACGTCTTGGAAATTTCGAAGAAGTTGCATAGTTCGTTATAGCAGGCAATGGTGCCATTCAGCTTTCCTTCGTAGGAGTGGCCGGCGATGTGCGGCGAGGCTAGGTCGGCCAGCTTGAGCACATCGACACTGAATGCGGGTTCGGGATGCCAGACATCCACGATCATTCGGGAGACGGCACCGCCGTGGCGCGCGGCCAGCAGGGCGTCGTAATCGCAGGCGCTGCCGCGGGCTGCATTGATAAAAATGGTGCCCGGCTTGAACTGTTCGAAAAAGAGATAATCAGCCATGTGCTCCGTAGGCCATGGTTTGTGCGTCACCAGTGGAACGTGGAGCGTAACGATATCGGATTCGGCCAGTACGTGTTCGAGCGGGAGAAAGTCGGGGTCGGTAGAGACGGCCGCGAGCGGCGGATCATTGCGGAGAACACGCATGCCCAGCGCTTCGCATTTTTTTACCACGCGGCTTCCGACATTGCCGCAGCCGATGACGCCGATGGTTTTGCCCTCCAGATCAAATCCGTGGCGACGTCCCAGTACAAGCAGTGCTGCGATGAGATATTCGGAAACGCTGTTGGCGTTGCAACCGGGGGCGGCGCACCAATAGATTCCCTGCTCTTGCAGGTAGGTTGCATCGATATGGTCCGTGCCGGCGGTGGCCGTTCCGACGAATTTAACGGGGGTGCCGTGTAGCAGCTCGCGGGTGATATTGGTTTTGGATCGGACGATGAGAGCGTCGGCATCGGTCAGGTCGTTGCGCGTGATTGCACGGTCCGCGATGACGGTGGTTCTCCCGGCTGTCGAAAAAGCTTCATGGCCCAGCAGCACGGTTTCGGCGCAAACGATCTTCATGGATGCATTGTTCGCTCTTGCCGCAGGCGGCTCAAGTTCCAATCCTGAAAAAATCAGCTTTTACGGCGGTATTCGCGATCCCTGACGCTTGGGTGGTACTGCGTGTGCTGCTTGTGCCGGGCATGGGTCGAGTTCTTTTTCCAGAGGTGCGGGAACCAGAACTTCGAAGTGGCTAGAATCAGCAGAAAGATCCAAATGATCCCCGTGATGATGAGAGTGAGGATGCCGCGGTGGTAGTAGCGACCGGTCCCATCTTCGTGGGAAAAGAACGACATCGCCAGAAGCAGCCCGGAAACCGGGACAAGCATCAGCAGTCCCGATATGATCGGGTGCGGACGCATGGTGAAGTGCGGTACTTTTCCTCTGCTCAGATCTGGTCCCATAATATCAAAATCCTGGTGGGCGAGGCGGGACTCGAACCCGCACGCCAGTGGCACGAGAACCTAAATCTCGCGTGTATACCAATTTCACCACTCGCCCGGTAAAAAAACCTCGCCCGAATCTAGTCGGTGGCGCAAAAGGTCTCAAGTTTAAAAAAAATGGGTTTCCCATACCTTTTGCAGTTCTTGAATGGCGACGAAAGGATCGGGACGGGAATTCACGGCACTCACTACGCAGTAGTTCACGACCCCTTCTTTCAATAGCATAGGAAGGTTGTGCGCATCGATCCCTCCGATCACCACCGAAGTAATGGGGGTTTGGCTTGCGATCTTTCCTGCTTCCTCCGGTCCGAGGGGGTGGGCTGCGTTGCGTTTGGTCTTCGTCGGATACACAGGGCCGATTCCGATGTAGTCGGGTCGGAGTGCGGTCGCCTTTCCGGCCTGTTCCATGGAGTGGGTAGACAGGCCGAATATTTTCCCAGGGGTATTCCATCGCCGCCGGGCTTCGGCCAGAGATAGGTCGGTCTGCCCAAGATGAATGCCGTCGGCATCCACTGCGATGGCCACGTCGAGCTCATCGTTCACAATGAGATGCGTACGGGTTCCGCGCGTAATCTCACGCAGCAGAGCGGCCGTATGGACGTACACCTCGCGGGACGTATCCTTCATTCGCAACTGCAGATAGCGGATGGAGCACTCCACCGCAGCCTTTGCCACCGCCTCGTATCCGGCCGTTGGGTCGCTCGCGATTAAATAGAGTCCAAATCGTTCTTTCATGAAACAACGCTACACGTGCCATGCAATGAATGGAATATGATTGTAGATAAATGCCCCTTGAAGAGCGGGAAGATCAAGTTATACTTGCTATCCGTATTATATTAATGATGGGTCAAACGAGGATCTTAATTGATGGGGGCGAGTATGATGAAATACTGGATCTGGGGAATCGTTTTTGGAGTCTTTTGCGCAGGAGCATGGGCTGATGACGCCTATCGCGATTTTACCGATGTTCAGGGGCGCTCCATCCGTGGGCGGGTGTTGTCTTTCGATGCCGCTAAAGGCGTCGTCCAGATCGAGGCTGAGAACGGAAAAAAGGCGCGGATGCCCCTTGCAGGTCTGATCGGGGAGGATCAGGAGTACGTTCAAGCGTGGGGGAATGCGCAAGGATTCTTGGACAAGAGCAAGTTCAAGATCCAGATTGTTGACAGGAAAGTTGATGAATCCGAGGAGGAAAAACGGCGGGA
>CAXMPN010000097.1:606-6742 GCA_964195195.1 Pontiella sp. | reverse complement strand
GAACAGATAATCTGCTGCTTCCACGCCAGTCCGGGCTCCGTTTTTTAGACGGTCAAAATCCGCTGCGGAATGTTTGCCCGGCTCCCGGCCTAACAGCATAAGGGCCATAAGTTCGCGGCAAACGTCGCCATCCAGATTATCAATGATGCTGCGGAATTGCTTATGCTCATCGCTCATCATGTAATCTATCGCTGCGGCCTCCAACGCTTCATCATTAGCCATCGATGTTCCCTTTTCTTCTTCCAGAATCCGCTGGCCGTTATCATACAGGACGATTAGCGCGGTGATCGTTTCCTTATGAACTTTCATAATGTCCTTCCATTCAGCCTTAGCTTTACCAGTAAGCGTACAATGCTCCGCTGGATTAGGCCAGAATTCTCAAGCGCGTCCTTTTTGCACCGGTCTCCAAGGCCATTCACGGAATATAGGCAGAAAGCTTCTATGTCTCGCGTAGAGTCAGCGCGGACGTGGCATGAGGCTGGAGCGAAGCGACGGCCGCGAAGCGGCATCGCAGAGAAAAGCCTCCTCGGTGTACCTCTGAGTCCTCAGTAGTGCAAGAACTACCGTAACAAGCATTGGGTGTCGGGGCGGGTGGAAGATACAAATACCCCTCTCTGTGTCCGAATGGATTCCATTTCTAGGGATTAAACTCCTTGGGGACTATATGGAAAACCGTACGGATATGCGATTGGAGCATTCCTTGCCAGCATGAACAGCAACGTCACAATGCCAACCATCAGCAACGTGATCACTACTCCATCCCAGAAGTGGCGGCTGTGGAGGTGCTCACTGACGTGATGGCTCCAATGCTTCAGTGTAATTACCGGGTGCATTTTCCACCTCCCTTCATCGCATTAGAGTACCAAAAATAAAAATCGTTTGATTTTTTCGCCTTCTTTGCAGGGGGGGCGAGGGTAGGGCAAGGGAGGGACCCGGGGTCAGGTCTCAACCATCAACACTGTGCGAATATCTAATATTGAGACCCGTCGGCACGTTCATTTTCGCCGGGGCGAAAGCCGTGATGTCCGCGGATTTCCGCAAATAAACGGGGCTGTCGACGTTTGCGAGACGATCGACCGTCTCACTGCACGTCTCTGGAGCAGTACCGTGTGCCAGCGGGATCTGTTCAATAACTGGCGAGTTTATGAATAGAACAGGCTAGGCAACACGGATGAAATATTGTTTAGTTTGCCGAGTTAGCAAATTTGACAACCAGGAGAGGGTGACTATGGAAATCAAGGACATCAAACGCATCGTGGAAATGATGAAGAACAACGATTTGACCGAGTTCGCGATAAAAGACGACGATTTTGAACTGGCAATGAAGCGCGGCAGCAGCGAAGCCCCCCAGGTTGTTTATGCATCCGCTCCTGCGGCGGCTCCGGTCGCGGCGGCCCCGGTGGCAGCTCCGGCTGGTGCCCCGGCGGCGGCTCCCGCAGCGGATTCCGAAGACGATGGCCTGATCGAGATTCCCTCTCCGATCGTCGGCACCTTCTACCGCAAGCCCGCACCCGATGCCGACGATTTTGTTGCGGTGGGCTCCGAGGTGTCCGAAGATACGGTGGTCTGCATTATCGAAGCCATGAAGGTGATGAACGAAATCAAGGCCGATGTGAAGGGTGTGATCAAGAAGCTCCTCGTCGATGACACCTCGCCGGTCCAGTACGGGCAGCCGCTCTTCCTCGTAGAACCCAAGTAAGGAATCGCCCATGTTTGAAAAGGTATTGATTGCCAATCGCGGCGAAATTGCATTGCGCATCATCCGCGCCTGCAAGGAGCTGGGGGTGCGCTCGGTCGCGGTCTATTCCGAGGCCGACGCGGAGTCGCTGCATGTGCAGATGGCGGACGAAGCCATCTGCATCGGCCCCGCCGCCGCCACCCACAGTTATCTGAAGATCAGTAATATCATTAGCGCGGCCGAAATCGCCGACGTGGACGCGATCCATCCGGGCTACGGGTTTCTAGCCGAAAACGCCCATTTCGCTGAAATCTGCGCCAACTGCAACATCACCTTTATCGGTCCCCAGCCTGACTGCATCCGCAACATGGGCGACAAGGCGATTGCGCGCGATCGAATGAAGGCCGCCGGCGTGCCGATCACCCCCGGTTCCGACGGCATCCTGAAGGATTCCGATGCGGCACTGGAGCTGGCCCAGCAAATGGGCTATCCCGTGCTGCTCAAGGCCGTCGCCGGCGGCGGCGGCAAGGGCATGCGTGTGGCGCGCAACGACGTGAGCCTTGTTCAGGGCTTCATGGCGGCATCGGCCGAGGGCGAAAACTCCTTCGGCAACCCCGACTTGTTCATGGAAAAATACATCGAGTCCGCCCGTCATGTCGAAGTGCAGATCATCGGCGACAAGCATGGCAATGTCTGCCATTTGGGCGAACGCGACTGCTCGATCCAGCGCCGCCACCAGAAGCTGGTGGAGGAGGCCCCGTGCCCGACGCTGACCGATAAGGAGCGCAAGGCGCTCGGCGATGCCGCCGTCAAGGCCGCCCATGCGGTGAGCTACGACAGCGCCGGCACGCTCGAATTCCTATACGACGAAATCGAGAAGCAGTTCTATTTCATGGAAATGAATACCCGCATCCAGGTGGAGCATACCGTCTCCGAAGAGGTGAGCGGCATCGACCTGATGAAGGAACAAATACGCGTGGCCGCCGGCGAAAAGCTTTCGTTCACGCAGGACGAAATGGTGATCGCAGGTCATGCGATCGAGTATCGCGTCAATGCCGAGGATCCCTACAACAACTTTACACCTTCACCGGGACCGGTCGAAGCGGTCCATTTCCCGGGAGGTCCGGGCATCCGCATCGATTCGCATGTGTATTCGGGCTACACGATTTCCCCCTACTACGACAGCATGATCGGCAAGATCATCGCTAAAGGAAAAGACCGCGAGGAGGCGATCGCCCGCATGCGCCGTGCATTGGAGGAGTTTACCATCAACGGCCCCCATACCTCGGTTCCGCTGGGCGAGGCGCTATTCGCCGATTCACGTTTCGCGGAAGGGCACTATAACACCGCCTTTCTGGAAAAATTCATGCACGAAGTATTTCTTAATTCCTAATTACTAGAAGGAGAAGTGGCAATGAAAGATCAAGCAGGTAACGCCGTGGCCGATCCGCAGGAATTCACGGTGGCAGAGACAACCGGTTCCGAGTTCGGGCAGATCCGCATCAACAACAACGTGATCGCCATCATCGCCCATGAAACTGCCAAGAAGGTACCCGGCGTCGTCGAGCTGCAGGGCTCATTGGCCGACGATCTCGCCGGCATGATCGGAAAGAGATCCAAGGACAAAGGCATCCGGGTCGAAAAGGAAAGCGAAGAGCTGCTGACCATCGATCTCGCCGTGGTGCTCGAATTCGGCGTACGTATTCCCGACATCTGTGTCCAGTTGCAGGAAGCGGTCAAGCAGTCCGTCGAGGATATGACCGGCCAGCATGTCTACGCCGTGAACGTGGTAGTGCAGGGCATCCGCAGCACGGGTGAAAAGAAAGCCGAGGGCTAATCATGAAAGCGCGCTCAGGCAAGCTTGGTGACTTTATCATGACGCTGTTGCTTCTATTGATCGGTGCGTTGCTGATCTATGGAAACATGTTCAACCGCGAGGTGGGTGAATTTGTGGCCAAAATGCTGGTGATGCCGTGGGTTGGCGCCGCGCTGGGCGCGGTATTGATTCTCGCGGTTGTACTGCGTTGGATTGGCGGTTGCCACAAGTCCAAGGAAACCTTCATCAACTTCGAGTCCGACGAGGGCAGCGTGGGAATCAGCACCAAGGCGATCCAGGACTTCATCGAACGGATCGGCAAGGAATTCGCGGCCGTCAAAAGCATTGAAAGCCAGCTCGTGAAGGGCAAGGGAGGTCTGGACATTGCGGTCGGCGTGCGGGTGCTTTCCGGAAACAAGATCCCCGAGCTTTCGCAGGTTCTCCAGCAGCGCATCCGCGAGAGCGTGCGCGAATCATTGGGTCTGGAGGAAATCGGAACGATCACGATTCAGGTCAAAGAAATCATCGGTGCACCCGACCAGCCGTCCTCCCCCGACGCTGACCGCGTTACGGAGTAGCGCGCTAGATGGTTCGGCCCGCCATTCTATCATGGAGGACGCAGTGTTTACTGCTCCTCCTTTTTTTGTCGCTGGCGGTTTCGGGATGCACGAGCCTGTCGAACGGCCGGCCGCCGGGACCGTGGCACGAGGCTTACCAACCTATCGAGAATCCGGACACGGATGCGTTTCTGGCCAAGGTGCTGGAGCTCGCCCGGGCGGAGTTCGGGGAACCGGCCATTCCGATCAACCAGATCCTGCTGCGGCGATCCAAAAAGACGAAGGAAGCCCGCCGCTACCGCATCGGGGAGGATTTTTCACTGACCGAATGCGTGGATCCCACCAACGGTTTATTCGTGATCTACATCGGTGTGGATCCCGGGCATTCAAACTACTATGCCTTGCTGGCCCACGAGAGTGTCCACCTGTTTAACCCGCACGTAACCGATTGGTACATGGAGGGAATTGCCACCGTCTTTTCCGAACAGGCCTGCTCTGCGATGAGAGAGGAGTGGGGCGACTGGAAGCGCTATTTCATGAAGTCGCGCCGCGACCCCTATGCGCTTTCCTATCGAATGATGTCGGAGCTTCGCGATGCGTTTCCCGACCACTATCCGAGGCTGATGCATTGCACAGCGCCCAATGGGAACGGCTCGGCCCGGTGGCAGCGCATCGATATCGACCAATGGATCGGGTTGCTTCCGGACGAGCGGTACGAGGAGGCGCTGGATATCATCGAGCCCTATGTTGATGTCTTGAACAAGCATACTGGAAAGCTGTATGATTTCGCCGTTCCTTCGGAGCTTTGAAACGCAAGTCGATCCTGCCGGAACGAAAGGAGAACACCATGCCAATGTTGAACCTGAAATGCTCGAAGCCGGTACCGGATGAATTGCTGGCGGAGCTTTCCTCCGCCATCGCCGAAACCATCGGCAAGCCCGAGGAATATGTGATGGTCGTTGCCGAAAGCGCGGACCTGCTGATGTCCGGAGGAAAAGGTGATGCGGCCTATGCGGAGGTCAAGAGCATCGGCGGGCTCGACAGGATTGTAAACCACGAGCTCACCATAAAGCTCTGCGTCCTGCTCAATGACCATCTCGGCATTGCATCCGATCGAATCTACGTCACCTTCCAGTCCGTGGCCGCCGACCATTGGGGATGGAACCAGGCGACGTTCGGGTGATTCCTGAAAAAATGGGGGCGCCGGCCTTGGCGGCCAGCGGCATCGAGGACGATGCCCCTCCAGCGAGAATGTGTTTAGTTTATTTGCTTAAGCGCCACCCGGTGAAGCACGGCATATTCCGCGCCGCGAGGCGTGAGGTCGCTTTTCATCAGTTCCACCCCGGATACAATAACGCTCCCGAGCGCCATATCCTCGTACTTTTCCAGCATGTCGAGCAACGACGATGTATGGGGATCGACGGATTTGATACGCCCCAGTGTCAGGTGAGGCGAGAACGGTTTCTGATCGAACGCGATCTCCGCAGCCAGCAGGGCATCGCCGATCCGCTGTTGCAGTGTCGTGAGGGCAGGGCAGGCCGCGATGCCCGCCCAGATGACCCGCGGATGACGGGGTTTCCCGAAAGTCCCGGTGCTGTTCCCCTTCAGTTCGAAAACTTCGACGTCCCGGCAGGCTTGATCGATTGCGAATGTTAACCGGTCGAGTTCTTCGATGGGCAGATCGCCCAGGAAGGCGAGAGTGAGATGAATGTCTTTTGGTTTGGTCCATCGCACGTTGGAATGAACCTTCTTGAGCTTACGCTGCAGCTCGTCGAGCGTGCTTCGGATTTCATCGCCGATATCGACCGCTATGAATGCGCGTACGGTTTCCATTTGAAATCGGGACCCTGATGGAACGCGATTACATGGCCCTTAGGAGGGCCTACCATTTCAGCAACAGACCGGCGTTGACCGATGTGCCGTCGAAATAGCTCCCTTCCAGATCGTGGAAGCGGACTTCCAGCATCGCACCGAACCACAGAAAGGTGGCTTCCACGCCGAGCTGCCCGAAGTAGCCGCTGACGTTGTCCAGTGCGGCCAGATCGGATTCGATAGCGTAGTATCCGGCACCGATGCCGGCGTACG
>CAXMPN010000097.1:0-596 GCA_964195195.1 Pontiella sp. | reverse complement strand
CGGTGAGATTATGAAGGGCAACCGTACGTTGACCGAAACGTCCAGCGGGTAGACTTCGGTATTGGTGTCGGAGAACTCGACATAGCCGCCGCGCCCTTCAACCGCCCCGAAACCCAGGAAGGTTTTCTTCAGGCGCAACCCGGCGCCCTTGCCCGTATCGTCTCCTTCCCAATAAGTACCATAGGCCGTGAGGCTGGTATCGGCATGCAGTGTGGAGGCGATGGAAAGTACGGCCGAGAGGATAAGTAACAAACCTATGCGGTGCTTCATGGCGTTCTCCTTGGGTTGAATATTAGACAGATCCTATCGAGCGGAAAGCGTATTTTCCAGCAGAAAAAGGAGGGATACACGCTCGTGGGGCCAGCAGCTTCAGTCCGCCTTGCATAGCAGTTGAGTTCGTATGGGATTCTCTGCTAGCTTGTTTTGGAACCATGAAGGATTTTTTGAAAAAGGCGCGGGAGCGGGTCTGGCTGGAGGGTGATCCGAAACGGGATCATTCAAAGGGCCTTGCCGTGTTCGGAACCCTTGAGATTGGCTTGGGAGTCATGGCCTTCGCCTTCGCCATGTTCCTGATGGTGCTGGTGTCGGCCACCGGC
>CAXMPN010000096.1:0-6748 GCA_964195195.1 Pontiella sp. | reverse complement strand
GATCGCTTTCATCATCCGGACATCCCGCGGCCACAAAGATATCGCGGACAAAGTCGCAGAGCGTTTCGGCTTGAATGTGCATGGACACGCCCGGTGTGAAAAGCTGCGCGCGAAAAATAGTCCTCTTGCAACTCTTTGGGTAGGCTGGATACTCAGTCCCGGGACAATAGGTCATGATTTCATGACCTAGGCTACAGGGAAGGAATGACAGGCCAATGAGCGATCCTCTTATCATCACGACCGCCATCACCGGTTCGCAGCCGACCAAGGCGGCCAACCCGGCAGTGCCAGTCACACCCGATGAGCAGGTGGAATCCACACATGAGGCCTTTGAGGCGGGCTCCACGCTGGTGCATGTCCATGTGCGCAACCTGGACGAGAGCCCGGCCTCCGACCCGGAATTGTTCGCCCGCGTGCAGGAGGGCGTAAAAAAACACTGCCCCGGGATGATCATCCAGTTCTCCACCGGAGGACGCGGGCGCGACCAGGGCGAGCGCGGCGCCATGCTTTATCTCAAGCCCGACATGGCGTCGCTGGCGACCGGCTCGGTGAATTTTCCCGATAGAATATACGAGAACCCGCCGGACTTCGTCGAAGGGCTGGCGTCGAGCATGCTCAAATACGGGGTCAAGCCTGAAATCGAAGTGTTCGACGTGGCCATGCTCTACAACGCGGTGAAGCTGGCAGAGAGGCAGCTGATCGAAGTCCCGCTCCACGTTCAGTTCGTGATGGGCATTCCCAATGCCATGCCGGCCCACCGCCCGCTGCTGGAGTTTCTGATTGGCGAACTCAACACCGCGATGCCCGGGGCCACCTGGTCGGGCATGGGTGTTGCCCGCAACCAGCTGGTGGTCAACCGGTGGTGCCTGGAGCTCGGAGGCCATACGCGCACCGGATTTGAGGACAATATCCGGTTCGACAAGGGCCGGCTGGCGAAGAGCAATGCGGAGCTGGTGCGCCGCGTTGCGGGCATGGCCGAGGAACATGGCCGCAAACCCGCCACGCCGGGCGAAGCGCGTGCGCTGCTGGGCCTGGCCGGCTGAGCGGGGGGGGGGTGAACCGCGCATTGGCAAGGCAGGAATCGGCAAATTCAGCTATCGGTCAAATCTATACATAGTTTAGTTTTAGCAATTTTACCTGATAGCGGAACGAGGGCTAGTTTGCCGGCGAATTCCGGATAAGCCATCTGGAACCGGGTGATTGAGAAGACATGACGGGCCGCCGACAAGGGACCCTGTCTCACGAGAGGAATGGGCAATGAGTTTTACGTCAGATTACGTTTACCAGCGCGGTTACCGGGGCAGGGTCAAGGGCCTGGTGCTGGACTGGAGCGGCACGACAGCCGACGCATACGTCCTGGCGCCGGCGGTGGTGTTCGTCGAGGTGTTCAAGAAACACGGCGTGGAAATTACCATGCAGGAAGCGCGTGGACCCATGGGTCGTCTTTTTTTAACCGTGTAATGGTGGCGGTGGCAAAGACATGCCCCTCTTCAGTCAGACGGTTGCGGATTTCCACCAGCGTCAGATCACGCTGTTCGTCAATCCACTCAAGAATCCTGGCGGCATGGGCCTCCGCACGATGGCTATGATGGTCACCGCCAATAGCATCGGGCTCAATGCTGCCGGTGCGCTTGAAACGCTGATACCAGCGCACTGCCGAAGCAATGGAAACTTCAAACTTCGCTGCAGCCGCCCGGCGTGAAAGACCTCCTTCGATGGCCTTAACAACACAAAGACGAAGATCGTTGGAAAGCGGCGCGGTCATCGGTACTGGCCTCCTCCTCCCAGAACCAAGTCTGAATCACATTCGCACCGCTTTGGGGAAGCCCAAATGATTCAATCAGTGCAAAAATCGCTCTAGACTGAGCAACGCATTTAAATTCGTGATCACCGGAACTTTCGTGTCGATCTGCGGCCAGTTACGGGTCACTGAATGGTGCTTGAGCCATAACGGGTGGATGCCGGCATCGCGCGCACCGTTGACGTCGATACGATAATCATCACCCACATAGATCGCAGCCGGTGGTGTAATGCCAAGACTCTCTAAGCATCGTTGAAACGGTTGTGGGTCGGGTTTTGCTTTGATGCCATCTTCGCCCGATATGATAATGACCTCGAAGAACTCGGCGATTTTGGGGAATTCTCGCAAGCGGTGTCCGTCGCTCTTAACCTCACCTTGGGTATTGGAGATGAGGGCTAGGCGATAGTCATTCTGAAGCGTCTCTAACACCCGGATAGTCTCAGGAAACGGTGTCGTTAGACGATTGACCGTCTGCCAGTATTCACGTTCCCAAGTAAGAAGCTGCTCGGTATCGACAGTAAGGTCAAGGCTCTCATGTACCGAGTGCCAGATTTCGAAACGCGAGAAGTGCGATTGGTCATGCATCGCCTTACGAGTGTGACGATAACCGGTGATGAACTGATCCCAGCCAGGACCACCACCATCGAGTTTGGTGAAGATCTTTTGCTGGGCGTCGCGTTCAGCTGCGCGAAAACCGTTCGAAGAATCTACTAGCGTTTGTCCGAAATCGAACAAGATGGCCTTGATCATGTAGCGCCTCCCGACTGACCGTCAATCCGTTCCATACTGGCTCAGATAATCACCGAACAGTTCCTCATCGGGTGGAATTTGCTCGGGAATTGGTGTCGACAACCATGTGTAGTTCAAGAAATGACGCCAGTCGATATTATCGCTAGTCATGTTGCCGGCCCAGCTGCCGCACCCCAGGGTATCTGTGGTCGGTTGGCCATTAAACCAACTGCCGCTATTGGCAGCGGCGTGTGGCATATTGCAATTCACGCGACCCACCTTGGTATTCAGGGCGAGTTCGATACGACGCTCGTCCTTCTCGCTGTGCAGCGAGGTCGAATGACCCAACCCTGAGAACTCTAGAATCCGGTTCAGACGATCACACATTTCGGAAAAATCATCCCATTTCCATACTGTGAGTGTGGGTGAGATCTTTTCACCGGAAAACCGATCTTCCGGACCGATTCGCTCGCCAATCACCATTAAGAAACGCGTGCTGTCGGGGACATCCAGACCCGCTTTTTCGGCAATCCAGGTCGCGGGCTTCGCCACCAGGTCACGATTCAAATGCTCGCCGTCGGGCCAGTAGTATGCCCGCAGCTTTTCCCGCTCTTCGGTCGAGCACAGGTAGCCACCCTGCCCCTTCAGTGCCTCAAGCACGTCGTCATAAACACAGGACTCGATAGCCACCGCGTTTTCCGATGAGCAGGAGGCGGAATTGTTGGCGCATTTGGACTTGACGATTTTTTCCGCTACGGCCTTGGGGTCAGCAGTACTGTCGATAATGGAAACGACATTACCGGCGCCGACGGTGTGGCAGGGGGTGCCCGCTTCATAGACCACCCGAATCAGCGCGGCACCGCCAGTAGCCACCGCATAGTCGCAACGTTCCATCAGTTCTTTGGTATTTTCATGACTGGGTTGCTTGATACATAACGCGAGGTCTTCCGGTGCGCCCATCTTTCGTAATGCCTTGCGGATATGTTCAACGGCAAGGGCCGAGCTGCCCGGCGTACGTGGGTGGGGTGAAACAATCATGGCATTGCGTGTCTTTAATAGCGCAAGCCCGATGCAACAAACTGTAGATTCCGGGTTAGTACACGGTACCACGTTAGCGACTACGCCGTGGGGCTTGGCATATTTGCGAATGCCCGTTGCCTTATTCTCTTCCACCAGATCACAGGTTTTAGCGCCGAGCTGGTCACGCATGGTGCCGCGCGTTTTGTTTTGCACCTTATGAAACTTGTCCTCGAATACACCAATCCCTGATTCGTCGACAGCCAAGCGTGCAAGCTTTTCCGCCGTCTCCGGTTTGGAAAGTTCCCAGCCGACCGCTTGGCACACCATGTCCACTTTTTCCTGTGGCCAGTTTTCATATTCCTCGAATGCCTTGTGCGCTCGTTGGTACAACTCTTCAATGTTGTCGGCTTGCGAATCCGGCGTGGTCGCTGTTTGTTGCATCATTCATTCTTTCTATTGGCACCTGCAAACGGACACCAGGTCCGCTAGATCTTTTTGCCTAGTGTCTTAACACCCGTCTTTTTACTCGGGTCGTGAATTTCTTCATTAATAGAGAAACCGCTGCCAAGGAGCTTCTTGCGTTCCTCGAAAGCTGCCTTCCACTCATCGGGGGTACGCGTCTTGGCGGGTGTGGCCGCTTTATCGCGATCCGCCAGCGGCGGCACAGGGCGATCGGCCGGCCCATCGTACATTTCCTTGGGCGTCAGTGACTCGCCCAATCGTGTATGTTCCTCGCGCTCTACCTCCTCGATATAGTGCGCACCAGCCCCGAAGGATCGCGTAATAGCGATGATTGACCAGGTGGCCTCGGGGGTAAAACCAAGATCCATCATAGCGGCGCCGGTCGCGGCCAGTAAGTCGAGATCGACCGGTGTGCTACTCGCCGATTGCGCCGCCTTAACGATCTCCTTGGTGAAGGCGATGTAATTGCCAGCCACCCCTAACTTTTCGGCGCGCGCGAATATTCTATTGGCGGCGGGATCCTTCAGCATCAAATCCGACACGCCGAGAGCAGGATCGCCGAGTTTATCCGCTACCAATTCTTTCGCGATTGTCTCGATGTCCTTGCCTTCCGATTCCCCTTTCTCCAACGCTGACAACAACATGTTGCCGAACGCCGAGTAAGCACCGTAGGCGTGTCCGAACGCCAATATCGATGTGCCACAAGCCTGGGTCAGAAACGTCTTCGAACGCGCCACCATGCGTGACATCGCCGCCGGCATGGACAGACCGTCTTCCACTGACAGGATCAATATGTAGTTGAGCATTTGATCCTCGGCCAGCGTGGGAATGCGCGCCTGGAAGTTGATAAACATGACATCGGTAATGCCATATCCCTGCTCCATCAACTCGGTGGTGTCATAACCACGCGTGACGATACGATGGGTATTTTTGTACGCGACTTCCGAAACCCATTGAAAGGGGTCACGCGAAGTATCCAAAGGCACAGTGCCGTATTCGCGCTTGTCGTATTCATAGGGCAGCCCAGGATTATCCAGATTGCCAATCACTCGTTTTTTGTCCATTAGATTACCCACTTCTTGTATTCACCGGATTTCTTTTGCGCCTCGGCATATTCTTGACGCTCTTCTTGGGTCGGCACCTCGCGGTCTTCCGGGCCAACGTATTTGATCATCGATAGGTCGAGCATCTGCACCATGGGCTCCCTCTTGGAGGCAGCCCAGGCACGGCCCTTTTTCATGGCGAAAATGGCATGTGTGGCACAACTATAGCCGCGTGCTACGCTACCGATGCACCACGCTGCATTCGGAGCAAACCCGAGATCGGACAACGCCGCATTTCCGGCACCGACGACATTCACACCGACGTAATTCTTACCCTCACGCTTGCGGCGTGCGTGAAAATGTTTTTCGACGGAGCGTTGAAACTCATGATACGCACCATTGGTCCCGAGCTCCTCTTGTTGTAGATGAATCGGCTCCGCACGCGGATCACCGTCGGTGTGTTGCGGTTGACCCATTCCCATCACAGGTTGATCGGCATCCATATAGTCATCGACGAGGATCTCGGCCGCCTCATCCAACGTCTTGTTTTCCCGCTGGGCGCGATCGATGTACTTGTTCATCATATAGCCGTGGGCCGCACCCGGTCCGTGCACACCACCAAAGGTCATCACCCCGGCGGCAACGGCGGTCGGTAAATTGGGTCGGCCCGCGGTTACCGAGATGGCTGATGCAGCCGACGGCGACATCGAATGCTCAAGAAAAGCACCCATCTCGTATTTCAGCATTTTCTCTTCTTTCTCAGATGGTATACGGCCTTGAAAGAGTACGAACATGGCATCGCAAAAGGAATATCCTTCCTCGGCAAGTTCGCTAACATCGTAGCCGCGCAGCACCGTCTTTTCCGCCGTCTTATAGGCGATGGAAGTTTTCCTACTAAGCATGGGTTCTCTAGTCATTCACGGTTCTCCTAGACCAAAACAGACCGGCAATAGGGGGTGGTAATATGCCACCAGGTAAACGTCCAATTTATATTATCTATAAGAATATAGATTTGACAGATACCTTGTGGGAAACGTCTCAAGTTATGTGTCAGCGGTTTGAAAAGGGTACTCTTTGTGATTGGAAACGATCACAAAAGGAGTACCCCCGATGCCGATCCAAAGAGCGGCGATTGAGAATTCATCCGATGCCTTCACAATTGTGATGCAGATGACCAGCACTGGCTTTATACGCCCCATGGTCGATATTCTGGAAAGGGAGGCAAAAAAAACAAGGCTATGTGCCGGACGCCTCCATTGCCGGTGATGAGGTCGAGCACGGCGCGCGTCCCAAACCCTTCATGGTCTATAGCAACCTTGATCTGCTGGATGTCCATCCAATCCAGTCTGTGGTCAAGGTTGATGACACTATATCGGGTGTTGGTGAAGGTCTTGAGGCGGGCTGCTGGGGCGTCGGCATCGCGCGTTATTCCAACTACATGAATATCGACACCCTTGAGCAGGGTGAAAGTCTTTCTGGTGACGATCTCGCCCGCCGCCTGGAATTTTCCCGCGAAACCCTGCGTAAGTCCGGGGCGCATTATGTCATCGACACCTTCGATCAGCTTGTTGGGGTGATCGACGACGTGAACCAGCGCCTGGCGCGCGGCGAAAAGCCGTAACGGCACGGAAATACGGGGCGGCGGTTTTCGCGGGCTATTTCGTCTGCGCGGTAAAAACGCCGTCCCAGTTTT
>CAXMPN010000095.1:0-6794 GCA_964195195.1 Pontiella sp. | reverse complement strand
CACATCAACGCTCCGCACATAGTTGACCGGCATGACGGTAACGACATTCGCTCCAACCTGGAACTTAAGAGAGGCCATTTCCACAATGTATTGAAGGGCATCGTAGATGTTCATGTTTCGGATGGAGATGGTGATATTATTACCAAGGGCTCCACCCTCTATCGAATCACTGGAGTCGAGTCCGAGTAGAATGATGTTAATGCCATCACCAGCTGAATCGATCCGGCGGCAGGCTTCTGTCAGATAAAGAATCACGTCCTTGATGTTGGCATCACGGAAGTCGAGAGTTGGAATAACAATGCTCTTCAAACGGGCTTCCATCTGCTCGACCGCGATATCTTCGGGAGCCTTCACATCAGGCTGAGCGGCCCCGATAGCAGCACCGACGGTGTTGTTCAGGGCGGGGTTCCATTCCGCTTTGACGTCGGACATCGCCACAGCACGGCTGGCTTCCGTCTTGCGTTTCTCCAGCTGTCTGACCTTGGTGGCCGTACTTGACAGATAGCTCATGGCTTTGCGGTTGTAAGGATCATCAGCAAGGACTGCTTCAAACACCACTCTGGCTTCACGGTATTTTTCTGCTTCATAAAGACTAACGGCTCTTTCGAACAGCTTTTCGGTCGAGATTTCTGCCGGTTCTCCTGTGGCACTCGAAGCCGCAGCGATCGCGTCCAAGTCTGCCATTTCTTCATCCAGGCTCCCCTGGGCTCGTATCGTTTGCGCTCCGGCCAAAAGCACAACCAAAAGAGACGAGATGTAGATTTTGTTCATGTTCCTTCCCCTCACTTTATTAAAACGCTGCATATTCCCGCGAGTTCATTAGGGTCCGCGGCCAGCATTTACCAAACAATATATAACCCTATTTAATCAAAATATTGGAGGTACGATCGCCGCTCTCCTCCAATTAAACCAACTAATGTCGGACACTTATCTCAGCACATCCACTCACACCATGCGACCCGTGTGCCCGTAATTATACATAGATAACAACGCGCTCATAGTACCCACTGAGAGAGACCAATCAAGGATATAAATTAACTCAACGTCACTTTTTGAAGGGGCGTTTTCGGATAGAATAAAACAGATTTCAACGCGCGTCCATGGAGGCATTCGCGATGCTCGTAAAGCATATAACGGGGGACGATAAACAGATGATTTGCAACATGCTGTATGAAACAGCAGGAGGGAAGAGTGTATGAAAATTTCGATCTCACCGTATGCCAGGTCCTGAAAATTTCGATAGACAGGCAGCCATATTCGGGTCGGATCGATTCAATTTCGGAGCTCGGCACGCTAACGGAGGCACCCTCAGGAGGTATGATTTGCGCAACCGCACCCTCGGCTCCCTTCTTGCCGCTGCCGGGCATGCTCTTGGAGATCAAACCTGGCTCATTAGAAATGCTGCGGCCAAACCGGGATCGGAGGCCCTCAAGAGACTTTCGCCTACCAGAATAGCATGGGCGCCGGCCTGCCTGAGAAGCACCACATCCTCAGGCGTTTTTATTCCGCTTTCACTGATCAGTGTACTTCCACCGGGAGCCATCGCCGCCAGCTCGTAGGTCGTGTCCAGCGTCGTGGCGAAGGTTTTCAGGTTGCGGTTATTAATCCCGATGCAGTCCGCGCCGGCCTGGATAGCGCGTTGCATCTCCTCCCGGCTGTGCACTTCCACCAAAGGCAGCAAATCAAGCGACCGGATCTCTTCCGTGAAGGCCTCCAGCTCCCCATCCGAAAGCGCACCCGCAATCAACAGAACCGCCGAAGCGCCCATGACTTTCGCATGGATAATTTGCCATGAATCCACAACGAACTCCTTATAGAGCATCGGCAGATCAATAGCGTTGCGAACGGCGGAGAAGTCGTCATCTCCGCCTCCGAAATATTTCTGATCCATCAGGCAAGACACCGCACTGGCATGGTTGGCCGCGTAGGAGACGGCAATGTCAGCCGGATCGAATGGATCCCGGATCAGACCGGCCGAGGGGGAACGGCGTTTTACCTCCGCAATCAACCCCATGGGCACACTACGGATCGCTTCCCTGAAATCGGGACGGGGTGCAGCCCCGGGGATTCCCGCCTGCAGCTCCGTCAAGGGGCAGATGCTCTTGCGCTCTGTTATTTCGGCCCGCTTGTTCTCGATAATTTGATCCAGAATATTCATGCGCTCTATTCCCCCGATTCCCACTCCCTTACAATGGGAACGTCAGCAAACCGTCCGAGCACATTTTCAACCGGATGGCCCAGCGAAACATCCTCCCACCACCGATCTTTCTCGGAATTTTCTACAGCCGCCTCCCTCCCTCCATAGGTAACGACCACCGCGTATTTGCTATCGCGCGGCTGAATGCATTTAACAATTCCCGGATTCAAGCTGACGCCGCTCGTGTATCCGGACGCCTCTTCGAGGAAGCGATGTACCGTGCGGCAATGGAAAAACTGTTCGCCCCGTTCCTTGTCACGCGGCGTCAGCAAAAGGAAGAAGTCGAACAGTACTTCATCAATGCAGTCCTCCTTCTTTACGTCGAAGGTTACCTGCAGCGAAAGGTCCGAATTGATCACCATCAGACCATCATAATCCATATCGCGCAGCTTGATTTCCGCTGGATCGGATGTTGCATAAGGGGCGACCGCCATGACTCCTAGCAGTACCGTTGAAAACACCAATTTTTTCATCAATTCCTCCTTTTAACGCGCGAAAGAGTCCCGACTTACCGGCTCTTTTTCAAATAGGCCTCTATAAACGGGTCCAGATTCCCGTCCAGCACCCCCTGCACGTTGCCGACCTGTTCGTCGGTACGGTGATCCTTAACCATCGTATAGGGTTGCATCACATAGGAGCGGATCTGGTGGCCCCAGGCAATTTCGCCCTTGTCGCCATAGAGCTGGTCGACTGCCTGGCGTTTCTTATCCTGCTCGCGCTCGTAAAGGCGTGCCTTGAGCATCTTCATCGCCGCTGCCTTGTTTTTGTGCTGCGAACGTTCGGCCTGGCACTGCACCACCGTGCCAGTCGGCAAGTGGACGATACGTACTGCCGAGTCGGTCGTGTTGACATGCTGCCCTCCGGCGCCCTGCGCACGGTACGTATCGATTCGCAAATCCGACTCAACGATTTCAATGGCAATATCGTCATCGATTTCCGGAGTAACATCCGCCGCCACGAACGACGTGTGGCGACGCGATTGCGAATCAAAGGGGCTGATCCGCACCAGACGGTGCACCCCGCGTTCGGATTTCAGCAAGCCATAGGCATGGGGTCCGGAGATGAGCAGCGTCACACTCTTGATTCCCGCTTCTTCGCCGGCCAGATAGTCCAGCACCTGTGCGGTGAAGCCCTTTCGCTCGGCGTAGCGGATAAACATGCGGTACAGCATATCCGCCCAATCGCAACTTTCCGTTCCACCGGCACCCGCATGAAGGGTCAGGTAGGCATTGGATCCGTCAAACTCGCCGCCCAGCAATGACTGCATTTCCAGCGACTGGAATCCGCCCTCAACCTTTATCAGTTCAGCGGCGGCTTCGGCCAAAGCATCGTCCTCCCCGGCCTGTGCCAGTTCGAGCATTACCTCGGCATCGTCGAGCCCGGCGGAAATTGCATCGAACGGGTCGAGCACCATCTTGAGTGCTTTGGTTGCGGTGATATTGGACTGTGCCCTGGCCTGGTCGTTCCAGAAGGCCGGTTGTCCGGCTTCGGCCTCCAGCTTTTCAAGCGCTGCACGCTTGTCGCCGACGGCCAGATAGCCCTTCATTTCGTCCAGCAGTTCGCGAAACGCATCAATCCGTACTTTTAAATCGTCCTGCATAGTTCGTCCAATATTCGGGATGCAAAATATAGCCCACCGGGGAACGAAGCCAAACCCTGCATTGAAAAAAAGTATATTCTCAGGGCGCTTTTCCCCCGCCCGCTTTTCGGGAGGAACGAAGGATATAGAACACCGCTACTCCGATCAGGAGGCAGACCCTCGCAAAGAGGTCGCCATACCGGGTATAGAACGTGAGCTCCGCACCCTCGGAACGGGGATGGAGCTGGCCGGCGGTGAACCCGGAGGTCCGGACATCGATGCTGCGCTTGACGCCGCCGTAGGCATCAATGAAACAGGTGACGCCCGTATTGCAGCAGCGGACCATGGGAACGCGGTTTTCGATGCAACGGAAAACGGCATGGGCGAGATGCTGCTCGGACGCGGCTGATGGGTCGAACCAGGCATCGTTCGTCTGATTGACGAGCCAGCGCGCGCCGGCGCGGACCGCATTCACGGCAAGCGGCGCGATGGTATCCTCGAAGCATATCAACACGGAAAAGGATCCGTGCCCGTTTAAAGGAAGTAAAGTGCTTCCGGAGCCATGCCCGAAATCCACCTCGATCGGAGTAAACTTCCGCATGAGACCCGGAAGGGGAACATATTCACCAAAAGGCACTAGGTGCTGTTTGTCGTACTTCCCGATTTCGTTGCCGTTGGTGTCGAAGAGAATCGAGCTATTGAAGTATCTAATGCCCGCATCGGTAGCGGTGAAATCCATCGTTCCAACCAGTAGCGGGGTCCCCTGCAAGGCCAACCGCGCCACCAGATCGTAGCTTTCCTCACTGCTGCGGATAAAATCGGGCACGGCGGTTTCCGGCCAGATTACCAGATCGAGCCCGACCAGGCGGGTGACCTGCTCCGTCAACTCTTCGAGCCGTAAACGGATTTCATGGTCCTTGGCATCATCCCATTTTGCGTGCTGCTTGATATTGGGTTGCACCAGCGCCACGTTGACGCCCTGCCCCGGCGCGGTCTTGTTGAACAGCGTGTTCATCCCATGCAGGAGCGAAAACACAATGGGCAGCAACCCGATCATCAATTCGTAATGCGGACGGTATTTGCTCAGGCGGGTGCCGTGGGTATATTGGCGGAAGGTGATGAATATGGAAACGTTCATCCATACGATGCTAGCGGAAACCAAATAGACTCCGCCCCACTGCGCAATCTGGATAATGGTAGGGTTCGCGTATTGGCTAACCCCCAACGGATTCCACGGGAAGCCTGTAAAAAGGAAACTGCGCAGGTATTCCGAGCCGACCCATACTGCGGTGAGCGCAATCATGTAGCGCACATTTTTCGGGAGATTACTACCAACCCACCGCTGGGCGCCGAGCGCCGCGACCATAGAAACGGGAATGAAGTAGAGCGCACAGTATAGCGCCAGCACGACATACCCGAGAAGCGCGCTGATTCCCAGCCCAACCCCCACGACCATTCCGGTTAGGTTGTGCAACCAGGAAAGCGAAGTCATGAAGAATACGAATCCCGACAGCATTCCGAGCCAGGCCGCGCGCTTAACCGAAACCGATTGCACGGCGAACAGTAACGGGACGAGCGCGGCATAAACCAGGGTCGAGTTGCCATATCCCGGGAAGGCGAGTGCGAGCAACACCCCCGAGAAAACACTTCCAAAAATACGCAGGTACAAGGACTGAAAAACGGGATGGCTCAGAGCCTTCGGCGGTTCGAATCCGCGCTCCCTTCTTTTCCGGTCCATATCCTTGAAAGATCCGATCATCTCGCGTGCCTATGGTTCATCGTTTAAATATCGAGGTTCAGCAGGGCGGGTACCGCCCGCCAGTTGCGAAATTCCTTTTGCTGAAGCAACAGGGTGCCGAGGTATCCAAGCAGATCGTCGGCCGAGGTAAACGTTTGTCGCGGCCGGGGCTTCGATTCCATATTGAAAGACGCCAGGCCCTTTAGACCGAGCACCCCTTCTCCTCCGGTTGCATCCCAAAACACAACCATGTTTTCGGTCAGTGCACGCAGGGAGCCGTACAGCAGCATTTCATGCCTCTCCGCTTCCGATAGCCCGAGACGGCCAAGGTCGAGGATCCACATCCGATCGAGTTGCGCTCCGACCCAATCGGCCGGACGAATGATGCCAAGAGAAAAGTATGGTAGCAGCGTCGGGAAGCTGGACAATTCGGAAAGAATTTCCACCCAGCGGCCCTTGTGCCGGGCGTGGGGCTGGACCGAGCCAAGCGCCCGTTCAGCCAAGACCCTTTCATTGACGGAACAAAACGCGCGTGCGATCAGCAATACGAGATCGTCATGCCGAAGGCCGCATGGATGGGAGTGCCGGCAATACATCGCAACGCTTGTCGAAACGTTATCGGTCAGGGCGCCGGAAGGAATATCCAGTGATTGGAAGATGTCGCGCAGGTGTTCCGTCCAGGCGTCTTGACCGATCAAGACATGGGACCGATCGCCTGTCATTCGCGACCGATGAGGCGTTCTACTTCGTTCATGAACTGGCCCGCGTCCCGGAAGCGGCGGTAGACAGAGGCGTAGCGGATGTAGGCCACCTCATCAAGTTTCTCCAAGGCCGTCATGACCTTCTTCCCCAGGATCATGCTCGGAATCTCCTTCTCGAATTCCGACTCGACTTCCAGGATGATGCTATCGCAGATACGTTCGATCTGCTCGACGCTGATGTGCCGCTTGCGGCAGGCGATGTTAAGACTCTTGGCCAGCTTTTCGCGGCTCAACTCCTCGCGCCGGCCGTCCCGCTTGGTGACCTGTAGTTGCGCTCGCTGGATTTCTTCGTAGGTCGTGAACCGATGCCCGCAGCCAACGCACACCCGCCGCCGCCGGATGGCATTGCCATTGCGCACCTCCCGGCTATCGATCACACGGTTTTCCCTGCCTTCGCATTTAGGACATCTCATTGGAGCTCCCTTCTCTAGGTTGAGGCAGAAGATAGACGCAAAGCCCAAAAGCTAACAACAAAAAACGGCGGAACAACGTCCGCCGTTTTCTCGTTATTCCAAGACG
>CAXMPN010000094.1:0-6845 GCA_964195195.1 Pontiella sp. | reverse complement strand
AAGAAGCCCTCGTCTTCGAGGTATTCGTAAATCTCGGGCGAGGCGAAGGCGGCGTCACCTCGGAAATACAGTCGCACCTTGCTACCCTTGTAGCGAACGACAACCGGCTTCAGCACGCTTTCCCAGTCATCGGCGCTGTGAACGTTGCCGGGGCGCAGGGAACACCGTTCCAGATCACCAAACTGGTTGAACAGGAACAGGGGATGATAGCAGGTGCAGCCGAAGTGGCCGTTGTAAGCTGTGCCTTCCTGGTCGCCATGGGTCGGGCTGACGGAGCTATCCATGTCGAGGATGATCATCTTCGGCGGATGGCGGTCATGAACCTTGTCGATCCACACCCCGTTCATGTCGGCCAAGGCTTCAACGTTCTCGTCGGTGGCCAATAGCTCCGTCTCGAAGCGTCCCATCTGGCTGGTGGAAGCGGCCTGTTTCGTGACAGCATGGCCGCCGACGATCCACCGCATGGCGGGATCACGGCCCAGACGGTCGGCATCGTTCACGTCTTCATAACCGCCAAGGCGTCCAAACAAAGACTGACGGAACTGACCCGTCATGCCGTGCCGTCCGTTCTTGCCGGTACGGCTGTCTTGGAAAAGACCCCCGGCAACGGCAGTCAGGCCAAGGGCATGGTCAAGCTTCCGGTAGGCGAGAAGTCCGGCGTCTGAGGTAACCTTGGAACCATGGAATTCAAGCTTGAGACGACGGTCGAAATCGACCCGCAAAGGCTGTCTTCTGGACTCACCCGCCGGGTGACTCGAGGGTGGCCCGTTGTGATGATGGTATTGCATTGATTCTTATATCTGAATCGGCCTTGCACGTCATCAAACTAATAATTCATCTGGGCAATCCGGGTTAATATTGCAGATATTCTGCGATGGACCCATCTGAAAAATTTGCTTGTTGCCGGTCCCCAGCGCTGTAATGTTCCTGTCAGTTTAGAATATTGGGGCATCCTACGCTTCGCCGACGCCTATTGCAGGGCGTGGCGAAACAATTTTTTTGGGTGCCAATCGGTGAGCCTGTGCATGCTCATCTTTGGGGGATTCATGCAGAGTTTATTTCGACCATGTCGCTGAAGGCCATCGTCAGGGCAATCGACGGATTGAACGAGCGTGTTGGCCGTGCCGTCTCCTGGCTCGTTATTGCGATGGTGTTTACCACCTTCTTCGTCGCCGTCCTTCGTTATGGCTTCAGCATTGGCTGGGTGTGGATGCAGGAAAGTTATGTCTGGATGCACGGCATCATCTTCATGGTGGCCGCCGGCTACACTTTTCTGCATGATGGACATGTCCGCATCGACATTATCTACGCATCCGTCAGCAACCGGGGCCGAGCCCTCATCAATTTTCTCGGCGTCATCTTCTTGCTGCTGCCGAGCCTCGCTGTTATTTGGTGGGGAGCGTTCCCTTACGTCCTTTTGTCATGGCAACGGCTTGAAACGTCCCGCGAAGCTGGCGGATTGCACGGTCTGTATCTCTGGAAAACAAGCATTCTCATTTTCATCATTCTGCTCGGCCTTCAGGGTATCGCGCTTGCGATCCGGAGCTTCATGGCCTTAAAGGGCGACGGGCACTGGGATCCAAATTCACAAGACCCAGCGGTGGGTGAATAACATGCCGTTGAATGAAATCATGAGTATCCTGCTGCTGGTTGCGATTTGCGGCACCATGTTGATCGGGTTTCCGGTTGCTTTCACATTGGCTGGCGTTTCTGTCCTGTTTGCCCTGATTGGCGCCGGGCTCGGCGTCTTCGACGTGGTGTTCTTTCACGCAATCCCGAGTCGCTTCTTCGGAGTGATGAGCAACGAGGTGCTCGTTGCAGTGCCTCTTTTTGTGTTCATGGGCGTGATGCTGGAACGCTCGCGAGTTGCCGAAGAGCTGCTGACCACAATGGGCCAGTGCTTTGGATCGCTGCATGGCGGCCTTGGTATATCAGTGACCCTCGTAGGCATTCTGCTTGCAGCATCCACCGGCATAGTCGGTGCCACGGTGGTTACCATGGGTCTCCTCAGCCTGCCCTCCATGCTCAAGGCTGGGTACGATCACAAGCTTGCCTGCGGTACAATTTGCGCCTCCGGCACTTTGGGGCAGATTATCCCGCCCTCAATCGCCCTTGTTATTCTGGGCGATGCCCTTTCCGGCGCGTATTCAGAAGCTCAACTTGCGAAGGGTAACTACCTGGTTGAGCCGTTTTCCATCATTGACCTGTTCGCCGGAGCATTAATGCCGGGGCTGATGCTCGGCAGCTTCTACGTCATCTACCTAATCGCGAACGCCATACTGCGACCGGCGAGCTGTCCGCACTATTACGAAACCGGCGTATCGATGCGCGAGCTTGCTGGACGGATCGTTAAAGCCTTTATTCCGCCGGTGTTTCTGGTGGTGGCTGTGCTCGGCTCAATTCTTGGCGGATTGGCGACACCGACCGAAGCGGCATCCTTCGGCGGGGTGGGCGCGACGGCCATCGCCGCTGTACGCCGCCAACTGACCATGGATATAATCCGCGACGTAGTGCGCAGCACAACCCGCATCAGTTCCATGGTTTTCGCGATCTTGCTGGGCGCGTCCATGTTCTCTCTCACATTCCGCGGCTTCGGCGGGGACAATCTCGTGCAGGAGTTCCTCACCGGCCTCCCGGGTGGGTTCTTCACGGCCATGCTGCTCGTCATGATCGTGATGTTCCTGCTCGGCTTTGTACTCGATTTCATCGAGATCGTGTTTATTGTTGTTCCGCTTGTCGCTCCGGCTTTGTTCCAGGCCGATATCAGCCCGGTATGGCTGGGTGTCATGATGGGTATCAACCTGCAAACGAGCTTTCTTACTCCGCCTTTCGGATGGGCGTTATTCTATATGCGCGGGGTTGCACCGCCAGAAGTGAAAACCGTCGATATCTACAAAGGTGTCATGCCATACGTCGGGATACAGGTGATCGCGCTGGCACTGTTGTGGAACTTCCCGGTGATCGCAACCTGGCTTCCGGATCTAATCTTGCGCTGATGAGGTCAGGCTTTAGGGCCCAAACCCTGGGTCTTCGCTTCTTTCGAAGCATCATTTCCAACGGCGGTGTTTAGCGGCACATCATCGAAGTCACTCAAGCTCTGCGCGAGGTTTGCAACACGGCGCGCCAGAGGTTGAAAACTGTCATTCGCACAAGTTGCGGTAAATTCGATTGGTGGAAATGCAGGCGTGGAAGTGATGATTTTCAGGCTCCCCTCCGCCAGTTCTTTCTGATAGCACCGGCCGGGGAGCAATGTAACGCCAAGCCCGGACTGGGCAAGCGAAGCGGCAACGCCCAGGCTCTTGCATGTGTCGATGCGCTGACAGCGGGCGTCACCGGAACGGAACCAGTCCTCAATCGAGGTGTGATGATAGGATTCCCTTGCGAGGGCGATCACCGGCCAGTTTTGCAGATCGCGCTGGGTAAGCTCGCGGTCCGGAAGCCCGAGAGCAGGGCTGGCCATCCATGAAAACTGCACCGTACCGAGCGAAACCGGGTTGAAGTGATATCCCTCGATCCGGCCCGGCGCGAGAATGAGATCAAGTGAACCCTGTTCGAGCTTGTCCACGAGGTCCCGGGTTAACGCCTCTTCGAGTTCCAGCCTGATTTTGGGAAAGCGCTGGTGAATGTCTGTTACCAATCGCGGCAGCCAAGTGATGGAAATCACCTCCGCAACGCCAACCCTGAGTATTCCAGGCAAAGACTCCGCCGCACCGATCCGCTCACGCATTTCCGACGTCAGATGCAAAATCTGTTCGGCATATTTCATCAGCTCCCTCCCCACGACCGTGACCCGCGCGACGCGGTGGCTGCGATCAAATAAAACGACAGCGAATTCACGCTCAAGTTCCTGGATACGCATGGAAACGGTAGATTGAGTAGCGTTCAAACGCTTTGCAGCGGCCGTGAAACTGCCAAGTTTCGCCGCCCAGTAGAAGGTCTCAAGCATTCTAAGATTCAAGACAGCGCCTCGCTGAATCAGTTTTCTCAATATCAAATGTCTATGATACGGGACTTTTTTCAATACTTCAAAAAAATTGAAGTTAAACATCCAAAAGAAAACGATTGTGATGATGATCGCGCGTAAGGGATACTTTCTGCGGCGAAGCGTCGCATATATCGCTTCAAGATCAAAAAAAGGGGGAGTATCAGCCCCTCCCGAAAAAATGAGCAGGCGCTTGGCATAGGGATGTAATCGACGGGCTGCCCCGGCCCCAAGGGAGAAAACAGCATGGAACGGAGAAAATTTCTTAAAGGTGCGGCGATCGCCGGTATTGCAACAACAGCCGCAGCATCATCATTTCCAAAACCGGCCTTATCACAGAACAAACGCAAATGGCGCTTGGTGACTACCTGGCCAAAAAATCTTCCTGGTCTGGGAACCGGTGCACAATATTTCGCCGACATAGTGACCAAATGCTCAGACGGGCGCCTAACTATCAAACTCCATGCGTCCGGTGAAATTGTGCCTGCATTCGAGTCCATCGATGCCGTTAAAGCGGGCACGGTGGAAATGGGTCATGGCGCACCCTATTACTGGAAAGGCAAGGCGCCTGCGAGCCAATTTGTCAGCAATTTCCCGTTTGGGCTGACGGCGCAGGAATATAACGGCTGGTACCATTTTGGTGGTGGTGCTGAATTATGCGACGAGGTCTACGAGCCGTTGGGTTGCAAATTCCTTGTATGCGGAAATACCGGGGTCCAGCATCCGGGCTGGTCAAGCAAGGAAGTTAAAACACTCGCTGATTTCAAAGGCCTGAAAATGCGCATGCCGGGCATTGGTGCGGAAGTCATGCGCCGGCTGGGCGCAACGGTGGTCAACCTGCCGGGCAGCCAGGTTGCCGCTGCATTGGCCGCGGGAACCATCGACTGGGTCGAATGGAACAACCCCTATGGCGAAGCCTCGATGGGCTTCTGGCGTCACGCCAAATACTATTACACCCCAGGCTGGCACGAGTGCGGCACGGTCCTTGAGACCTTTATCAACCGCAAAGCGTGGGACGGGCTTGAGGACGACCTCAAGGCCATCGTCAAAGCCTGCGCTTTCGCCACCAATGATGTCATGCTGAGCGAATTCCAGGCCCGGTCAGGCCCGGTTCTGCAACAGTTCGTCAACAAGCATGGCGTTCTGATACGTCGTCTGAGTGACGAGCAGCTTACAAAAATGGGGGAAACCACAGGTCAGGTCATTTCTGAGCTGGTTGCGGCCGATCCGATGTCGAAAAAAGTATTCGACAGCATGAACAAATTCCGTACGGAGCAGATTGCTTATAGCGCAACGACGGAACAGGATTTCTTCCGCGCCCGCAGCCTCAACTATAAGTGGCCTGCCTAACTGCTAACTATGCCGCAGAAGCCCACGTCACGGTTCAAAGGACCCAGGCGTGGGCTTCCACCGGATTCTATGTGAGTCCCGGGGAAATTTTATTATTCAAAAATATTGGTGTGTTTTGGTGATATTTTATCATTTGTTTTGATGATTTAAATCGGGCAGTATTTGCGATTGATGACTAGCATGTAATGCGTTCCCTCAAAGGAAGAGCCAATATGCTGATGGATGCAGCAACATTAGAACAAAAGGCAAAGATCGTGGCCGATCCCGTCGAAACTGAAGCGTCCCGTGCGAGCTATACTGTGAAGGTCAACAAGGTCGCGCGCGAAGCGGAAGGCATTCTTAGCTTCGAATTTGTGCATCCGGGCGCCAGTGACCTCGCCGCTTTTACGGCTGGCGCACATATTCATGTCCAACTTGATGACACGCTTACTCGCCAATATTCCCTATGCAACGATCCCTCGGAACGGCATCGCTACGTGATCGCCGTGCTGAAAGAGGAAGAAGGCCGCGGCGGCTCAAGGGCGATGCATGAAACGATCAAGGAAGGCCAGTCCTTACTTATATCGGGACCGGACAATCACTTTGCCCTTGCTGGCCGTGAAGCAACCTTTCATCTGCTGCTGGCCGGTGGCATTGGCGTGACGCCAATGATGGCAATGATTGAAGAGCTGGAGCGAACCGGCAAACCCCATCTCATGCACTATTGCACACGCTCACCTGAAAGAACCGCGTTCCTGGACAGACTGCGGCCGCGCATCGCGGCCGGCACGGTCGTGGTTCACCATGATGACGGCGATCCGTCCAAGGGTCTTGATATTGCGGCAACGCTTGCGGATTTCAAACCCGGCATGCACCTCTATGCCTGCGGGCCCACCGGTTTCATGAATGCGGTAAACGCCTCGGTCGGGGCCTGGCCTCCGCATGCGGTTCACCAGGAGTATTTTTCCGCCCGGGAAATGACGGAAGAAGAAAAGGCCTGGGACACCAAACCGTTCAAGGTGAAAATTGCGAGCACCGGCGATGTCATCGACGTGCCCGCCAATCGTAGCATCGTCAGCGTGTTGAGCGCCCACGGGATTATCGTGCAGACCGATTGCGAGGAAGGGTTTTGCGGCACCTGCATCACGCACTTCATTGAGGGCGAGCCGGTGCACCGCGATACGGTGCTCGATGACGCGGACCGGGAAGACTATGTGATGATTTGTTGTGCACGGGCGAAAAGCGAAATTCTTGTGCTTGATCTTTAGCTGATCGCGAATGGTTTGACGGGCTTGTTTAGCCCCCTCGTCGCTTGGCAGAAGAATGAAAGGGAGAATATTATGGGTCTTATCGGCGCACCAAGAAATTGCTGGTATGTGGCTGGCATATCGAAGGATTTTCCGAAAGGCAAATTGACAGGACGTGTTGTCTGCAATCGGCCCATTGTGATGTGGCGGGCGAAAGAAGGCGATGTGCTTGCCTATGATGACCGCTGCGCGCACAAGCGCTTCCCGCTTTCAAAGGGCCGTCTGAT
>CAXMPN010000093.1:331-6898 GCA_964195195.1 Pontiella sp. | reverse complement strand
ATTTCTCCTGTTTATTCAATTTCAATTGGTTAAACGTTATCTTTTGTTTTTCTGAAAGGGTTAAAATGCAGGCCGCCCCATTCGACCCCAGCGTGACTGGAGAACTCAAGGGTGTTCAGACGGATTCCGTGTACCATTACGCCCATCGCGGCGAGAATAATATTCAAAGCGTGGCCGGTGAAAAGAATCAGTGCGCCCCCAATGGTAAACCGGATCGCTTCACCTTCCGGGAAGGCCATACCGTTGAAGGCCTGGGCAATCGCCAAGGAGGCCGCTCCCACGGCATACAAACGAACGTATGAGATAATATCCACAAAGTTGTTGATCACATCTAGGGCCAGGGTCACAAGACCGAAATAAGATTTCGACATGACCAGGCTAAGGATAATGAAAGCGATTCCGGTTCCAAGAAGCGGAAGCTGAGTGGCCACAATCCACGTCGGCAACTCGATATACAGCACCATGTTAAGCACCACGCTGAAGAGCATCCACGTGCAGCAGAGCCATCCCAGTTCTGAGAGGCATTCCCATGAGTTAATCTTGCGAATGAGATTCCAAACGTGGGCAATGGAAATATGCAGCGTTCCGATCGAGAAGCAGATGAACATAATATTCTTTGCGGCCAGATCAGTGTTCCATCCGCCGTCCGCTATTTTTCCGGTCATAAAGTCACTGCTCAAGGCCTGCATCCATGCCGGCAATGAAGCGAGTGCTATGCCGAAATAGTTACCGGTCAGTGCTCCGAAGATGACACAGAAGGTGCTCATGATCATCAATAGATTCAGACCGGGCTGTGCGGCCGCATTGCCTTTGGTTTTAATTTTGCCGAAGAGAGTCAGCCCGACAAATAGCAGTCCATAGCCGGCATCACCCACGATGAAGGCAAAAAATATACTGAGGAAAATAAGGAACAGGGCGCTTACATCGAGTTCCTTGTAGCCGGGAACAACGCCGATCATATCAAGAGCCGCTTTAACGGGGGATACCCACTTTGGATTGCGGAGTAGCGTGGGGGGCTGGTCTTGGTCGGAAGCCTCTTCGAGCTGGTAGCCCCAGCCGTTTTCATGGGCGGCAGACACAATATCGTTCTCGCGGTCGAAGGGATAAAATCCCTTCAGATAGACGATAACATCATCCGCGCCCATGCCATCTCGAACTTCAAGGAAGGTGACTCCATCCGCAGCGCTGTCGGTAATTTGCTCCACCAGTGCCTTGTGGCCCGCATAGGTTTGGAATTCGGCATCGTTTTCCTCGATCGCTTTTTTCGTTTTATCGATGTGATATTCGATTTTAGATAGCGATCGGTCGGGGAGCCGGACCTCATGCGCAGGAATGGAAAAATCCTCGCGACCGACGGCCAGTGCATAGATGAGGTTCTTATCGCGGCTGATTTCGCTGATGGCAACTCCATCGGGTGCCTGTGGCGTGTCTTTGGTGGGAAATTCGTAGAGTTTTACGAAAAGTCCGCCCTGGTTTAACGTGGTGATCTCGCGCGGATTAAATTCGCCGAAAGGAGTGATTCGCTCCTTTTCGTGTTCCAACGCCTGCAGCGTTTCCTTCAGTTCCTTTTCCAAGTGGATCAGCGTCCATACCGTATCAACGAGATTATCCGGATCCTTGCCGGTGGGATCGGCATCGGGCCTGGATTGAAGCACCTCTTTGGCGCGCTGAACATACAGAAGATGGTTGCGGGCTTGCTCCAGCTCATGCCCTTCAGGGGCTTGAACATGCTCAACATGAACGACTTCCAGGTCGCGCAGCTTTTTCAGCGTCTGCTCCTGTTGTGCAGGCGTGCAAAGGAGCGTCATTTTTTTCATCTTAACGATCATGCGCTTTTTCCTTTGGCGATTTTGGAGCGGACGACGGCTGCGGTCTGCTGATCGCCCATGAAGATACGGATGACGCGGATGTTTTCCTTGGCTTCCGGAATTTTCACTTTTTCAAACAGGTTCACGCGCTGCGTTGTAGTACGGAGTTCCTCGCCCAGCAGGCGGTGCTGCTCTTCCAGAATCTGACGTTCTACGCGCAATCGTGTAAGCTGCTTCAGGATGCGTATCCCTTCGTCGATCCATGCCGGTGTCTCAAACAGGTCGGGTACGGATTCCTTGAAAACCAGATTGTCGAGCACCGGAATGCTCACACCGGCAATATTACCAAAGGATGTGACCAGCGATTCGACTTCGACAAATGGCGCGAGGTCTACCGGTTCGGAATAAAGCTGGATCCATGAGCTGAGCTTGGCCCGCGCTTCCTGTTCCTCGTCGCGCTTCACAAGGATTTCCTGGTCAAGGCGACGCATCTCCATCTGCAACTGCTGCTTCTTCAGTAGCAGCGTCGGCAGATAGCGGTTGAACCGTGCCAGCGAATCACGCTGAGTCTTGAGCTCATTCTTCGTTAATTTAATCTTAGCCATTATATTTATCCACAGATTAAGCAGATTCCTCTGATTCTAATCTGTGGGAATCCGTGAAATCGGTGGATTCCCAAGCTTACTATCCCTTCGGCCAGAACTTATCGGTCAGTTTCGAGGCGATGCCGGTTTCGGCCGGTTCGAAGCAGTCGGCGAGAATTTTCCACCCGGCATCAAGGGCGTCTTCCAGCGCAAGATTGACCGTGATATCCATCATTTCCGCTTCAAAGCGTTCGCCATAAATCAGCAGTTTGCTGTCCCAGTCGCTCATGCGGAAGCCCATGGACTGTTTCTCGAGGGTTTCCTTGTAGGATGCATAGAGCTGAATCATGGTGTCCATGATGGCGCGGTGGTCATCGCGGGTGCGATCATTCACCTGCTGCTTCAGGCGACTCAAGGAACCGAACGGCTCGATGCGGCCGTTTTTGAGGTAGAACTGACCCTCCGTAATGTAGCCGGTGTTGTCCGGAACCGGGTGGGTGACATCGTCGCCCGGCATCGTGGTAACCGCCAGAATGGTGATCGAGCCGCTTCCTTCGAAGTCGACGGCCTTTTCGTAACGGGCGGCCAACTGCGAATAAAGGTCGCCGGGATAACCGCGGTTGGAAGGAATCTGTTCCATCGTGATGGCCACTTCCTTCATCGAGTCGGCAAAGTTGGTCATGTCCGTCAGCAGCACGAGTACGCGCTTGTCTTCCTGCGCGTATTTTTCGGCAACCGCCAACGCCACATCGGGAACGAGCAGGCACTCTACGGTCGGGTCGGAGGCCGTATGAACAAACATGACCGAGCGGGATAGGGCGCCGCTTTCGTCCAGCTTGTCGCGGAAGAAAAGATAGTCGTCGTGCTTCAGCCCCATGCCGCCGAGAATGATCACGTCCACCTCGGCCTGCAGGGCGATCTGCGCGAGCAGTTCGTTGTAGGGCTCGCCAGCCACCGAGAATATCGGCAGTTTCTGCGATTCCACCAGCGTGTTGAACACGTCAATCATCGGGATGCCCGTACGCACCATATTGCGTGGAATAATACGCTTGGCCGGGTTGACCGACGGACCGCCGATTTCAATCATGTTTTCGGTAATCTTCGGACCGTTGTCGCGCGGCTCGCCGGTGCCGGTGAAAACACGGCCGAGCAGGTTTTCAGAGAAGGGGATCTGCATGGTGCGTCCGAGGAAGCGAACTTTAGCGTCGGTCCCGACACCCCGTCCGCCGGCAAATACCTGCAGGTAGACCTCATCATTTTCAAGACGGATCACCTGCGCCAGTGATGTGCCGTGTGCGGCATCAACCTGTGCCAGTTCGCCGGCGATAATGCCGTCGGCCTTCACCACAATAACGCTGCCGGTAATCTGTTCGATCCGGTGATAGACTTTATTCTGCATAGTCAGAAACCTCCGCGAGAGCTTTAGTCATTTGCTCTTCAATTTGTTTAAACTCGTCCGATTGGAATTTGCTGTTGTTCCAGTCCCGGCAGGTCTGGGTGAGCTGCTGGTAAAAGCTTCGGGCCAGGTTTTTGTCCTCAAATTTCATTTTGGTGTCCATGACTTTCAAGAGCTTGCCGAAAACATATTCCTGACGTTCAACCGAGTTGGAGGAGTCGGTATCGCTGAACGCGTTTTGCTGCAGGTAGGTGGCGTCGATGTATTCGGACTTCAGGTAGAGCACGAAGTCATCGATGGAAGTGCCTTCTTCGCCCACCACCTTCATCATTTGGCCAACTTCGCTCCCGTTGCGCAGTACCTTGCGGGCTTTGGACACTTTTTCCTCGTCCACGACGCTGGGGTATTTACTCCAGGATTCGAGCGGATCGATGGCCGGATAGCGGCGGGCGGCGGAGCGCGCTCGGGATAGACCATGGAACGCACCGACCACTTTCAAGGTGGCCTGTGTTACCGGTTCTTCAAAGTTGCCTCCGGCCGGGGAAACCGTTCCGCCGATGGTGACCGTTCCGACTTCGCCGTTGTTAAGGCGCACCGCGCCACCGCGTTCGTAGAACGAGGCAATCACGGATTCGAGATAGGCCGGGAAGGCTTCCTCGCCGGGGATTTCCTCCAGGCGGCCGGACATTTCGCGGAGGGCCTGTGCCCAGCGGGAGGTGGAGTCGGCCAGCAGGAGGACATCGAGGCCCATTTGGCGATAGTATTCGGCGAGCGTTACACCGGTATAAACCGAAGCTTCGCGGGCGGCCACCGGCATCGAGCTGGTGTTGCAGATGATGAGTGTGCGTTCCATCAGGCTCTTGCCGGTACGCGGGTCGGTCAGTTCCGGGAATTCACGGAGTGTTTCCACCACCTCGCCAGCCCGCTCGCCACAGGCCGCGATAATCACAATGTCCACTTCGGCGTTACGTGACATAATCTGCTGTAGCACGGTCTTGCCTGCACCGAACGGACCGGGAACGCAGAAGGTGCCGCCCTTGGCGACGGGGAAGAAGGTGTCGATGGTACGCATCTTGGAGGCCATCGATTCGGTCGGGCGCATTCGCTCGGCGTAGCATTTGATCGGCATTTTGACCGGCCAGAGCTGCATGATGGTACATTCTTTGGAATTTCCCTTGTCGTCCTTCAGTACGGCAACGACTTCCTCCACGGTATATTCGCCGGCGGCGGTAACCGTTTCAACCGTCCATTTGCCGCGGAGGCCGAAAGGAACCATGACACGATGCTCGAACATGCCTTCCGGGATGGTGCCGATGGTGTCGCCAGCCACAACGGTGTCACCGATGCTAAGCTTCGGTGTATACGCCCATTTCGAATCGCGGGGCAGGGGATCAAGATATTTACCGCGCTGCAGGAAGAATCCGCATTCTTCAGCAAGGGCGGGCAACGGGTTCTGCAATCCATCAAAGACCTGGGTTAGCAGGCCTGGCCCAAGCTCCACGGAGAGGAGGGCTCCGGTAAATTCAACCGGATCACCGATCTTGAGACCGACGGTATCTTCGAATACCTGCAGTTCGGCGCTGTTGCCGCGAATACGAATCACTTCCGCTTTAAGCTTCAGATCGCTAGCACCGACGCTGGCATAGGCCACTTCGTTCTGGATGACGGGCTTTTCGAATTCAACCTTCAAGAGGTTGCCGTTCACCCCGGTTATTCTTCCGATGTTTTCGCTCATAATCTCTATCCTCTATCCCTATAAAAACAGCACCCGCGGACTTACCTGGCCTCCGCGGTTTCCTTTTCTTCCGTATTCGCCGTGATGACGGCTTCGAGTTTTTCCTTGCCGGTGTGCACATCCATGCGGTTCCAGCGTTCGACAATTTTCAACTGGATGCCATATGCCAGTACCTTTTCAAAACAGAAGGGTTCCATGCCGCTGGCCAGTTCGTCGGCCAAATGCCAGCGTGCGCGGTCCAGTGCCTCTTCGACTTCCAGCGGGTCGGTCCGCGTAAACGCATCCGTTACCAGCTGTTCGATCTCGCCGCTGAAGCCATCATGCACATGCAGGAACTCTTTGAAATCCACCCCGAGTTTCTGGCCGCGATGCCTGGCAACGGCATTGCTTAGTTGGGTTTCAATGTTGTACCAGATTCTGCATACGGAGTCGTTTTCGCCATTGTTTGCACCGAGCAGGATATTGTGAAGGATCCGGACTTCGTGTTCGGTAACCCATTGTGCAGCGTTGCCAATGTATTCCTCGATCGAAAACGGTGCTTCGTCCCCGATCTTAAGGTGCGGCAGGCTGGCTACGAGTGAATAGTACGCCATGGTCTCTTCCGGTTAGGCTTTCGAAAGCTGCTCTTGGGCGATCGCACTGACCGTTTTAGCGAGTTCCGGACGCAGGAAGGCACTCAGCGCCTCAGCCACAGCGTTTCCGGTATAGTCGAGATAGACGCTTTGATCCTTGAAGCCCACTTTGAATCCACTGAGGATTTCAGCGTCGGTAACGAGATCGAGTTGTTTTCCGGACTGCTTGGTCAGTTCTGCACAGTAGCTGGCCAGAGCGGCCTTGTCGGCGTCGTTGACGCTCAGCACCACGCTTGAGCCCTTGCCCTGTTCAATAACACCCTTGATCATCTGTTGGAGAAAATCACCGGAGAGGGTGGTATCAACGGCTTGGCCCAGCATGCCGGATGCGACCTTTTCACAACCCTGTCCCACTGTGATGAGCAGGTCACGTGCGGCCTGTTCCAAGGTTTTCACCGACCGTTCTGCGAAG
>CAXMPN010000093.1:0-321 GCA_964195195.1 Pontiella sp. | reverse complement strand
TTCTTAAGCAGGCTGTGTGCTTTTTCTTCCGCTTCGGCAACGATCTTTGCCGCTTTGTCCTTAGCCTGGGAGATGATGGTTTCAGCCTGTTCGTTGGCCTTCTCAACCCCTTCTTTTTGAATCTGTTCGATCAAATGTTTAAGTTCTTCGGCCATGATATTCTCCGGTTTATTGGTAAAAGATGTATCGATATAAATGGATTGATCCCTTGAGGCAAGTCCGTTTAGGAATAAATATCTAAAAGAGCACTGGATTAGTCGGCTTTGTCTACGATTACAAGCTGTTTCGCTAGCTGTAAAGCGATTCGACCACTTACTTCAA
>CAXMPN010000092.1:0-6965 GCA_964195195.1 Pontiella sp. | reverse complement strand
ATGGCATCTCCTGCACCGAACAGCCCGTCGACCGTCATCATTCGATTATATCCCCACTGGTATTCATCGGGGGACAGGTCTTCCGGGCCGCTGCACCATGCACCTGAACAGGTGGCGTGGGAGCCCATTACATAAGGCTCAGAGGTGGTCAGTTCAGGGTTGATATACTTTGGATCAATGTCCTGAGATGCCCAGACAACCGCCTGGCTGACGGTCATGCCGAGAAAGTTTTCCCAGCCCACCTTTTCCAGATGGGGATCCTGGAAGGCTTCCCTGGTGACCATGTGGATCGGTCCACGGCCCGCCTTCACCTCTGAAATCAAAGCATGGTTGCGCAAACAGGTGGGGGTCGGATGGTGATCGATATACTCACCAACTATTGCCTTGGTGTCATCGTACCATTTGGATTCGTACTCTTCTCCATAGCCATTTTGAGTGTATGTCTTGAGGTGCAGGAAATAGGCGCCGACCGGCCCATAACCGTCTTTGAATCGCGCCAGTACGATGCGATTTTCCATCTGTGTCATCTTGGCGCCGACCTGAATCGGCAGCGCATATGCTGAACCACTACTCCAGGGGGCGTACCAGGTTCGTCCCATACCTTCTCCCACCGAGCGCGGTTTGAAGATATGCGAGGCGCCACCGGCGCCGACGATAACCGCTTTGGCCCGGAAAACATGGAAGTCGCCGGTGCGCACGTTAAAGCCCACCGCACCACCTACCCGGTTTCCCCTGCTTTCGTCCATCAGCAGATGCGTCACCATTATCCGGTTATAAATTTTATCTGCCGAGTTGCGCGCAGCATTTGCGACGATGGGCTTGTAGCTCTCACCATGGATCATGATCTGCCACTTGCCTTCGCGCTGATAGCGCCCGGTTTCAGGGTCGCGCATGAACGGCAGGCCCCATTCTTCAAACTTGTGTACGGCAGAATCAACATGGCGGGCCATGTCAAAAGCAAGGTCCTCGCGCACCAAGCCCATCAAGTCATTTCGGGCATAGCGCACATGATCCTCGGGGTTATTCTCGCCCCATTGTGTTCCCATGTAGCAGTTGATGGCGTAAAGACCCTGGGCAACCGCGCCAGAGCGGTCTATATTGGCTTTTTCGGCGATGACGATCTTCAGATCACGACCCCAGTATCTGGCTTCGTAAGCAGCACCGGTACCACCCATGCCTCCGCCGACAACGAGAATATCGCAGTCTTCGTAGACTGTTTTAATTCCCATCAGTAATACACTCCCTGCTTGAATTTACCCGGCAATTTCCGCAACCCGCCTGCGTAGCCGAGCACGTCCGGTTCGTAGCAAAGCAGCTCGGAATTCAATGCCTCTTCATCAGGGACAGGCAGCGTCGCCAGGTCCTCGATTTTCTCGCCCCATTTTTCAGTACAAATTGGCGAAACGAAATTTTTTTCACGACCGTCACGGAATTTGATTCTCCAGGAAATTGTGCCTTTTTCTTCTTCGCGCAGTACCCGGACGCTATGACCGAGCGGTGCGAAATCTGCATATCCACGCACATCAATTGCATTTTGCGGACACGCCTTCACGCAGGAGTAGCATTCCCAGCACATATTGGGCTCGATGTTGTAGGCACGCCGGGTGACGGGGTCGATGTGCATGATGTCGGACGGGCAGATATCCACGCACTCGCCGCAGCCGTCGCAACGCGTCATATAGACAAATGTTGGCATAATTTTTCGTCTCCCTTTTCAGGACCAGAGATGGTTGATTTCAATGACCCGATATTTGAGTATTCGTTAATAATTCTTGGGCGCCAGGCGTTTGATGCCAGGACCAAACTGCTCGGGTTGGTCTGCAGGTTCTGGCAATCCGTCTCTTGAACCGTCTGCTTCCGTGTAGATCTCGGTGGTCGCCGTATCATTAAAAAAGAACATGTGAGCGAATTTGGACCACAGCACGCCGCCGAACAGCACCGTGCTGGCGAAGATGAACAAAAAGAAGAACAGGGCTGACCACACCGCGACGCCCGCCGCTTGCAGTGCAGACCAGATCAGCCCGAAGGTCGCAGTCGCGAGTAGCGAGAGAATGAACAGATCAGCACGTATAACGCGATACCAGGCATTTCCCTCCGCAGCAACATCGACCCGAATGAAAAACCAGAACCAATAACCGCCAACGCAGAGCATCAGGGCGCCCGCATGCCACAGCAGCGGCAGGATAGCAGGGGTAGTGGAGCCTATGTAGCCAAATATCATGATGGCCGTGGTGGCGGCGAACAGGACGAAACCGTACATGGTCAGGAGGTGGGTAATTCTGCGCCGCTGGTCGCAGAATTCACCGGACGCCGCAACGTCCACAATGGCGGTCTTGATAGCTATGGATACCATCTCCCCGCCTCCGACCTCCTTCGTCCCCAGGGCCTTTGATTTGCGCATGTTCTCGCTAAAATATTTGGCGCTCTTCTTATGCAGCACATCGATGATCGTACCCGCCGCGACCATGATGATCATGACGATAACATATGCCTGCATCAGAGAGGGTGATATCCAAGTCGAAAGCTCTGCGAAGGGGTTGCTGGTGAACATCAGAACGTCCTCTAGGATAAACCTGCTCGTTTCGATTCAAGCCTGACTGGTGATTGCATACTAATATATTCCATTTACATAATATATGCGATAACAATGAAGTAAGGTTAAGGCCTGAAAACTGGTGCGGCGATATCCCGGCCGATGTCCGCACCCGAGCCTAACCGCTGGCACTGTCCAAATCGCGAGCAATGCTCGCTCCTGCATATGCGGAGTCAGCTCAAGGCGGTGGTTTTAGGTGTGACGGGTGTGGGCAGGAGAGATTCCCCCATCAGCCATTCATCGATCGCTGCCGCTGCCGCTCTGCCTTCGGCGATGGCCCACACGATGAGAGACTGACCACGGCCCATGTCGCCGGCGACGAACACTCCCCTGGCACTGGTTGCCCAGCGAGCATTACGGGCGACATTGCCGCGATTGCTCAGCTCGACATCGAATTGGGAAAGCATCGGGCCCTGCTCGGGTCCGGTGAAGCCCAGCGCGAGCAATATCAGATCAGCCCGGAATTTCTTTTCGGTGTCTCTGAACGGCTTGAAGTAAGGCCGTCCACCGCCCGCACTCTTGGTCTCGACACTTTGAGTCTTCAGGGCAGCCACCCTGCCGTTGCCATCGTCGATGAACTTCTTGGTGGCGATCGAGAAAATTCGCTTCCCACCTTCCTCGTGAGCCGCTGACTCGCTGAGCTGAAGCGGCCAGGTAGGCCAGGGTGTGGAGGCGTCCCGCTGGTCGGGCGGTTGCGCCATGATTTCGAACTGACGCACCGACGCGGCTCCCTGTCGATGGGCAGTGCCCAGGCAGTCCGCACCCGTGTCGCCACCGCCGATGATGATCACATGTTTGCCCTTGGCCGAGATCGGCGGCTCCTTGAGATCGCCTTCCTGGACCCGGTTGGCATGAGGGAGGTATTCCATGGCCTGGTGGATACCTTCAAGCTCACGGCCGGGTATCGGGAGTTCCCGCCCCCGTGTAGCGCCGCCGGCGAGCAGCACGGCATCGAACTGATCCCTGAGTTCGTCCGCTGTGATATCGACACCAATCTCCACGCTGCTGCGGAATTCGGTGCCTTCTTGTTGCATTTGATCGAGCCGCCGTTCCAGGTGGCGTTTTTCCATCTTGAATTCGGGTATTCCGTAACGGAGAAGTCCGCCGATGCGGTCGTCCCTTTCGAACACCACCACGCTGTGCCCGGCTCGAGTCAGTTGTTGGGCGGCGGCAAGTCCGGCCGGACCCGATCCGACGATTGCGACTCGCTTATTTGTAGTGGCAGTCGGGAGCACGGGTTTTACCCACCCTTCCTCCCAGGCGCGATCGATGATTTCGACCTCCACCTGTTTAATCGTAACCGGGTCTTCGTTTATCCCCAAGACACAAGCCGCTTCGCAGGGCGCAGGACACAATCTGCCGGTAAATTCCGGGAAGTTATTGGTGGCATGCAGCCGGTCAATCGCATCCCGCCAGTGATCCTGGAACACGAGGTCGTTCCAGTCGGGTATCAGGTTTCCGAGCGGGCAGCCGTTGTTGCAGAACGGGATGCCGCAGTCCATGCACCGTGCGGCCTGTTTTTGCAGTTTTTCCTTTGCAAAGTCCTGGTAGACCTCCTGCCAGTCATTGACCCTCACTTTGACCGGGCGCCGTTTCGGCAGCTTTCTGTCATATTTGAGGAAGCCGCGCGGATCAGCCATGGGCAGCCTCCATGATCGCCTCTGTGACCGGCAGACCCCTTTCCTCAGCATCGCGCGCTGATTCGAGGACTCGCTTGTAGTCCCTGGGCATGACCTTTACGAACTTGCCCAGGCTTGCTTCCCAATCCGCCAGCAGTGCTTTGGCGACTGCCGAGCCGGTCTCATCGCGATGCCGCGAGATCCGGTCGAACAGGAACTCATTATCTTCGTCATCGAGTGGATCGAGATCCACCATCTCATGGTTCACTTTTGTCTGGAAGTCGCCTTCTTCGTTGAGGACGTATGCGATGCCACCGGACATCCCGGCGGCGAAATTCCGGCCAGTTGGGCCCAGGATGACCACGCGCCCTCCGGTCATGTACTCGCAGCCATGATCACCGATACCCTCGACCACGGCGATCGCACCTGAATTACGCACGCAGAAGCGCTCGCCGACCACGCCCCGCAGATAAACCTCACCGCTGGTCGCACCGTAGAGGATCACATTGCCGGCCAGGATGTTGTGTTCCGCGATGATCGGCGCTTCTTTCGGAGGCCGCATCACAATCCGGCCGCCGGACAGGCCTTTACCGACATAATCGTTGGCGTCACCGGCCAGTCGCAAGGTGATGCCGCGAGGCACGAAGGCCCCGAAACTCATGCCGGCGGAACCGGTGAAATTGATCACCACCGTGTCATCCGGCAGGCCCTCACCCCCGTATCGCCGGGTGACCTCATAACCAAGCAGGGTGCCTACGGTGCGATGGACATTTCGTATCGGCAGGTCCAGCTTGACTTGTTTGCCGCTCTTAAGAGCAGCTGTTGCGCTCTTGATAATGGTCTGATCCAACGCAAATTCGAGCCCGTGGTCCTGTGTTGTCATATGCCTTCTCGGCGCGTCATCCGGCAGATCCGGCATATGGAGGATCGGGCCCAGGTCCAGCCCTTCAGCCTTCCAGTGCTCCAGGGCATTGGAAACGTCAAGGCGCTCAACCCGCCCAATCGCCTCATTGAGACTCCGAAAGCCCAACTCGCCCAGCAGTTCACGCACTTCCTGGGCGACAAACTCCATGAAATTGACAACGTGCTCGGCCTTGCCGGTGAATGCTTTGCGCAACTTGGGGTTCTGGGTGGCAATTCCAACCGGGCAGGTGTCCAGGTGACACACCCGCATCATGATGCAGCCCATGACCACCAGCGGCGCCGTGGCAAATCCGAATTCGTCCGCGCCCAGCAATGCCGCGATCATCACGTCCCGGCCGGTCTTGAGCTGCCCGTCTACTTGCACCACGATGCGGTCGCGCAGTTCATTCAGCAGCAGGGTTTGCTGAGTTTCCGCCAGGCCGAGTTCCCACGGGCCACCGGCATGTTTGATGGAGGTGAGCGGAGATGCTCCGGTGCCGCCGTCGTGACCTGAAATCAGTACCACATCCGATTTGGCTTTCGTTACGCCGGCTGCCACCGTACCAACCCCCATCTGAGCGACCAGCTTGACATGGATCCGCGCCCTGGGATTTGCGTTCTTGAGGTCGTGGATGAGCTGCTTGATATCTTCGATGGAATAGATATCGTGATGTGGCGGCGGCGAGATCAGCCCAACGCCCGGCGTCGAGTGGCGGGTCTTGGCAATCCACGGGTACACCTTGTAACCGGGGAGCTGTCCGCCCTCCCCAGGTTTGGCGCCCTGCGCCATTTTGATCTGGATGTCATCTGCATTCACAAGGTATTCGGATGTCACTCCAAAGCGGCCGGAAGCTACCTGTTTGATGGCGCTGCGCCTCAGGTCGCCGTTCGGATCCCGCTCATTCCGATCGGGGTCTTCGCCACCCTCGCCTGTGTTTGACTTGGCGCCCAGCCGGTTCATGGCGATGGCAAGCGTCTCGTGAGCCTCCCTGGAAATCGATCCATACGACATGGCGCCGGTCGAGAAGCGCTTGACAATCTCGGACACCGGTTCCACCTCATCGAGGGTGATGGGATGCCGGTCTTCCAGGCGAAAACGGAACATGCCACGCAGCGTGGCCATCGCGGCCGACTGGCGGTCGACGCGAGTGGTGTATTCTTTGAAGATGTCGTAGCGGTGCTCACGGGTGGCTCGTTGCAATTTGAAGACTGTGTCGGGGTTGAGGAGATGCCGTTCACCCTCTCGCCGCCATTGGTACTCCCCTCCGAAGTCGAGGCCGCGATGGGCTTGTTCTTCCGGCCGATCGTTGAAAGCGATCCGGTGGCGCATGGCGACCTCTTCCGCCAGCACTTCGATGCCAATCCCCTTCAGCCGGCTCTGAGTGCCTTTGAAGTAGCGCCTGATGAGTGCGGGGCCAAGCCCGATTGCTTCGAAGATTTGGGATCCGACGTAAGACTGGACAGTCGAGATGCCCATCTTCGACATGATTTTGAGGATACCTGCGCTGGCTGCTTTTATGTATCTGGCGTGGGCCGTATCTTCATCGACCTGGTCGAGGCCGTAGAGGCCGGTTCTGACGAGATCGTCAATGCTGAGATACGGATTCACTGCAGCCGCGCCGTATCCGAGCAACAGGGCGATGTGATGAATTTCCCTGGCCTCGCCTGTTTCGACAATGAGGCCAACCTTGGTACGGTTCTTGGTCTGGATCAGGTGGTGATGCACACCGGCGGTCGCCAGCAGCGCCGGGATCGGCGCCATTTCTGTACTCGCACCACGATCGCTGAGCACAACGCCGTATGCGCCGCGTTCAATAACTTCATCAACCTCTGCATACAGGCCCTTGAGG
>CAXMPN010000091.1:0-7014 GCA_964195195.1 Pontiella sp. | reverse complement strand
CCCCCGTTGCGCATAGAGGCCGGCAATAGAGCTGCGTAATTTAGAGAAGGATTTGCGGGCAACGATGTCGCGCATGAACTTGCGGTCGCTGAGCAACCGTTCGCAGTACCAGTTCCAGAAGTCGGTGTCGTTCCTGATGATTTCCGCCGTGAGCGGTGTCGGTTGGTTGTTGATCTTCAGGATCAAGCCATGCGGTGTGAGGTAGGGATACATCCAAGAGAGCGCGTAGCTCTCTTCCAGGTAGAAGGTTCGCAACGGGGGAAGGCCGGATTCGGGATCGATCACGGGGTCTTCGTGTACCATAGCCGCTCCCACGGGACGGGTCTTCTCTTCGGTTTGGGTTTCGGTCAGATACTGGTTGTGGTCGAAAATCATCTTACTCAGATAACCGTTGATCTTCATGACGGCACCCACGCCCTGCACCTGAATTTTTCCTCCTGTGACATCCGCGCCCTGCCCATCGTTCTTCATATACAGCTGGAACGCCATATTGCTGTCGACCGGCGAGGGGATCCAAATCTGGTCGCCGTACAGATCGCGCATGACGTTCATATAGGTATTATCGGCCAAGGCGTTCTGGGTGATGAGATAAACGTCCTGACGCACCTTTGCGGAGTAGATCATGTAGGTCGGCACAAAGCGCCCCGGATCGGTCCCTCCGAAGAAAATCGCGTTCGGGCCCATGGGTTCCGGATAGTTCTTGTTGGGGTATTCCGCCCAGATCTTTTCGAACTCTGCAGGGGAATGCCAGGCGCGCAGATCCTCCTCGATACCATGGACGCCCTGGAGCTGCCAGTTTCCGAACTGCCATCCAAAGTCATGGCCGTTTTGTTCGGCACCACCGTATACCTTGAGTTGTTCTTTATTATTGAAGTTTTTATAGACCAGCGAGAAGGGGAGCAGCAGTACCATGGTCACGCCGAGGATCTTTGTAACGGGATTGTTCCTAACCAACGCCTCGAGGTAGGCCATCAGCAACAGGATTCCGTAGCCCAGCCAAAGCACATAGATGGCGTGCGATTGGATGTATTGGACGCGCCCAACGAACAGACTTTGGATATCGCTCTTGGGATTCTGGAGAATCATGAAGACGACGCCCACGGAGAGGAAGGCAACCAGCGTGGTTACCAGCCAGCCGATATTGCGCCGTCCCACCTTCCAGCAGAAAAAGAGGGGAGCGACTGCCAGCAGGGCGATGGGGCCGTAGAACTGGGAGCGCAGGTCCATCAGGTAGGTGCCGACTTGCTGGAGGAAGCGCGCACTGAAGACATGGGCCAGCTTGACCTGCTCGTACTGGCCGCGGGTGATGGCATGCATGAAGCCTTGCCACGTACGGGGATAGCCCCAGTTGATTGGCGGATTCTGGTCTGACGAGAGGGGCATGTAGAAATAGAAGGCCAGACCAAGGAACATGACGAGGAAGGTGGGTCCTACCACTTTGCCCCGGGGGAGAGCGAACGTGGCGATGGCGGGCACCAACAGCGCAAAAATCGTCCATAGCCAGAATCCCGCTTGATCCGGCCCGGCTACCCATGTCAGGTGCTGGTAGTCGGTCGAGGCGGCAGCCCATTTATTGAAGCCAAACAGCAGCACGTACATGGAGCCCGTGATTACGAAGTCGCGCACGAGAAAATGTTCCCGGATCAGGAGGCACGCGACGGTGCAGGCAATCACACCGGTAAACAGTAGAAACAGGTTTCCGAAGTAGACTCCGATAAATGCAACCACGAGTGCGACAAGCGCTCCCAAAGTAAACCCGAGGTATTTCTTCTTGAAAATATCCAGATCGTTGAACAATACGGCTATGGCGATTGCAAGGCCCATAAACATGAGGGTCTGGTGGTTCGTGATGCCCAGTCCGAATGCAAAGGCGCACAATAGCAGCCATTTGGCGTTGCCCGGCTCGGACATCCATCGGTAGAGAAAAACGAGCACCAGCGACTGGAAGAAGATGTTGAGTGAGTAGACTTCGGCGATGACGGACTGGGACCACATCCCTTGGCCAAACGCCAGCAACAGGCCGCCCGAAATGCCGGCGACGGAACAGAAGAGGCTCTCGGTTTTTTCCCCAAGCAAGCGCGATTCCTTGGCCAGACTGCGGAGTAGATCCATTCCCGACCGGCTGATCAGCAGGGCAATCACGCCGCAGGCGGCCGCGCCCGAGACCGCGGAGAAGAGGTTGACCGCCCACGCCGGATTGGGGTGGCCGTGGAAGGTAACCCCGTGGAATACCCACTGGAAGAACCAGGTCAGCAAAGACCAAATTGGATAGCCGGGAGGGTGGGGTACGCCCAGATAGTCCGAAGCAACGATCAGTTCACCGGAGTCTTCGAGCCCCACCGTGGGCTGCAACGTGATGATGTATACTATCAGGGAGATGGCAAAGGTCGCCCAGCAGGCGATCCAGTCGGATTTTCGGAAAAACTTTTCTGTCATCAAGGCAACCCTCTCCGTTGGTAAAAATGAATGAACAGCATAGATTAAACCTCCGGCAGGTCAAGTTTGCACCCATGTCGTATTGCTCTTCGTTTCGAGACGCCGCGACCTGTATGGAGTAAGAAAAATACTCGCTTTGATCAGGCCTGTAAGCGAATATGGTTCGAGCCGACTATGCTATGACGACCATAACCACCAAGCTAACCGAGATGTTGACCGATAAGGGGCGATTGCACCTGCAGTTCATAAAGTATCTATTTTGCGGAGGGATCACCTTTGTTGTGGATGTGGCGGTGTTCTACGCCATGGCCTGGTTGGTGCTACCGAGTCTCAGAATGGACGATCCGTTCGGAACCGTAATCGGTTGGTTTGGATGGGGCATAAACAGCGTGTCGGAACAGATGTTGCTGAGAAACTTTGTGGTGAATAAGGTGGTGGCCTTTCTGGCGTCGAATACGGTGGCTTATATAACCAACTCGTTGTTTGTCTTTGCCGGAGGTCGGCACCAGCGGTTTAAGGAAGTCGGATTGTTCTATCTGCTTTCGACGGTTTCGTTCGCGGTATTTACCTGGATGAGCAGGGTGCTGATCGGTCGTTTCGGATGGGATGTTTCCTTGAGCTATTTCTTTGTGTTTGCCCTGGCTATGGTGACAAACTTCACCATGCGGAAGCGGCTGGTCTTCAAAGGATGAATGGTCGATGAGCAAACGACGGTATCTTGTATGCATAGAGTTGGGCGCCGCGGCGCTGGCCGTTTTGCTGGCATCGCTCAATTTGGTCCATGGTAATCTGAACCAGGATGAAGGCTGGTATCTGTATGCCGCAAAAATGGTGAATGAAGGAGCAATGCCCTATGCCGATTTCGCCTTCACTCAGGGCCCCGTGCTTCCTTATGTCTATAGCATGCTCCATCCCGTGATCGATGCATTTGGCGTTGCGGGCGGCCGTCTGCTCACCTCCTGGTTCGGTGTGCTGGCGGGGATACTTGCCGCCGCCACGGCGGCGCGAATGACGGCGCGGCACAAGAGCTTTGCCTTCGCGGCCGTGCTGCTTCTGGTATGTGGAAATGTCTATCAAAGCTATTTCACCACCATAGTGAAAACCTATGGCCTTTGCTCGTTCCTGCTGATGGCCGGCTTTTTCGCGCTGACCTTCCGGCGGTGGTATGGCCCGGTGCTGGCCGGGGTTTTGATGGCGTTGGCAGCCGGGACCCGTTTGTCCGCCGGCATCGTGTTGCCGATCACGGGCATCTGGCTGATCTGTCAGCGTGAAAGACGGCTGGCCTGGCTCTGGTACGGAATGGCTGGCGGATCGACCCTTCTCGCCGTATTCGCACCCTTCCTTATTTCGGCTTTCGAGCAAACCTGCTTCGGACTGTTCGGCTACCATGCGGGTCGCGATCCGGGTGGCTTGAAGGCCTTGCTCGTACTCAAGATGGGCTTTATCTCCCGTTTTGTGCAGGCCTATTTTGTATTCACGGCGCTCTTGCTCGCAACGATCTGCTGGCATCCGAGGCACTATGAGCGCAATACCGGCATGCACTTGATGTGGCTATGCGGCATCGGAATTTCACTGGTCCACTTTTCCGCCGCATTTCCCTATGATGACTATCAAGCCATTGCTTATCCCGTTTTAGCGGTAGCCTTGGTCGTCTTTCTGATTCCGAAGATGGATGAAGCCGGGTTGGCCCGTGCGTTGTCATTCCTGTTTTTGGTGTCCGTTGCCGCCTCGTTTTCATCGCCCATCAACCAGGATTGGTTTGTGCGCGGTCGCGATCGGATATGGTGGCAATTTAAGGAAAAGAGCGATCTGGCCCTGCTCCGCGATGCGTCCGATATCGTACGTGCAAATAGCCCGGAAGGTAGCGTGTTGCTCACGCAGGATATCTATCTGGCGGTCGATGCCCATCGCAGGGTGCCCGCCAACATGGAAATGGGCCCCTTTTGCTACTATCCCGAAATGCCGCGTGAACGAGCTGAAAAACTGCATTTGCTCAATCGGGAAATGCTGTTGGAGACGCTCGCCTCCGTCGAGGCGCCGTTGGCGGCCTTCAGCGGGTATGGACTGGCCATTGAATCGCCGGCGATCTCGGCGGTTGACGCGGTGGATGCCGCGCTTTTCAGGCAGCAACTGGAACGGGGCTACCAACACATGGAGTCGTTTGCCCGCTTTGGCCAGGGGCATACCCCCCTCGAGATTTACCTGCGGAAGGATGGCGAGTGAAACTATCGATCATCATCCCAGCGCACAACGAGGAATCGCGCCTGCCGCCTGTGCTGGAGAGCTATGCGGCCTATTTCTCGGAAAAATATCGGGAGGAAGTCGAGTTGATTGTGGTGCCGAACTTTTGCACCGATCAGACCTCTGATGTTGCACGGATGATCGGCGCACGTTTTCCGCAAGTGAACGTGCTTGCTGATCCGGGGCGAGTGGGCAAGGGCGGAGCAGTAATGCTCGGCGCGGAATCCGCGCAGGGCGACCTGATCGGATTTGTCGATGCTGATGGTGCGACGTCGCCCGCTGCCTTTGATGCGCTTGTGAGCGACACGGGCAAATCCGATTGCATCATCGCGTCGCGTTGGCTCAAGGATTCCCAGGTACAGCCCCGACAGTCGTTGTCCCGCCGCGTGATGTCCCGCTGTTTCAACGTATTCGTGCGCATCTTGTTTGGCCTGAAGATTACCGATACGCAGTGTGGTGCCAAGGTGTTCCGCCGGGGTGTCATTCAGGAAATCCTTCCGCGCTTGGGCCTTACGAACTGGGCGTTCGATGTTGATTTACTTTTTCAGGCCAAGCGGGCGGGGTATTCTATTCGCGAGGTGCCAACCGTGTGGAATGACAAAGAGGGCTCTAAAATCCGCTATGTCAGTTCGTCCCTGGAGATGGTGATGGCATTGGTGCGCCTGCGGCTGATCTATTCGCCCTTCAACTGGGTGGTGGAGATTTACAACAGCCTGTCCCGCATGCTGAAAAAAATGAAGGGTTGATCTCTTCTAACCTTGGAGTTGTTTATGAATTATAAGATTGCGCCAACCTACTATACCCGCCTGCTACGGGTTCAGGCCAATATCGTGCCGGGCGAGACCTTGCTCAATGCGGGCTGCGGAACCGGGGAATACAATTATTATTTGAGAGACCATTTCGGTAAAAGTCATGGCATCGACATCAATGAAGAAGATATCGAGACGGCACGGTCGCTAAACCAGGACTCCGACATACAGTACGATATCGGCGATATTACAGCCCTGACGTTTCCTGATGGCTATTTCGATTCGATTATCTGCATCGATGTACTGGAACATGTGGAGCAGCCCGAGGCGGTTCTGCGGGAGCTGGCGCGCGTGCTGAAGCCGGCCGGGCAATTGATTGCGTCCATCCCCCATAAAAACTACCCGTTCTTCTACGACCCCATCAACTTCCTGATGGAGCGGCTCTTTAACCGGCACCTGCCCATCGGAATTTGGGGCTTTGGCCACACGGTTCTCTTTGACCGAAAAATGCTGGGCGAACTGCTCGAAGGGGCCGGATTTTCGGTGAGCAAAACCGAGCTGTTGACGCACTCCTTTTGCGGATTTCTTGAATGCTATATTCCGACTATTCTTCAACCCATGTTCAAGTCGAATGCAAAAAACAAAGAGACGGTGCGCGTAAAGAAAAGCAAAGAGCAATTCTGGCGGTTCAGCTACAACGTGCCGCAGTTCTTTGCAGGTATCCTGAAAGCCTTGGTCCGGCTTGACTACCGCCTCGGGAAAAATTCACCCCGCAGCGTCGGTGTGCTTATGAATGCGGTAAAGTCGGATTCCTCTTTAGGTTAACCGGATTAGAATGCTTAGAAGTGCTGCTTTTAGCGTGTTTTTAACTGCCATCGGGCTCTTCTTCCCGCTATGTTTCAGCATCTTTAACCTGAGTTGGTGCCGAGAGGCGAACGGAGACGATGGGCGAGCGCATAAAACAATATTTAAAGGGTTTGATTTCAGACGATCTGCTGAAGCATACGAGCATTCTCTTTACCGGCATGATGGTCGTGAATATTTGTAATGTGGTTTTTCAGATGGCCGTCATTCGGGCTTTACCGGAGATTGAATATTCACTGCTGGCGGCTTTCCTCGGCGTTCTCATGATTCTTGCCCGTCCGCTTTCCACGTTGACCACCGGCGTTAGCCACTACAGTAGCTTGTTGATGCAGGACGGACGGATCGGCGATGTGAGCCGCCTGCTGAAAAAATGGCTGTTTCTGACGGGGATTCCCGGCGTGGTTTTCGGAGCCGGAGTGGTGGCTCTCAACCGACCTTTGGCAGGATTTTTGCATCTGGAACGGGTCGCGCCGGTGATCATTACCGGTGCGGTGCTGCCCGTACTGTTCTGGTTGCCGATAGTGAATGGAGCCGGACAAGGGTTGCAGCGGTTCGGGTGGTGTTCGGTTTCGACGATTGTTGGCGCACTGACCCGCCTGGTACTGGGAGCAGGGTTGGTCTGGTTTATTTACCCCGCCTGCGGCTGGGCAATGCTCGGGCATGGATTGAGTCTTTATGTATCGCTGGGAGTCCTGCTGCTGGGGCTCTTTTTGATGCTTCACGG
>CAXMPN010000090.1:0-7172 GCA_964195195.1 Pontiella sp. | reverse complement strand
CGCGTTCAAACTCCAGGGCTTCGGCGGCTTCGAGCATTTCCTGCTCGAACTGGTGGATTACTTCGCTGATGTCGTAGTCCGCACCGGTTTCCGCTACGGCCAGCTCGACCGTTTCCTCAGCGGTCTCGTAGATCGTCTTCATGCTGTCCGCGATGCTCTTCTTAATCGCCTGCGGTACGATGCCATGCTCCAGATTGTAGGCCGTCTGCTTGCTCCGGCGGTGGTCGCATTTGTCGAGCATGCGCTGCATCGAGTTGGTGATTTTTTCGGCATACATGATCACCAGACCATCGATGTGCCGCGCCGCGCGCCCGGCCGTCTGGATCAGGGCGGTTTCCGAACGCAGAAAGCCTTCCTTGTCGGCGTCGAGAATGGCGACGAGTGACACCTCCGGCAGGTCGAGCCCCTCTCGAAGCAGGTTGATGCCGATCAGGCAGTCAAACTTTCCGCTGCGTAACTCGCGCAGAATATCGACGCGTTCCAGTGCACCGATATCGGAATGAAGATACTGTACTTTCAGGCCGGTCTTCTCCAGATATTCGGCCAGATCCTCCGCCGTTCGTTTGGTGAGCGTGGTCACCAGAGTGCGCTCGCCGCGTTCGGCGCGTGCACGGATCTCTTCCATCAGATCGTCGATCTGGTTCTTGAGCGGCCGGAGCTCCACCGGCGGATCAACAATGCCCGTCGGCCGGATAATCTGCTCAATAGGCGTGCCGCCATGCTCCCGCTCGTACGGACCCGGCGTGGCGGAAAGGAAGGTGATTTCGTGGGTGACCGACATAAACTCGTCAATGTTCATCGGGCGGTTGTCGAGTGCGGACGGCAGGCGGAAGCCATGTTCGACCAGCGTACCCTTGCGCGCCTGGTCGCCATTGTACATGCCGCGTACCTGAGGCAGGGTGACGTGGGACTCGTCGATGACCGTCAGGAAGTCGCCGGGAAAATAGTCGAGTAGGCATTCCGGTCGTTCCCCGGCCTGTCGTCCGGCCAGATGGCGTGAATAGTTTTCAATTCCACCGCAGAAACCGATTTCTTTGAGCATTTCCAGATCGTATTCCGTGCGCATCTTGATTCGCTGTGCTTCGATCAGCCGGTTTTGTTTTTCAAAATACGCCACCTGTTCCACCATCTCCTGACGAATGGCCACGAGCGCCGCATCGATCTTGGTCTGCGGCATCACAAAGTGCTTGGCGGGCGACACCAGGATGTGGTCAAAGGTTTCCAGTGTGTCGCCGGTGAGCGGATCGATTTTTTTGATCGAGTCGATTGTGTCGCCCCAGAACTCGAGCCGGATGCCGTAGTCCTTGGCGTAGGAGGGGAAGATGTCGAGTGTGTCGCCGCGTACGCGGAACCGGCCGGGGCCGGGCTCATAATCATTGCGCTCATACTGGATCTCGACCAGCTTCCGCAACACCGCATCGCGGTCGGTGGATTCGCCGACCTTGGCGCTGACTACCATCTGCTTGTAGTCCTCCGGCGAGCCCAGGCCATAGATGCACGAACCCGACGCGACAATGATGACATCCTCGCGGTTAAGCAGGGCGTCCGTCGCGCGCAGGCGCAGCCGCTCGATGTCCTCGTTGATGGTCGCGTCTTTTTCGATGTAGGTATCCGTAGACGGGATGTAGGCTTCCGGCTGGTAGTAGTCGTAGTAGGAGACGAAATATTCCACCGCGTTGTGCGGAAAGAAGGCTTTCAGCTCGGCATAGAGCTGCGCCGCCAGCGTCTTGTTGTGTGACAGTACGAGGGTGGGGCGGCCATGTTGCGCAATCGCGTTGGCTATCGTGAAGGTCTTTCCCGAACCCGTCACGCCCTCCAGCGTCTGGAATTTCCGTCCCTTGGAAAGTCCCTCGCACAGCCGTTTGATCGCCTCCGGCTGGTCGCCGGTCGGCGTAAAATCCGCAACAAGTTGGAAGGGGCTGTTCATGATGGAAAGGGTACACGGATTCTGCGGACAGAACAGAAAATCTAATCGCGGTCTTTACGGAATGTGTGCGCGTTCATGCGGAGCCGTGTGTGCGACCCCGGTAGAAAATCGCCAGCTTGTGTGGCTGAATGCCGAGGTGGTAGCCGATGATCATTAGTTTGTTGACCAGCGTTACCTTGAAAACACCGTGGTCTGCCCAGCGTCGGCCGGAGGTGATGGCGGCCTCGGGAACCGTAACGACCTTTCCAGTACGACGCATCAAACGGACGAAGGCATAGTCCTCCATGATCGGCAGGTCTGGGAAACCACCCGCGGCATCGAAGGATTCCTTGCGCAGGAAAAGTCCCTGGTCGCCGAAGGGCATGCTGCCTGACTTCGAACGCCAGTTGGCCGTTTTTTCGATAAACTTGCGCCCCGGGAAAGACTCGCGAACCCTGAATGTGAACGCACCCAGCGCAACCGTCGGATCGGACAAGGTAGTGCGCACGATCCAATCCCACCCTTCCGGCAGGAGGGTGTCGGCATGCAGAAAAAGAAAGAGTTCCCCCGTGGCGGATTTCGCCCCCAGGTTTTGCTGGCCGGCCCGTCCATCCAAACACGTGAGGCCATCCGGTACGATAGACGGTGTGCCATCCGTGCTGCCGCCATCCACCACGATGGTTTCAATGTTGAAGCAGTCTCTTACCCGCTCAAGCGCCTGACCCAGATTCGCTTCTTCGTTGAACGTCGGAATGATGACCGAGATGCGCGGAGGAATATCGTTCGGGGTGTCAACATCGTGCAGCAGTTTCAGCGATTCCACCTTCAAGCCGGACGCGGCTTTCATGGTCTGCTGGAATACATCCTTTCCGCCCCAATCAATGTTTTGAAAGAGTTGGGACGGGACTGTAGGCGAGGACCACGCTCTGCACAATCCGATCAGGTAGTAGCCACCATCGTTTGCGGGCCCGATCACGCAATCATGTTGCTCCAACGACTCGAATGCTTTCTGCATATTTCTCCAATCGTTGGATGGACAGTCAGCACCGATGATTACCACACGTTCGGCACCCGTTGAGAAATGATCATCGAAAGCCCGTTGCATACGATGGCCCAGATCGCCCTCGCCCTGATCAGCATAGTTTAGGTCCGTGCCGAGCCAAACGCGCATTTTTTCTATCGATCCGCCGGTATACCGCACTTCGATTCGGGCATCTGTCTTTCTCGCTTGCCTGACGGTGTGCTCCGTCATCTCCCGCTGAAGCTGCGCGGCCCCTTCCGCGCCCAGATGGGGAATCATACGCGTTTTCGTTTTTCCCACTTCGGGAAACCGGGTAAAAATGATCAGGTGATGGCTCATAACCGGAGAGTGGCAAATCCTTATGCCTCAGAAAAGGCATGTTTTCACCACAGAGGGCACTGAGGATAGGAATAAATCTCCGTGCGCTCGGTGTTCACTGTCGTTAAGATATAGCTCATTACAAAAGGAGTTCCCAATGATACAGGCATACGCAGCGAAAGAACCCGGCGGAAAACTTGAACCGTTTGAATATAATCCCGGCGCACTCGGCGCCTCACAGGTGGAAATCGAAGTCGATTATTGCGGCATTTGCCATAGCGACCTCAGCATGCTGGACAACGAATGGGGTATGACAACGTATCCGTTCGTTCCGGGCCATGAAGTGGCCGGACGTATTGCACAGGTCGGCGAAAATGTAAACACGTTGGCGGTCGGCGATCGCGTGGGGCTCGGCTGGCACTCGGGCTACTGCAATACCTGCGACTCCTGCCATTCCGGGGATAAAAACCTGTGCGCCACGGCGGAGGGAACGATTGTCGGACGACATGGCGGATTTGCCGATAAAGTCCGTGCACACGCAGACAGCGTGGTGAAGCTGCCCGAGGGGCTTGATGTCGAAAGCGCCGGCCCGCTTTTCTGCGGCGGTATCACCGTCTTTAATCCCCTGGTGCAATTCGAAACCAAACCCACAGACAAAGTCGCCGTGATCGGCATCGGCGGACTCGGTCACATTGCGTTGCAGTTTCTGAATGCCTGGGGATGCGAAGTGACCGCATTCACTTCCAGCGAAAGCAAGAAAACCGAAGCGCTGAAAATGGGCGCACACTGCACCATCAACTCCCGCGATGAAGCGGAGATCACCGCCGCGGCCGGCAGCTTCGATATGATTCTCTCCACCGTGAATGTGAAACTCGACTGGAACCTCTATCTGCAAACGCTCAAACCCAAAGGACGGCTGCATTTTCTCGGGGCAACACTGGAACCTTTGGACATTGGCGTATTCGGTTTGATCATGGGCCAAAAATCAATCTCCGGAACCGCGGTAGGCAGTCCTGCCACCATCGCCACCATGCTCGACTTCGCCAACCAGCACGATGTGAAGCCGGTGATTGAAAAGTTTAAATTCGATCAGGTGAACGAGGCGATGGATCACCTGAGAAGCGGAAAAGCCAAATACCGTATTGTGCTGGAACACTAAGCCCGCAAGGGTTGACGACTCATGTGAGGAGAAAGTCATGGATGCAGAAATCGATATGGTTAAGCCCCACCACTGCTTCTGTGAAATACCGGACGAGGAGTTGCGGCCATGGGCGCAAAAGCGCTACCGGGAAAACCGCCCGACCATCGAGCTGATCCATTCCACCGATGACCCGCACGAAAAAGAGATCATCAGCATTGTCGCCCTGCTGGATGTCGATGAGGCATCCATGCTGGCAATGATGGGCGATGTCGACAAGCCGGAGCACCACATCATTCATTGCCGCGAAAATGTGAAACGCATGCTGGGCCTGGGCGAGACGCCGCCGCTCGGTTAAATGCCCGATGGCCGAAGTATAGGCATCCCCATTAAGGCTTGGTCAGGCGCATGCCGTAGTGGTAGGGCGGTAAATCGATCGCCCCCGGGGGCACGAGTTGAAAACCGGCGGATTCCGCCCACATGGCACATTGTTCCGGGCGAGGGCGGATCTCCATTGCCGGTCCGCGCGGTGTCGCCGGATCATGATTCCAGTGAATGATTCCGACGCTGCCGCCCGGAATCAGAATGCGGTATGCCTCTGCCAGCAGGGACAACGGCTGTTCGCAATGGAGGATATTAAACAGCATCGCATATGCCATGGTGGCGTCTGCAAATCCGGTGCCGTCCCTGACAAAATCGCGCCGCAGTACCCGAACGTTTGCAAGGCCCGCACCTTGCGCTCTGGCTTGGGTGGTGTTAATCATCGCGGGTTCGATATCCAGCGCATAAACCTGACCGTGAACCACCTGCGCGGCGGCGTGTGTAAACGTTCCATAGCCACAGCCAAAATCAACCACATCGCCCTCGACATGGGCGATCCCCAGTGATGCAACGATGGCCTTGGGGTCGAAAAATCCCTGCCATGTGGCCTCGTCCGGCATGCCGCTCTCGCGCATCTTCATCACTCATGCCTAATGCGCCGGTCGGCGGATGAATGAAAATACGACATCCGCCTTGGCGGGCTGGCCGTCCACCTCGAGCACGGGATAGGCGAGGAAATTAATGGGTCCCGACGCCGGCAGGGGATCGACCACGATATCGCGGCCGTTACTGAGTTCAAAACGGTTGGCCGGATGGTGGCCGAAGTAATAGGTGGCCAGACTGGAATATTTGTCGCCCTCGCTGATGTCCACCGGCCACCACTTGCCGTCGGCATAAAATTCCGCCCAGCAATGGTATCCATCGATGCCGCCATCGTTGCGTTCAGACGGTATGCCCGCGCCGATGGCAAAGCGTGCGGGGATGCCGACGGACCGGGCCAGTGCGATGAAATAGGAGTGGAAATCCGTACAGTTTCCGGTGCGTGCATCGCAGGCGTAAACAGCGTCGCCCTTGCCCCAGCCGGTTCCATACTTCATGTAGCGCATGCGGTCGATGACATGGTCGTAGAGCGCCCGCGCACGAACCAGGTCCGTTTTCTTGTCCGCGACCACTTCCTGGGCTATGGCGCGCATTTCGCCGGTTACCGGTACGAGCCGATCGGGTTGAAGATATTGCATCGCCTCCGTTTCGGGGGCCTCGTAGACCACCTTCTCCCGCCGCTGAACCGCAAACCGGATCTCGACGGTTTTTCCGCTGTCCTCCGGTTCGAGCTCCAGGAAGAGCATGCGATTCAAGTCATTGCGGTCGTGGATGACGCGCTGTTTGCCCGGAGCGTCCATGGACAGGATTTCGACCGACTGAAAAACGTCGGTCTCGGGCAGAGGCAGCCACATGCGGGCGGGTGCGGCCAACGGCGGCAGCTTCGCCCGATAGCGGAATTCAAATGTATCGCGATCCCGGATTACGCCGAAGTGCCCCTCCGAGGCCCGGTCGACCGCAACACGATGCCAGGTGCCGTTTCTTTTCTGATCCCATACGTAGTAGGGCTTCCCGTTGATCTTGTGGACCGTCGTCTCGGTGACGGTCATAGCGCCCGGGTCGCCTGAAAGAAAGAAGTCGACGTCGTACACGTCTCCGTCCACATCCACCAGATCCACGCAGGCAAAATGACGACGCGGGCCCAGGTTCGCCAGGTATTCGGTATGGATCCGCACCAGTTTGAGCTGCAGCGGCTGGTCACCGTGCTCCAACGTGAAATGTCCATCACCCACCAGAATTTGATGTTCGATGTGCGATTCGATTCCGTCCTGTATATCGGCTGTCACTACGTTCGGATCCTCCTCCCCACCGCTTGAGGCGTGAACAGCATGCAACCCAACCATCGTCGCGCAAAGTATCCATAGACTTCTATTCATGACGGACCTCCTTTACCAAACACGGATGATGGTCGAGTTGCTGAGCGAATCCTATTTCGGATGCTCGGATTTGGGGTGGTCGGATTTCTTCGGATGCTCGGGAGGCTTTGAATCGGCAGGCTTCAGCGTTCCCTTGTACGTGTATTCGGTTTGTCCCGCTTCCGTTTGAAGTACCGCCGTGGCCTTGACGTCCCTGATGGTTCCGTTCCAGGTCAATGTTTCCTTCTCTTCGTTTACCGGTTGCGCGGTAAAGGTGATCACGCCGCCTTCTTCGTGCGCTTCGTATGTGATCTTGTTGAAACCGTATGCCGTGCATGCCGTCGACACAAAGGTGTCGCCCTTGAAGGTCAGCGTATCCGGATCGCCGCTCTCTTCCCCGGCTTTCACCATTTCGCCGACAAACACCTGGCCGTCCAGTGCACCCGCGCTTTCGGCGGCCTTCGTTTTGGACGTAGGATGCTCGGCGGCAAACACATAACCCGCCAATGCCAA
>CAXMPN010000089.1:0-7404 GCA_964195195.1 Pontiella sp. | reverse complement strand
AACAGTCTGGACGAAGCTTCCAGCCCGTTATGCCTTGGAGGAGCCGCACCAACATTCTTAATCCGCTCTAGAATGACGAAGGGCCGCTTCTGGTTTCGTCTTCGACCGGTAGGGGCGGCGTGTTCATCAGCACACCCAGCTTTTTGGCAATCTCGGTATTGTCGTAGAACCCATTGAACTGACTGGCTCCCGCTCCAGCCGCCATCACGGGCACCGGCACGGCCGTGTGGCTGGAGGTCGTCCACTGCAACCCGGCTTCGTTATTCAGGATGTGCGTCAGGGCGATGGTGAGCGGATCTTTACCGCGGTAGGAGAGGAAGTCCACATCACAGGGGCCGTCGAGGTCGTATCCGCTGGGCCGATCATCTCCCTTAACCAGTCCGAGCGAGGCGTCGTAGGCTGCTTCAAGCTGTTCCTGCTGGTATTCGGATAGCTGTTCCCAATCCAAACCAAAGGTTGTTTGGATCAGGGCTTTCATATCGGCGTCGATATTGCATTCCACCCCGGTCCAAGGGTGGGTCTGACGATAGGCCGGCAGATCCTCTTTATAGAACTGTTTCGCTGATTTCTTCTGCCCCTTGAGTAGACTCAGCTGCGTTTGATAGCGGTTACCGTTGAAGCCGATGCCGAGTCCTCCGGTTTCGTGATCGCCGGTAACGACGATCAGGGTTTCGGAAGGATGTTTTTTGAGGAAGTCGCGGGCCACGCCGACGGCATGGTCGAAGGCGATGAGTTCAAGCAATGCCGTGGCGGCATCATTGTCGTGGCAGGCCCAGTCGATTTTCCCCCCTTCCACCATGATGAAGAAACCCTCCGGATCGTCCTGCAGATAGTTGATGGCCACCTGTGTAATTTCCGCCAGCGTAAAGTTGCCGGCTGGTCGATCGATGGCATAAGGCATGGAGTCGCCGTCATGGGAGGTGGCCACCGTGCAGATCACCTTGCCCAGCTCCTGGTCCTCGAGCTGCAGGATTTCTTTCTTGTCAGACAGCGTGGTGTACCCTGCATCGATGAATGCCTGCCTCAGCACCACCTTGCCGGCATTTTTGTCGCTGTCGAGCTTGGAAAAAAGCCCCCCGCCGAAAAAGTCGAATCCGCTTTGGGCGGCCTGATAGCCGATCTCGCAGTAGTTATGCCGGCTGTTCACATTGGCATAATAGCCCGCCGGGGTGGCGTGCGACAGCGGCACGCTGGAAATCATGCCGATGGCCCGTCCCTGATCCTGCACCAGTTCGGCAATGCTCCTGTAGGAGGTGTCGAGGGCGGTATTGCGTCCCAGGGTTCCCGGCCGCGTCTTACAGCCGCAGGCGAATGCGGTCGCGGCGGCGGCGGAGTCTGTGATGAAGCGGTTTGCGGCAAATGTTTCGGCCAGACCCGTTGCCGGGAGCTGCGTCATATGCAACCGGTTTTCGGGAGCCATCAGAGTTGCTGCATCATTCTCATCGCCGGCTCTGAAGGCCGCGGCTGCTTCGATCTGTGCCGAGGACATGCCGTCGCCGAGAAAGAAAAACACATATTTCGGGTTCTCGACCGCGGGCTCGCGGGATGCGCCGGCATGGACGGATGTGCCGGAAAGCAGCAGCGCGAGCGCGGGATACATCACCAAATAACTGAGGATGATTTTCATAATGCGTCTTTTCCTTTCTGGATGGGGACTGGAACGATAGCGGCTGATTATGCAGGAATCGCACGGACGATCAAATGTTTCCCGCTGAACCGTTGGTTTGTTTCTATTGAATTCCTGTTTCAACCGCCTTGTTTTCGGCGTAGATTCTGCCCTCTATGCAAGGCATCAAACCAGAGAAACGCGCCTTTGGCGGCTACCGCGAACTGTTCAAGATCGCGTGGCCGCTGATCATCAGCACCGGCTCCTTTTCGCTGCTGAACTTTTGCGACCGCATGTTTCTCGGCTGGTACAGCCCCGAGGCCTTCCGCGCCGCCGTGCCCGCCGGCATCCTGTGCTTTACCATGCTCTGCGGGTTTCTGGCGCTGGCGGCCTATGCGAATACCTTTGTGGCGCAATACTACGGTGCCCGCGAATACGACAAATGCTCGGTAGCCACCATGCAGGGGGTCTGGCTGGCGCTGCTTTCCTGGCCGATCATGTTGTTGCTGATTCCAGTGGGTATTTTCGTCCTGAAGATAAGCGGTCACGGCCCGGAGGTCTTTAAAGAGGAGCGCATCTACTTCATCATCCTCATGCTCGGCTCCGTATCCCAATCGGTATCGGCGGCCATCAGCGGCTTTTTTTCCGGACAGGGCGATACCCGCACGGTGATGGTGGCCAACGTGATTGGCAACGTCGTGAATGTGGTGCTGGACTACCTTTTAATATTCGGCAAGCTCGGCCTGCCCGAAATGGGCATTGCCGGAGCCGCGATTGCCACGGTCATTGCAGGATGGGTGAGTCCGGGAATCATGCTGGCGCTGTTCTTTTCAAAACGCATCGATCGGCAGTTTGCCACTAGAAAGGCCTTGCGGTGGGATATCGGGCAGATGAAGCGAATGATACGGTACGGCGGCCCGGCGGGCATCCACCTGTTTCTCGATCTGGCTTCGTTCTCCCTGTTTGTCCTGTTGCTCGGCCGGCAGGGCGAGGCGGCCTCCATCGCCAGCAACATGGCACTGAGCATCAACCTGTTTGCCCTGATGCCGATGATCGGACTGGGGATCGCCAGCTCGATCATGGTCGGACAGTACATGGGTGCGGAGCGGCCTGATCTGGCTGAAAGAACGGGCTGGATTACCCTGAAGGCGGGCTTGTTCTACACGGTTCCGCTGGTTGCTACGTTTGTGCTTTTCCCGCACTTCTACGTGAACCTCTTCGGCCAGAACAACGGCGTGGCCACCTCGCCGGAAGTATTCGATATCTGTCGCCAACTGCTGATCATCCTCGTTGTGTGGGGCATTATGGATGCCACGAACTTTATCATTAGCGGGGCGTTGAAGGGGGCAGGGGATACGCACTTTGTCATGTATTTCCACACCGCTCTGGCATGGGGTTTCTTTGCGCTCGGCGAGCTGGTGCTGGTGCTCGGTTTGGGTGTCGGCCCCATCGCTGCGTGGCTCTGGTGCATGTTCTACATCATGATCCTAGGGGTAGGTTTCTGTTGGCGCTTCAAGTCGGGGCGATGGAAAACCATCGATATTCTGGAACGGCATATCCCGGTCGAAGAAGAGCGCCTGCCCGTTGAACACTGATGGAGAACGAAGGTTTATGGCCGACTTCCGGGGAGCGCCCGGGCGGGGACCGGGCCTACAAGTTGCGTGAAGCTGAATCTGGGTTGTAGGCCGGGTGCCCCACCCGGCGAGTTTTCCGCAAAGAACCCATATTTCATAGAATTCCCCGAATGGGTCATGAACCAAAAAAGGCGTGACGATATTGAATCGTTCACGCTTGGTATGGATTGAACGGTCAGGCCGCTAGAGCGTGTAGGCCGAAAGATCAACACCGAACGCCTCGAGCTGCTCGAGATAGACCGAATACCGGTCCTTGAGTCCGGCGAGCTGGTCGCTGTACTGGGCCATCTGGTCTTTTAGCCCCTTCGCTTTATCGCCCATCATTTCCGTCACGGAGAGGCCCTTCAACTGTCCGGTCAGATCTGCAATCTGCTGCTGCTTTTCAAGCAGCACGTTCTTATACTGGTCGCCATAAGCCAGCACCTGGGTTTTGTCGAGACCGGCGACCTTCTGCTTGATCTCTGCAACCGACTGGTTCAGGTCGTCCATCACATCTTCGGCCTTAACCGTCAGTTCGCTGACAACCGCTTCGGCTTTTTCGGTGGTCTGAACCGCCACTTCCTGGGGTTTCTCAACCACCTCTTCCGAGCTCATCATTTCCGTGGTTCTGTCTTCGCCCTTCTTGCAGCCCGTGGCCAGTGTCAGACTCGCTGCCAATACATAGAATATAATCTGCTTCATCATTTCCTCCCTCTGTTTAGATGTTCTTCCTCAGGACGCAAGACTATCGAAATCGAGGGCTGTGTACAGCCGGTTTTCAACACCGAAACGAGGCGCGCTGAGCGTGTTGAAACGGCATCCGTGATCCTTGATCGCGGAGGCGGGCTCATGGAACCTGCCCTACACAATGCACGGCGTTGAATTTTCTTAGCGTGCCGTAGCAGGAACGTTTCAAGGTGCCAAGCGGTAAAGATGGCGGGGCGAAATTACCTCTCATCGGCGCAATCACTTCGCCGCCTTGGCGCAGAGCCTGCGACACCAAAAGCAGCAAAAAAAGCCGAGCCGAATATGTACGACTTCCGGGCAATCACATATACTTCTACGCATGTTGACTAGGTGTAGTTGTTTATTGCTGGTTCTCTTTCTGGCCGCTGGCGCCGGCGCTCAGGCGCTGGAACCCCGGTTTTATTCCAACGCGCCCAAAGGGATGAATTTTTCTATTGCGGGATATGTGTATTCAGAGGGGGCGCTATCTTTCGCTCCTACCCTCGGGCTGGAGAACGCCGAACTAAGCGTGCAATCCGCGGTGCTGGCCCATGCCCGCTCCGGCAGCCTGCTTGGAAAGTCGGCCAAGATCGATGTGGCGGTGCCCTACTCATTCATATCCGGCAGTGCAACCTTTGAGGGCGGTCCGGTGTCGCGGAAAGTGGACGGTTTCGCCGATCCGCAATTTCGCGGATCGGTCAACTTTATCGGCGCACCGGCGCTGACCATGGAAGAGTTCCGGGACTACAAACAAAGCTTTGTTATGGGTGGGAGCTTCAAGGTGACTGCGCCCTTCGGGCAATACGACGACGATAAGCTCATCAATGTCGGAATGAACCGGTGGTCGTTCGCTCCCGAGCTGGGGATGTCCCAGACGTTTGGTCCTCTGATTCTCGAATGGGCAGGCGCGGTCACTCTTTATACCGACAATGATGATTTACAAGGGAAAACACTGGAACAGGATCCGCTCTATTCCGCGCAAGGCCATGCGGTCTACACGTTCCCTCGCGGAATATGGCTCGCCTTCAATGCCACCTATTATACCGGAGGCCGCACCACTGTTGGGGGGGTCGTGAAGGACAATTTGCAGCGTAGCTCCCGTATCGGTGCCACGTTGGCATTCCCGCTGACTCAACAGCACTCGCTCAAACTCTATGCGAGCTCCGGCGTATCAACCCGCACCGGGAGCGATTACGATACCTACGGGCTCGCCTGGCAATACCGCTGGGGCGGTGGGCTTTAATCCAGGCTTTCAAAGCTTGGAAACTGCCGCTATGCTTTTTCCAATCTTTGGAGGTATGAGATGAAGAGGTTGGTTTTTCTGTGTGCAGTCTGGTTGGTTTTTCCGGCGGTTGGAAGCGAAGAGCATCCGCTGCTCCCTGCAGATACCTCTAGCCCGCGGGCGACGCTGAACAGTTTCATGGTCAACTGCGAGATCGCCTATAGCCTGCTTCACAAAGAGGGTCGCTCCAGCGAAGATGGACAGGTACTTCTTGAGGCACGCGAGGTGGTCCGGCGCATTATGCGTTGTCTGGACCTGAGCGAAACCGCCGAGTTTCGGCGCGACAATGTCGGCAAGGAAGCCGCCGTGTCGCTCAAGGAGGTGCTGGATCGAATCAAGCTTCCGAAGGAAAAGAACATCCCCGACCGGGCGGCCATGACGAAGGCCGACGGCACCCTGGTCGAAAGGTGGACCATCCCCAATACCGAGATCACCTTTCTACTGGTGAAGGAGGGTGCGTTGGCCGGAACCTATCCATTCAGCCCGGATACGGTGGCGCGGGCCACTGAATTCTATATCCGGGTGAAGCCGCTTCCCTACAAGAAGGGAGCGACGGAGGGATTTGCAAATACCTATCTCACGTCTCCGGGCAATAAACGGCTGGCGGGGCTGGTGGCCCGGCTGCCGGATTCCATGCATGAGCGAAAGAACAGTCAGGCGGTGTGGCAATGGATCGGCCTATCGGGGGTCGTACTGCTCATGATCGGCCTCATGGCCCTTATTTATTATTTGGGAAGGCGGATCTCACGTGGCGGGGCTGCCGGGGGATTGTTTAAATATATCCTGGGGCTGGCTTTTCCGATCATGGCCGTTTTTATTCCGGCGCGGGCACAGGTGCTCATCACAGACGAGTTGGTGATCTCCGGCCAGCTGCTCTACATCATGAAGTTCAACCTTTCGCTCCTGGCGCTCTTTGCTGGCATGGTCGTCGTACTCGGCATCGGACGGCGGGTGGGCGAAGTCATTGTCTCGGCACCGCACATTGCACCGGAGAGCATTGATGCCCAGCTCATCCGGATTATGTGCCGTCTGATGGGGTTCTTTGTTGCCATGGTCCTGCTGCTTCAAGGAGGACAGCATCTGGGAATACCGCTCTCCTCGCTTCTCGCAGGGGCCGGCGTGGTGGGCATGGCCCTGGCGCTTTCCGCCCAGGACCTGCTGAAGAATGTTTTCGGCAGCATCATGCTGATCATGGATAAACCGTTCACCGTCGGGGAGCGTATCAAGGTGAAGCATTATGACGGTGTCGTTGAAGAGATCGGCCTGCGCTCCACCAAGCTTCGTCTGCTCAACGGGCACCAAGCCTCCATTCCCAACGAAGACATGGCAAAGATCGACATCGAAAACATCGGTCGCCGTCCGTACATCCGCCGGGTTTCGGAGCTCCCGCTATCCATGGATATCGGGGCTGCCAAGGCGCAGGAAGCCGTCGCGCTGGTGCAGGAACTCCTGCAGGATCACGAGGGAATGAATCCCGACTTTCCGCCGCGGGTATGGCTCAGTGAATTCGCCCGCGACCATCTTGAGCTGAAGCTGATTTACTGGTACCACCCGCCTGACTATTGGGACTACACCGCGCATGCCGACCGGGTGAACCGCGAAATCCTGGTGGCCTTTGAGCAGGCCGGTATCCAGATCGCCCCGCCCGCCTTCACCACCCGCATCAGCGACGACTCCGGTTCGCCCGTGACACCTCCTCCTCCGGAAGCAGATCACCCGAAACGGTAGCGGTCCTCGATGGCGCGCGTTCGAGCCGGCCCGCTCGGAGATATGGACAACGATGGAAAGATTTTTTCTGGCGCTTGATGGCTGTCGAGAGCCAGGTGCAGGGACAGTAAACACGAACAGGAGAGATACCATGGGTAAGAAGCTGGGAGCAGAATTCATCGGCACCTTCTGGTTAGTGCTGGGCGGTTGCGGCAGTGCGGTGTTGGCCGCGGGGTTTCCGGATGTCGGAATCGGTTGGCTGGGTGTCGCACTGGCCTTTGGTTTGACGGTGCTGACGATGGCCTATGCCATTGGACACATATCGGGTTGCCATCTTAATCCGGCGGTCAGCATCGGGTTGCTGCTGGGTGGAAGATTTTCGGCCAAAGAGCTGATTCCCTATGTGGTCGCGCAGGTCCTCGGTGGACTCCTCGGCGGTGTGGTCTTATATTTGATTGCCAGCGGCCAGG
>CAXMPN010000088.1:0-7415 GCA_964195195.1 Pontiella sp. | reverse complement strand
CCTCTGTGGTGAATAATAGCCTGAGGAGTAATTTAGCCGAGATTAGTGGTTTGTTTCAATTGAGTGGTGAAGATACGATGTTTGGAGTTTTTTAACAACCAAAGACAGGGACTATGCAATGCATTTGAAAATCAAGCCGCTCAACGATTCCGCCCGCGAAATCTATTCAGACCACGGCCATTTCCACGAAGGCGATGCCGGTCTCGACCTTTATGTGCTCGAAGACATCACCATTGAACCCGGGGAAACCAAGGCCATCCATCTGGGCATATCCTGCGAGCCGGAAGACGGTCGCGCCTATTTCCTCATGCCGCGCTCCAGCATTTCCAAGACCCCGCTGCGTCTGGCCAATTCCATCGGCCTGATCGATGGCGGCTATCGCGGCGAGCTGATCGCCATGTGCGACAACATCAAGGACTTCACCTACACTGCCGAAAAGGGGCAACGCCTTTTCCAGGTGGTGGCCTGCGACTGCACCCCGATCTATTACGAGCTGGCCGAGGACCTGTCAGAAACCACGCGCGGTGCGGGCGGTTTTGGCTCAACCGGAAAATAGCGTCCACTATCTGCGTGACCTTTTTTGATCACGGATGTACTTGTTAAGTATGTCTATTAAAGAAAAAGAGATGGCCGCCGGATACGAAGTGAAGCCACAGCCCTTGCGGGTCTGCGATATGCCGGTACAGCTACGTCCTCGCGAAGAGTTCGACCGGGTGGGAGCCGAGAACGTATCCGATGCCGTGTTGCTGGCGTTGATCCTGCGTACCGGCTCGACCGCCGTGAACGTGGTCGAGGTTTCCCGGCGGCTGCTTTCTTCGTTCGGTTCGTTGACGGCGTTGGCCCGTGCTTCGGTCAAGGATTTGCAAGTCATCGACAGCATAGGACCCGTTAAGGCCCAGATGATCAAGGCCTCGATGGAACTGGCGCAACGACTGACCCGCGAAAGTGTGGGGGAAAATCCTTTGATCACCACGCCCGAACAGGCCGCCGCTGTATTACGTGAACGCGCACGTGTGCTGCAGCATGAGATCTTTTGGGCGCTGATGCTCGATACCAAAAACCGCCTGATCGGCGAGCCCCGGCAAATCAGCCAAGGGACGCTCAACAGCAGCCTCGTTCATCCGCGCGAGCTGTTCAAAAAAGCCCTCCAGCACTCCTGCGCCGCTATCATTCTGGCCCACAACCATCCTTCCGGGGATCCAACTCCCTCGACCGAAGACATCAAGGTCACCAAACAGCTTATCAGTGCCGGCGAGGTCATGGGCATCAAGGTACTCGACCACATTATCGTCGGCCACCGCCGACACCATTCCGATACCGATTTTCTCAGCTTGCGCGAAGCCGGACTGGTCAATTTTGGATGACTTTGGAGTGCGCGAGCTTGATCGCGCTTTATATTTAAGAGCGGTGTCCAGCCACCGCACTCCATATGCTCGGCGGCTGTTTTTAAGAACGCAGTCGAGCCTGCGCACTCCAAATTTTTGTATCTTGGCGCGAAAACCAAAAACTGCCATGCTGTCCGGCATTATGAACAAGCAGACACTTCATTTTGAGAGCATTGGCGGGGCGAGCGGGGATATGATTCTCGGCGCGTTGATCGGGCTGGGCATTCCGGTCGGGGAATTGAACGAAGAGCTTAAGTCGCTCAAGGTTGATCCGTTCGAGATCATCGTTGAAGAGGTGGTGGAGCAGGGCATGAGCGGGGTGCGGGCCCGGGTCGAAGTGCACGAACATCGCCCTCACACGCATCACCATGGAGAGGATGAGCATCACCATGGCCGCCATTTAAGTACGATCCTTAAGCTGATCGCTGCTAGCGATCTGCCGGATGCGGTGAAGGAGAATGCATCGGCGGTATTCCAGCAGATCGGCGAAGCGGAGTCCGCTATTCACAACGTGGACATCGAAAAGATTCACTTCCACGAAGTTGGGGCGATGGACTCGATTGTCGATATCGTCGGTTGCTGTCTGGCCCTGCACAAGCTGGGTGTAGATGGCCTGTCGATCCGCAGTTTGCCGCAGGGACATGGCACGATCGAATGCGCCCACGGAACCTATCCAAACCCCGCACCGGCGACGCTCCGGCTGCTGGAGGATTTTCCGACGGAGCAGGTTGACGAGCCGTTCGAACTGGTAACACCGACTGGCGCGGCGCTGTTGTCGGTCTGGCGGACGGCGGAAACACCAGCGCTGGGAAGCCGCGCGGCAAGAACCGCCTACAGCTTCGGACATCGGCAGCTGCGGAATCGGCCCAACCTATTGCGCGCGACCCTCTATGAAGCGGCCCAGGATGAAACCGCGGACGAATGTCTGGCGCTCGAATGCAATCTCGATGACACTACGCCGGAACTGGTGGGTTGCCTATTCGATCAATTGCTGGAAGCAGGTGCGCTGGATGTATTCACCACTCCGGTGTCCATGAAAAAGCAACGACCGGGCATTCTGCTGACAGTCTTGTGCCTCCCATCCGACCGGGATCGTATGCTCGATCTGATCTTCCGCGAATCAACCACATTCGGCATTCGAGAACATATAACGAAGCGCACCATTCTGGAACGCAGCTTCCAGTCCGTGGATACGCCGTTTGGTGCAGTACGCATCAAGGTGGGCCAGCGTCATGGAGTGATCGTGACGGCGTCACCGGAAATCGAGGATTGCAGGAAATGCGCGGCAGAGGGTGGCGTGCCAGTGAAGAATGTGTATGATTCCGCTCTGTCTTTTTTTAACGGGAAATGATCCATGTTGGCTAAACGAATCATACCCTGTCTGGATGTCACCGGTGGGCGCGTCGTCAAAGGCGTGAATTTTGTGGATCTGCGCGATGCGGGCGATCCGGTGGAGAGTGCCAAGGCGTACGAAGAGCAGGGCGCGGACGAATTGACGTTTCTGGATATTACGGCTTCGAGCGATGCCCGCGAGACGATGGTCGATATGGTCCGCCGATGCGCGGAACAGGTCTTCATGCCGTTGACGGTCGGGGGCGGCATCCGCACGGCGGCTGATGTGCGCCGTATGCTTACCGCCGGGGCCGACAAGATTTCGTTCAATACGGCCGCGATTAACCACCCCGATATTCTCAACGAATGTTCCGATATGTTTGGTTCGCAGTGCACCGTGCTAGCCATCGATGCGCGCCGCAAGGATGACGGCGCCTGGGGCGTGTATACCCATGGTGGCAGAAACCCGACGGATTTGGATGCGGTGAAATGGGCGATCGAAGGCGCGCAGCGCGGGGCGGGAGAAATCCTGCTCACCAGCATGGATGCCGACGGCACCAAGGACGGCTATGATCTGGATTTGACGCGTACGATTTCTGAAGCGGTCAATGTCCCGGTCATTGCATCCGGCGGGGCGGGCACACTGGATCACCTGGTCGATGCGGTTTCCATAGGCAAGGCGGACGCCGTGCTGGCGGCTTCTATTTTCCACTTTGGCGAATTCACCATCCGCGAAGTGAAGGAATACCTGCGCGGAAAAGGCATTGAAGTACGCTTATAAACACGAAGGCACGAAGGACACAAAGGAGGTACTGATCTTCGTGCGCTTTGTGCCTTGAGCGGGCTCAGCGAGCGGGTGATTGATTTTGAATTACAAGGGAGAAAGACATGAGCAGGGAACTCGAAGAAGGATTGGAATTGGCGCTGGATTGGAACAAGCTGGAAAAGGCCGTGGAGGGTACCAAGGGCATCATTCCCGTGGCGGTACAGAACGCCGATACCAGGGAGGTCATTCTGGTGGCCTACATCAACCAGCTGGCCTTAGAGGAATCGCTCAAACGCAAGATGCTCGTGCTGTGGAGCTCGTCCCGCCAGGAGCTGTGGGTCAAGGGGCTGACCTCCGGCGAAACCTTCGAACTGATCGAAGCCTATGTGAACTGCGAGCAAAACTCGCTGCTGTTCACCGTGCGCCCGAATCGCGGCGGCATCTGCCACACAAAGAACGCCAAGGGCGAGCCGCGCAATTGCTACTACCGTAAGATCGCCCCGGACAACCCTACAATGCTGACGAACATGGATGAGTGACATGCTACATACTGCGTATTACGTATTCTTGCGGATTGGGGCGCTACAAGATACGTAATACGCAGTAAGCAGTACGGATGCAGGATACTTAGCAGCTAAAACCTAAAACTTAAGACTCTATCATGAAAATAAAGATCAACGACCTGATGCAGCAGAGCGGTGTAAAGTTTGGTACGAGCGGCGCACGCGGCCTGGCTGAGGCGATGACCAACCAGGTGTGCTATACCTACGCCAAGGGCTTTCTCCAGTATCTCGAAGAGAGTGGCGAGTTGAAGAAGAACGGTGAATCCGTGGCGATCGCCGGCGATCTGCGACCGAGCACCGGCCGCATCATGGGGGCCGTGGCCAAGGCGGCTTCCGACATGGGTTATGCGCCGGTCAACTGCGGAGGTGTTCCTTCGCCGGCGGTGGCGCTCTACGGTATCCAAAACGTCTGTCCGTCCTTCATGGTGACGGGCAGTCATATTCCTTCCGACCGCAATGGGATCAAGTTCAACAAATGCACCGGCGAAATCCTGAAATATGACGAGGAGCAGATCCGGGAACAGGTCGTTAAGGTGAGTGAATCCATATTTTGCGGGGATGACTTCGATCTTCCGGAGGAAAACATCGATGCTCGCGTCAACTATGTAAGCCGATACCATGGAACATTTCCGGAGGGATGCCTCCAAGGGAAGAAGATCGGTATTTACCAGCATTCGGCCGTCGGCCGCGATGTGCTGATCGAAATCTTTTCCGGGCTCGGTGCCGACGTGACACCGCTCGGCTTCTCCAATACCTTCGTTCCGGTCGATACCGAGGCGATCCGCGATGAGGATGTGGCGCTGGCGCGCGAATGGTCGGCGGAGAACGGGTTCGATACGATCATTTCAACCGATGGCGACAGCGACCGACCGCTCATCAGCGATGAAAACGGCATATGGCTGCGCGGCGATGTGGCCGGGATTCTTGCGGCAAAGTATCTGGGTGCCGACTCCATCAGTACGCCGGTCAGCTGCAACTCAGCCGTCGAGAAATGCGGATGGTTCAAGGAGGTGCGCCGCACGAAAATCGGATCGCCCTTCGTAGTGGCCTCGATGATCGAGGCGTCTTTTGCCGGATGCAAGGGCGTGGTGGGCTACGAGGCCAACGGCGGCTTTCTGACCAACAGCGATATTCCCATCGCCGACAAAGAACTGCGCGCGCTGCCGACGCGCGATGCCGTCCTGCCTGTGCTGAGCATCATTCTTCTCTCCATCAAGGAACAGAAACCCATCTCGGCGCTGCTGGCCGATTTGCCGCAGCGCTTTACCGCTAGCGGCCGAATTCAGGATTTTCCGACCGAAGAGAGCCGCAGGATTCTCGATCGCTTCGACGACATGGCCGAAATCGATGCCGTATTTGGCGAAGTCTTCGACCGGGTAAAGTCGGTTGACCGGACCGATGGCCTGCGGGTCACCTTCGAAACCGCCGAGGTGCTGCATATGCGCCCCTCTGGGAACGCGCCGGAGTTTCGCTGCTACAACGAAGCCGACAGCGAAGAGCGGGTGCAGGAGATGCAGGACCTTTCGATGCAGATTTTACTGAAGTTAAAGGGATAGTATGGATTCCGGAACTGGCTCCTTTTCGCCATGGGTTCATACAGTAAATTGGAGACATCCATCATGAAGTGCACTATTCAGTTTTTGGCGATTACGCTATTTCTTTGGGGACATTTATCACATGGAGTTGAAGTGGAACAAAACATGGATCGAGAAGAAGTGAAGGTTTCGGCTTCCGAGGCTGCGGCGGTGGTTTATCCGGCAGCCAACCTGAAGCCGGATACGTACACCCCCGGTGAGGGGTGGAAGCTGGCATGGTCGGACGAGTTCGATGGCGACATCCTGAACGAGGCCGACTGGAATCGCCAGGTGGTGCCAGCCGGTCGGTTCAATGAAGAGTGGCAGGCCTACATCGACAGCGAGGATACCGCCCGGATTGAGGATGGATACCTTGTCATCCGGGCGTTGCACAACAGCTCGGAGCATGGCCATGATCAGTACTCCTCGGCCCGCCTCAATACGGCCGGAAAGCAGGCGTGGACGTATGGGAAAGTGGCGGCGCGTATGCAATTACCCTACGGCGAGGGAATGTGGCCGGCCTTCTGGATGCTCGGTGCCAATTGCAATGAAAACGGAGGCGACACGCCCTGGCCGCAATGCGGGGAAATCGACATTATGGAGTTCTATGGGAGCAAAAGCGACGCCGCGGTGGAAGCCAACCTCCATTCAGCCGATGCTACTGGAGCCCACCATCAAATCGGGGCGGTTCCCTTCCATCTAGAGTCAGGAAAATTTGCCGATCAGTTTCATGTCTTTGAAATTGAGTGGGATGAGCGCCGTATCTCGTGGAAAGTGGATGGCAAGGAATACGCGGGTACCGACATTTCCACGGCGGACGACAGTGAATTTCATCAGCCGTTTTACATTCTACTCAACCTCGCGGTGGGAGGCACGCACGCTGGCAGGCCAGACGCGACTACCCGCTTCCCCCAATCCATGTGCGTGGATTGGGTACGGGTTTATCAGCGATAGTTTCTAGACGCAAAAAAGGAAAAGAGGTCGGTAAAGAAACTGTCCCCTTCTTCTGACCCCTTCTTTTGAGCAACAAGTAATATGAGCCTGGAATGGGACTGTGCCGCCAAACCTTACTTCTCCGCCCGAGTCAGCTTTCTTACAACGGCGTTGATGTGATCCGGAATGAACAAGTTTCCGTTCGGACCGAAGGCGATAATGTCCGGATTTGAGGTCTGGGCCTTTTCCGAAGGTCCGCCGTCGCCGGTGTGGCCACGGTTACCCGTGCCCGCAACCGTATGCATGATCCCCGAAGGTGTGACCACGCGGACTCGCATGTTCACCTGATCACTAATGTAGACGTAACCCGCTCGATCCACCGCCACACCGGTTGGCTCGCCAATCTGGCTTTCGATAGCCGGCTGTCCGTCGCCGTTGTACCCTGGGGTGCCGGTACCAGCAATTGTTGTAATGGTGCCGTCGGTCGTGATCTTGCGGATTCGGTGGTTGAAGAATTCGGCGATGTAGACGTTGCCGTCTGCGTCAATCGCGATCGCGGCGGGGGCGCCTAGTTCGGCTTCCACGGCAGGGCCACCATCGCCACTGAATCCGCTCTTGCCGGTTCCGGCCACGGTAGTGATGACACCCTGAGTCGAGATTTTACGAACACGATGGTTAGCGGTGTCGGCGATAAACAGATTGCCAGCTGCGTCTGCCACGAGATGGTTCGGAAAGTTGATCTGTGCTTTGAGCGCGGGTCCTCCATCACCGCTGAACCCGCTCACACCCGAGCCCGCAATATGCCGGGCAATTCCATCGGCACCGATCCTGAAAATCTTGGCGTGTCCGCGACTCAGGACGT
>CAXMPN010000087.1:7297-7567 GCA_964195195.1 Pontiella sp. | reverse complement strand
CTTTTTAATGCGAATCATGGTCTTGCCCCAGTCGTTCGAGCACCGCACCCCGCACATCACCAATGCTCTGTCTGGCGTCAACCCGTTGGATGAGGCCCTTGGTTGCATAGTAGTTAATAAGGGGGGCCGTCCGCTCCTTGTAGACGTGCAGGCGCTTCCTGACGGTGTGCGAATTGTCATCCGGACGATGGGTCAACTCGCACCCGTCTAAATCGCACGTTTCCCCGTTAGCAGGCGGATTGTGGACTAGGTGATATACCGAACCGCATT
>CAXMPN010000087.1:0-7287 GCA_964195195.1 Pontiella sp. | reverse complement strand
TCAAGCAGAATAACCTCTTGCAGCGTGCCCTGGATGGAGGTGACTAGTTCATCCATTTTTTTGGCCTGAACCAGCGTGCGGGGGAATCCATCAAAGAGAAATTTGGCATCCGGCTCATGTGCATCGATTAGAACGCGGATCATGTCAACCACGACCTGGTCCGATACGAATTTTCCATGATCTATGAGTTGTTTCGCTTCGATGCCGAGCGGTGTTTCAAGCTTGATCTGCTCTCTGAGCAAGTCTCCGGTCGAAACATGTTCATACCCTTTGCCAACGAGGACTTCTGCCACAGTGCCTTTTCCTGCGCCTGGGGGTCCTAAAAGCACTATGGCGATCATAGTCTACCGCGCATTTTTCCTTTTTTAAGGAAGCCATCATAATGGCGCATCAGCAGGTGCGATTCGATTTGACGCATGGTATCAAGCATGACGCCCACGATAATCAACAGGCTCGTTCCCCCGAAGAAGGAGGCTACGATCCACGGCACATTGAACTGCGACGTCATCACGTTCGGCATTACGGCGATCGCGGTCAGGAAGACGGCTCCGGCCAGCGTCAGGCGCGTCATGGTCCGATCGAGATAATCGGCGGTCGGGCGACCCGGACGGATGCCGGGAATATAACCGCCGCGACGCTTGAGGTCGTCCGCGATCTGAATGGGGTTAAACTGCGTAGCGACCCAGAAGTAGGAGAAGAAAAGGATCATCATGCCGAACCAGAACATGTACCAGCTCGAACCGCTGAACTGCGAGGCCCATTGCTGAGCGGAATCAAAGGGCAGCAGGTTGGCTACCGTTGGGAAAATCTGCAGGATGGCGGAGGCGAAGATGATTGGCATCACACCCGAGTAGTTGACGCGTAACGGGAGATGTGAGGTTCCGCCCTGCATCATCTTACGACCGACCATGCGCTTCGCAAACTGAACAGGAATATTCTGCTGGGCCTGTGTGACGGCCACAACGCCTATAATCACGGAAAAGATCAGGGCCAATAGTAAAGTAAGGTGGAAGACCCCGATCTCTGCTACGCCATCCACCGGCGTCAGCTTGTCGATCAACGTCTTAACCGCCATCGGCATCGCGCTTACGATATTGATTGTGATAATCAACGAGATACCATTGCCGATACCACGGTCGGTCATCTGTTCACCGATCCACATCAGCAACATTGAACCCGTTACCAGCGCAAGACCGGTTAAAAGAATGAAGCCCAGGCCGGGAATCCGCACGACTTCGGCCGGAAGGCCAAAATAGCTGCCGGTCTGTAATGCCGCCCCCATGAAAAGGCCCTGTACCGCGCAGATGCCTACGGTCAGGTAGCGGGTGTACTGGGTAATCTTCTGACGTCCTACATCGCCCTCGCGGGCCAGTCTTTCAAGATGCGGAACCACGGCGGTCATCAACTGAATAATAATTGATGCACTGATGTAAGGCATAATGCCCAACGTGCCGATTGAGCACTGCAGCATGGCCCCGCCGCTGAACAGGTTCATAATACCGAACAGTCCGCCCTGAGCTCCGCCCTGCGAGTCGATAAAAGCACGGATAGTGGCCGCATCGACGCCCGGAAGCGGTACGGCGGCAATAAGGCGGCAGATGAATATCAGGCCGAAGGTGAAGAGAATCCGTTGCCGGAGTTCGGTAATTTTCAGGGTGTTGACGAACGCGGAAAGCATGGCAATGTGGCCTTTCGTTAACTAGACGATTTCGCAGGAGCCGCCGGCGGCTTCAATTTTTTCCTTGGCCGAGGCGGAGAAGGCATTGACCTTGACGGTCAGTTTCTTTTCCACATTCCCATTGCCGAGAATCTTCACGCCATCAAACCGTCCGTTCACTAACCCCTTCTCCTGGAGAAGTGCAATCGTGACGTCCGATCCATCCTCGAACACGTTTAACGCGTCCAGGTTGACGGGGAGAATTTCCTTGCGATTGAAATTCGTGAAACCGCGCTTCGGAAGCTTGCGCACGAGCGGCATCTGGCCGCCTTCGAACAGCGGTTTATGAGTAGCGCCCGCACGGGAGAACTGACCCTTGTGGCCGCGTCCTGCGGTTTTGCCCTTGCCGGATGCACGACCGCGACCTACGCGGATCCTGCGATGCGTGGCACCTTTTGCTGACTGCAGTGTATGCAATTCCATGACTAAATCCCCTTGCTTAAACTAACCCTTGCGGATCGCAAGTGCTTCTTCCTTAGAGCGCAATTTGCCCAAGGCTTTCAACGTTGCTTTGGTTACATTGAGGTGGTTATTGCTGCCCAGCGACTTGGCGAGGACATCACGAACCCCGGCCAGCTCGAGCACGGCGCGGCACGGACCACCCGCGATAATTCCGGTACCTTCAGAGGCCGGACGAATCAAGACCTGCGCACCGCTGAATTTTCCGATCGAATCGTGCGGAAGCGTGGTCCCACGCATCGTAACGGTTTGGAGGTTGCGCTTGGCGGTGTCGCCGGCCTTGCGGATCGCTTCCGCAACTTCAGCCGCCTTGCCGAGCCCGTAGCCTACGCGGCCCTTGCGGTCGCCCACTACTACCAGTGCACCAAAGCTGAAGCGACGGCCGCCCTTAACCACTTTCGAGTTACGGCTGATGTGGACCACGCGTTCTTCGAATTCCGGCTTTGCCCGGACGTCCTTGCGGTCATCGCGTCCTTTACGGCCACGACCACCATCCCTGCGGCCTTTGCGTTCTGTACGTTCTTCTGCCATCGTTGGAAACTCCTTGAATATGCCTAGAATTTAAGGCCCGCTTCGCGGGCACTGTCAGCGAGTGTTTTCAGGTTGGCGCCATAAGAGAAACCGCCGCGGTCGAAAACAACCGTTTCAATTCCTTTGCCCTTGGCGGCTTCAGCAGCCTTCGTCCCAAGTTCCTTAGCGGCTTCGGCGTTTTTCCCGTTGATCGATGCGCCCACCAGCGTGAGGTGTGCGTCGTCATCGATAAACTGGACTTCGAGGCGCTTGTTGGAGCGGAACACTGCCATGCGCGGACGCGCGGCCGTTCCCTGAACCTTGTTGCGCACCCGGAAGTGGCGACGAATTCTCAAATCTTTTTTATTAGTCGTGCTCATGATTATGCAACCGCCTTACCTTCCTTGCGGCGAATCTGCTCGCCTACGTAGCGAACGCCCTTGCCCTTGTACGGTTCAGCCGGTGCATAGTCGCGAATGCGTGCCGCAACCTGGCCAACCAGCTGTTTGTCGATGCCTTCTATCGAAACCGCCGTTCCGCCCTTGACGTCCACCACGATTCCGTCCGGAATGCTGTAGTTGATGTCGTGCGAAAAGCCGAGGGTAAGAAGGATTTCCTGTCCTTTCATCTGGGCCTTGTAACCGACGCCCTCAATGGTCAGTTCCTTCTTGTAGCCCTGGCTGACGCCAATGATCATGTTGTCGATCAGGCTACGCACGGTGCCGAACATGGCCTTGCCATGCTTGGAGTCATCCGTGCGGGAAACGATGACATTGTTGTCTTCCACGGCAACCGCGATGCAGCTCGGAGATGTGTAGGCGCATTCGCCCTTCGCCCCCTTGACCGCAATGGACTGCCCACTCACCTCGACGGTCACGCCGGCGGGGATTAAAACTGGTTGTTTACCTATTCTTGACATAACTAAACTCCGTCTTCCTACCAGATGTAGCAGAGGACTTCGCCCCCGATTTTTTTTGATCTGGCTTCGTTGTCGGTTACTAATCCCGAGGAGGTGCTGAGGATGGCTAGGCCGATTCCACCCAGTACGCGCGGAATCTCTTCTGCATTAGCATACTTGCGGCAGCTCGGCTTGCTGATACGGCGAAGCCCCTGGATAACCGGCTCGCGGTCCGGCGTGAATTTGAGGAAAACGTTCAGCATGCTTTTGCCGCCGGCGTTTTCCGCAGTGTAGTCCTTGATAAACCCTTCGGACTTGAGAATGCGCAAGATTTCGCTCTTCATTTTTGAATGCGGCATCTGTACGACTTTCTTTTCCGCCATGTTCGCGTTGCGAATGCGGGTCAACATGTCAGCGATTGGATCTGTTAAAACCATTTTAAACCCTTCCTCCTAGTTGCCCGTTGCAAAGGGCATTCCCATCAGCGTCAGAAGCTCCTGGGCCTCTGCGTTGGTGGTCGCCGACGTTACAAACGTGATATCCATGCCATGCGACTTCTTGACTTTGTCCGGATCAATTTCCGGAAACACGGTCTGTTCCTGCAGGCCCATTGAATAGTTGCCTTGACCGTCGAAAGAACTTCCCGGAAGTCCACGAAAGTCGCGAATACGCGGCAGCGTTACATTGACCAGGCGGTCCATGAATTCATACATCCGATCACCGCGCAGCGTTACACGCGCACCGATCGGCATACCTTCACGCAACTTGAAGTTCGATACGCTCTTCTTGGCCTTCGTAATGACGGCCTTCTGACCGGTGATCTTGCCGAGGTCCTCGGCTAGAGCGGTCAGGGTATCGCGGTCGTGTGCCAGCGATACGCAAAGATTAAGCACAATCTTCTTCAGTGCGGGAACCTGCATTTTGCTTGAGTAGCCTAAACTTTCAATCAGCTTTGGGGCTACTGCATCTTTATACTTGGTTTTCAGTGTTGGGGCCATAGCACCCTACCTCCAAAATTACGATTCCATTCCCAGAAACGCTTACTCGGACACCTTCAGGTTGGAGATCGCGATCGGGGCTTCCTTCTCGATGATCCCGCCTTGCGGGTTATCCTGCGTCTTCTGCATGTGTTTCTTCACAAAGTTAATTCCTTCCACAAGTGCTCTCCCGGTCTGGGGAACCACAAGGAGGACCTTGCCGGACTTGCCCTTCTCATCACCGGCGATAACCGTAATGGTATCCCCTTTTTTGATGTGGCATTTACCTGCTTTGTTCATCTTAAATCTCCTCCGCGGCTACAGTACTTCGGGAGCCAGCGAAACCACCTTCATAAAGTCGGAATCGCGAAGCTCGCGGGCGACTGGCCCGAAAATGCGGGTTCCGCGCGGGTTCTTGTTATCGTCAATGATCACAGCGGCATTACTATCGAACCGCAGGCAGGAGCCGTCGGCGCGACGAATGGTGCTCTTGGTGCGGACAACGACGGCTCTGACCACCTCGCCCTTCTTGACCACACCGGTCGGCTGTGCTTCCTTGACCGTGACACGGATGATGTCGCCAACACGGGCGACCTTGCTCTTGGTGCCGAGCACACGGATGCACATGACACTGCGCGCACCCGAGTTATCCGCCACCTTTAAACGTGTTTGCTCTTGAATCATCGAATCATACTCCTATTTGGATGCTGCCGAAACGATGTCCACCAGACGCCAGCGCTTTAAGCGGCTCAGCGGGCGGGTTTCCATCACGCGCACCACGTCACCGACATTCGCGGCATTCTTCTCGTCGTGAGCGTGAACTTTCTTCGAGACGCGGATTTCCTTGCCGTACAGCGGATGGCGGACGCGACGTTCGATCAATACCACGATCGTCTTGTCGCCGCTTTTGCTGGCAACGTGGCCTTCGCGGGTCTTTCTGAGATGTCTTTTTGTCTCTTCCATGACCTCTATCCTTCAACTTTATTTGCGTTCTGAATGGTCTTGATGCAGGCGACCGAGCGACGCAAATCCTTGATGCGCGCCGGATTTTCCAGCTGACCGGAAACCTGCTGGAGCTTCAGATGGAACTGCTCCTTCTTGATCTCCGCGAGTTGCTGGTCCAGCTCCTCCACCGTCATTTCTTTTAATTCCTTAACCTTCATGGCCCACCCTATCGTTTAGTCATGAACGTGCCGTTGAACGAAACGGGCTCGGATCGGCAGCTTGGTAGCTGCAAGGCGAAGACATTCCTTCGCCAGCGTTTCCGGAATACCATCCATTTCGAACAGCATGGTTCCGGGTTTAACAACGGCGACCCAAGTGTCGACAGCGCCTTTACCCTTACCCATACGAACTTCCAACGGCTTCTTCGTGATTGGTTTGCTGGGGAAAATGCGAATCCACAGTTTCCCTTTACGTTTCATGGCACGGTTCGCGGCCACACGGCACGCTTCAATCTGGATATTCGTAATCCAGCCGCGTTCCAGGGCCTGGAGACCATATTCCCCATAGGCCAGCTGGTTGCCTGATTGGGCAAGACCGCCACGGGAACCGCGCTGTACCTTCCTGTATTTAACTCTTTTTGGCATTAAAGGCATGATTCAATCTCCTAGGCTTTCGTTTCCGCTTCCTTGCAGACCCACACCTTGATGCCGATGATACCGGCTATGGTATTGGCCTCGGCCGTACCGTAGTCGATATTGGCTCGCAGTGTGTGCAGCGGGACCTTGCCTTCCTTATAGCTTTCCGAACGCGCAATTTCAGCGCCATTCAAACGGCCGGCCGCGAGGATCTTGATGCCCAAGGCGCCATTGTCCATTGCCATCTGCAGCGCACGCTTCATGGCGCGCCGATGAGACACGCGGCGCTCGAGCTGCATCGCTACGTTTTCGGCAACCAGCTTGGCATCGATATCGGGCTTCTTGATTTCGGCGATCTCAATATAGATCTCCTTTTTCGTCATCTTCGCGAGCACTTCGCGGAGTTTGTCGATATCTTCGCCCTTGCGGCCAATAACCAGACCCGGCCGCGCACTCTTGATGGTGATGCGGATACGGTTTGCATAACGCTCAATGTAGATCTCCGACACAGCCGCGTCCTTGAGTCGCCCGGCGACCAACTTGCGGATGTCGACGTCTTCCTTGAGCATGGTGCCGAAGTCACGCTTGTCCGCGTACCAGCGCGAACGCCAGTCCTTGGTCAATGCGAGTCTCAGCCCAATAGGATTTACTTTCTGACCCAAAACGGTCTCCTTTCGCCAACTACGCGTTGTCGGTTAAAACGATGGTTACGTGGCTCGTCTTCTTCTGAATGGGACTTGCCATGCCTCGAGCACGTGGACGGAATCGCTTCATCATCGGTCCACCATCCACGATGGCATTCTTCACATACAGGCTTTCGAGCGACAACCCCTCGTTGTTTTCGGCATTTGCAATCGCCGACTTGAGGGTCTTGCCAATCTGAACGGCCGCCTTGCGAGCATTAAATTCGGTAATGCGCAATGCATCCGCTACCGGCAAACCCTTGATTTCGTTCGCCAGATCGCGCGCCTTGGTAGGCGACATTCTCACATATTTAGTTGTTGCTGACACTTCCATAGTGTTTTCACTCTCGTTTGGTACACGGTCTAAAGGGCGGACAGTTTAGGTAATTGCTTTCCGAAATCCAGCGATTTCATCAAAAAACTACTTCTGTGTTGCCATACCGTGCGTTCTAAAGGCTCGGGT
>CAXMPN010000086.1:0-7599 GCA_964195195.1 Pontiella sp. | reverse complement strand
ATCAGGGTATCTTCCGCCGTTCGGAAACAGCAATTCCCCATCAGCCGGCAAGTTTTCATCGAACGACGCAGGAAATAAGGATTATATGGAAATTAAGGTAAACTTTTTGGAAAACCTCAGACTCGAAGCGACGTTTGATGATTTTACCGTAACCACGGATCAGCCGATCCGCTACAAGGGCGATGGATCTGCCCCAAGTCCGTTTGATTACTTCCTGGCTTCATCGGCCCTTTGTGCGGCCTACTTTGTGAAGGTCTATTGTCTCGGTCGTGACATTCCAACCGAAGACATTCGACTCTCCCAAAATAATATTATCGACCCGGAAAACAGATATAATCAGGTCTTTCAAATCCAGGTGGAATTGCCGGAAAGCCTTTCCGATCATCATCGTCAGGGAATTTTAACGGCCGTCGATCGATGTACCGTTAAAAAAGTAGTTCAACAAACCCCTGCGTTTAAAACCGAACTGGTAAACGGCCTCGGATCAGATTCCTCGCTTATCTACGGAACCGGGTCTGAGACGGATGCCCATACCATGATTCTCGGGAAAGATCTTTCTGCCGAAGAAACGATCGCCAACATGACCGGCCTGCTCGCTGCCATTGGAATTAAAATCGAAATCGCTTCATGGAGAAATATGGTCCCGAATGTATGGTCCGTCCATATCCGGGATGCTGCTTCGCCGATGTGTTTTACCAATGGCAAGGGCGCCACGAAAGATAGCGCACTTTGCTCGGCTCTCGGGGAATACCTTGAGCGGACCAGCTGCAATTATTTCTACAACGACCATTACCTGGGCGAAGAGGTTTGCCAGCGCTCGTTTTTTCATTATCCCAATGAAAAATGGTTCAAAGCAGGTCCTGATGATGCGTTGCCAGAAGGCCTCATGGATGAAACCTGTCTCAAAATTTATGATCCGGGACATGAGCTGAAAGCATCCCATTTAGTTGACACCAGCTCGGGTCTGAGCGATCGAGGTATTTGCGCGCTCCCGTTTGAACGTCAGTCGGATAAGGAAACGGTGTATATTCCTGTAAATCTCATCGGAAATTTATTTGTCAGCAATGGGATGAGTGCAGGAAATAACCGGCACGAAGCGCAGGTGCAATGCCTCTCGGAAATAGTTGAACGGGCGGTTAAAAAACAAATTATTGAAGAGGAAATTTGTTTACCCGACGTTCCGAAATCCATTCTGTGCAACTATCCACAGATTCTCGCCGGAATCAGTGAACTGGAAAACAAAGGGTTTCCTGTTCTAATTAAAGACGCTTCTTTGGGCGGAACGTTTCCGGTCATGTGTGTCACGTTAATGAATCCAGGAACAGGCGGTGTTTTTGCGTCTTTTGGAGCGCATCCGAAATTTGAAGTGGCCCTGGAGCGGAGCCTGACCGAGTTATTGCAGGGGAGAAGCTTTGAGGGACTGAATGACGTGCCTCCTCCTACCTTCAACAGCCTCGCGGTAACTGAGCCGACGAATTCCGTCGAACACTTTATTGATTCAACGGGAATCATTTCCTGGAAGTTCTTCAGTGATGCGCCCGACTATGATTTCTGCGAGTGGAATTTCTCTGGAACGACCCAGGAGGAGAGCCGTTATCTCATGAACATCCTCAAGGACTTGAACAAAGAAGTTTATGTGGCCCTGTATGAGGATCTGGGTGCAACCGCATGCAGAATACTGGTTCCCGGATATTCGGAAATTTATCCGGTTGAAGATATTATCTGGGATAATACGAACAAGGCCCTGGATTTCAGGTCCGATATTCTGAATATACACTCGCTGAATGATCAAGGCCTTGCGGATCTCGTCGAACGGCTGGAAGAAAGCCAACTGGATAACTACACCGTCATTTCATCGCTCATCGGAATTGAATTCGATGAAAACACCGTGTGGGGTCAACTCGATGTCGGTGAATTAAAAATCCTGATCTATCTGGCGCTCAATCAATATGAAAATGCGCAGGAAATAATCTTCGACTTCCTGAACTTTAACGACAATACAGCGGAACGAAAACTGTTTTACCAGGCGCTCAACGTCGTGCTCGATATTACGTTGAATGAAGAACTTGATCTGAATCATTACGTGGCAAACCTGACGAGAATGTATGGTGCCGAAACCATGGAAAATGCAATCGGCTCTGTTACCGGTGACGTCAAATTTTACGGCTTAACCAGGACCAGTATGAAACTGGAAGGGCTGGATAAGCATTTGCGGTTGATTGAGAGCTATCAGAAACTTCATAAAGCCAGGGAAGCCGGAATGTCAAAATGATCCAGTAAGGGTCATTAAGAAGATTCCAAGCCTCCGGTTTTCCTATCGTCAGTCCGTGAAATAACGATCCCTGTGTGGCCAATAGATTCGTGTTCATCCGTGTTTGTCCGTGGCTTAACCTTATGCACGGGCGGCTATACCGTATTCGCGCCTTTCTATCGTTTCCTCGCTCGCGTGAATGCCGTAGTCTCCGCCGCTATATGCAACCCTACTTTCAAGGACAGCGCTGGATCAGCGAAACCGAACCCGAGCTCGGGTTGGGATTGGTCGTCGAGGTGACGCCCCGCACCGTGCAGGTGCTCTATCACGCGGCCAACGAAACGCGGCAGTATGCAGTCGGCAATGCCCCGCTGAAACGTGTGCGCTTTGCGGCGGGCGATGAGATTGAATCCCAGGAGGGCGCTAAGCTGACGGTTGAGACGGTCAGTGAGGATGAAACTACCGGACTGATCAGTTACTCATCAGCCGACGGCTCGCAACTGAGCGAAACCGATCTCTGCGATACCTCGAGCTTTGACCGGCCGGAAACCCGACTGCTGGGCGGCCATGTGGATACCAACGCGCTGTTCGAACTGCGCGTGGATGCCCTGAACGCGCGCTCCCGCTATGGCCGCCTGCCGGTGCGTGGCCTGCTGGGCGGACGCGTGGACCTGCTGCCCCACCAGCTCTACATTGCAAAGGAAGTCAGCGATCGTCCCCTTCCGCGCGTTCTGCTTGCCGATGAAGTGGGATTGGGGAAAACCATCGAAGCGTGTCTCATCCTGCATCGCCTGATGGTCTGCGGATTGGTTCAGCGGGTATTGATCCTCGTTCCCAACGCACTGGTTCACCAGTGGTTTGTCGAACTGCTGCGCCGCTTTAATGTTAAGTTTAACATCTTCGACGAGGAACGCTGCGCGAGCCTCGAAGCCCACGAGCCTGATGCCAACCCCTTCCTCGATGATCAGCTGGTGCTGACCAGTATTGAGTTTCTCACAGACAACCCCAAGCGCGCCGCCCAGGCAGTCGCCTGCAACTGGGATCTACTTATTGTCGACGAAGCCCACCATCTCCACTGGTCGCCGGAACAAACCAGCCCGGAATATGATGTGGTGGAGGCCCTTGCCAAAAATACTCCGCGACTCCTGCTGCTCACGGCCAGCCCGGAACAGATGGGGCTCGAAAGTCACTTTGCGCGCCTGCGTTTGCTCGACTCGCAGCGCTATCCCGATTTTGACGCCTATCGGGTCGAGCATGATCGCTATGCCGAGGTCGCCGCCGATATCGGAAAGCGGTTGGAATCGATGGACGAACAGGAGCTGGCCGAGGCGCTGGATCGTCACGGACCCGGGCGCGTCATTTTCCGTAATACCCGTAAATGCGTGAGCGGTTTCCCCAAGCGTCACGCCCACCCCGTGCCGCTGGATCCTCCGGAAGGAGACGCATTGCTAGGTCCCGACGACCCGCGCATGAACTGGCTGCTCGACTTCCTGCTTAGCCATCCCAAGGAAAAGGTGTTGGTCATCGGCCGGACGCGGACCGAGGTTGCCGCCATCGTCGAAGCCATCAAGACCGGCTCGCGGGTGGATGTGGCCCATTTCCATGAACAGATGCCGTTGATAAAATGCGACCGGCAGGCCGCTTGGTTCACCGAGCCGGAGGGCGCCCGCGTTATGGTGGTTTCGGAAATGGGGGGCGAAGGCCGTAATTTCCAGGCGGCCTCGCATCTGGTCCTGATTGATCTGCCGCGCGATCCCGAGCTGCTGGAGCAGCGCATCGGACGACTCGACCGGATCGGTCAACTCAGTGAGGTACACATCCACGTGCCCTACCTGAAGGGCACGACGGAGGAACACGTGGTGCGCTGGCTGCATGAAGGGCTCAATGCTTTCGCCGAACCGGTGGTGGGAGGCTTTGAGCTGCTGGAGCGCTTCGACGCGCGGCTGGATGCCGTCACCGACAAGGTCATCACCGAGACGCAAACCTTCTACAGGAAACTCCGTAAACAGATCGCCGCGGGGCGCGACCGTCTGCTGGAGCTCTCTTCCTTCCGTCCCGATATCGGCGATGCGGTTGCCCGGCAAATCAGCGAATGCGAACAATCAACGGATCTTGAAAACTATCTGCTGCGGATGTTCGACCGGTACGGCGTGCACGCCGAGGCGCTGGATGCGACCACCTACCATATCCGCCCCGACCAAATGTTTGATGACTGGTTCCCGCTGCCCGCCGATGGCTTTCGAATCACCTTCAGCCGGAATGAAGCGCTGATCCGACCCGACGCGATTCTGATGAGCTGGGACCACCCGATGGTGACCGGCGCCGCCGAACTGATTCTCAGTTCCGAACGGGGCAGCTGCGCCATTGCCGTGGATCCGGCCCAGGAAATACCGCTCAAACTCCAGGCCATCTATGTGCTGGAAACGATCGCCCCCCCGGCGCTCAACGCCGACCGCTTCCTGCCCCCCACCCCGGTCATCATCACGGTCGACCATGCAGGCAATGCCGTTGACGGACCCATCGAACCGCATCTGAAAGACGGCGAACCCTGGAAACTCCTGGAACATGAATCGATTCGTACGCAGATGATCCCCGCGATGATTGAAGCCACCCGCGAACTCGCGGAGCAGGCGGCGAAGTCGACCATTGCCGATGCGCGCAGTCGCATGCGGGAAACCCTGGGGACGGACTTTAAGCGGCTGGAGTATCTCAAGCAGGTCAACGACAATATTCGGGACGAAGAACTCGCCCATGCGCGCAAGGCCATCACCAAGCTCGACAAGAAGCTGGCCGCCGCCCGCCTGCGCCTCGACGCGATCCGCGTGATCAGTGCTAGCTAACTCGAATAGTTACAACGGAGTCAGTTTTAACCACGAAGATTGGAAGCACACGAAGAAGACTCGGCAACGGGTATATTTCGCGCAAAGCCGCCAAGGCGCAGAGGGAACAAAAAAAATTATACTTCTTTCCGTCTTTGCGCCTCTGCGCGAGATCATCTGTCGTTAGGCACTAGGGCTGTACGCGTAAGGATCTTCCATCAAAACTGGACACTGCTATCAAAGAAATGATTCTATCCGCGTTCCATGAATTTTATCGCGATTGATTTTGAAACCGCCACGGGCCAGCGCAACAGCGCCTGCGCCGTTGGGATTGTGACCGTGAGCAACGGGATCATTACCGAGGAATATTATTCGCTGATCCAACCGCCGGGCAATGTCTACTTCGGCATGAATATCGCGATCCACGGCATTCGCCCGGAAGACACGAGCGATGCTCCCACCTTTGGCGAACTCTATCCCGAAATCAAAGCGCGGTTAGAGCATAGAAACCTGGTGGCGCATAACGAGGTGTTCGACCGATCCGTCCTGCGCCGTACCATGGAACACTACGATCTCAACTACAGCGAGCTGGGATTGGCCGACCGGTGGGAATGCACCATGCGCATCTACAAGGCCAAGGGCTATGTGCCCTACCGGCTGAACAGTTGCTGCGAACGTCTTGGGATTCCGCTCACCCACCACGAAGCCCTGTCCGACGCCATCGGCTGCGCAAAGCTCTATTTGCGGCGGTAGACATTAGGCATTGGGCGCCATCAGGCATTGGGCATTAGGCACTAGGCATTAGGGCTGTGTGGGCATGCAAGGCATGAGGGAACAATAAAAATTACTTTCTCTGCGTCTTTGCGTCTTGAGCGATCGCAGTGAGCGGGCGTGAGAATAAATATACTGATCAAGCAATGTATGCAGGGAGGGCAGTACTATTGCTCACACGAAGGCACGAAGCCGCAGAGACAGAATACTCTAAGGAATCTTTATTTCGTGTACTTAGTGCCTTAAGCGCAGCGGGTGTTTCAGAATGGGCGATCCCTATCTGGGAGTATGCCGTTTCTTTTTCTTCGGCTTCCTGGATGGGCTTTTCTTTGCAGCCGGGGAGGTCGATCTTGCGGGAGCGGGTTCTTTCGCTTCCTTGGCGGCCTCGAGCTTCTTGTTCATCACATTGTAAAAATAGGGCGGTGTTTCGGATTCGAAGGTCATGCTTTCTTTCGTGTGCGGATGCACGATGGTGAGCTTGGCCGCATGCAGGCATAGCCGCTTCACGCCCTGCCCCTTGATGCCGTATTTCTTATCGCCGGCCACCGGGCAGCCCTGGTCCGCCATGTGAACACGGATCTGGTGCTTACGACCGGTTAAGAGATCGACTTCCAGCAGGCTGAAATGGGCCGATTCCTTCAAAACGCGGTAGGCGGTTTTCGACAGCTTGCCCTCTTTCGAGTACGCGACGGAATACATCCGATGCACGCTGTTTTCCAGCAGGTAGGAAGTGACCAGCCCTTCCTTCTCCTTCATCTGTCCGGAAACCACGGCCACATATTGTTTCTTTGTGTCCGGCCAGTTGTTCTGCAGGAAATCCTTCACTTCTTCGCTTTTGGCGAATACCAGAATACCGGAGGTATCCTTATCCAATCGATGCACGATATAGGCGCGGTTATTCGATTTGGAGTTTCCTTTGCGGACATATTCATTGACCAGAAAATGGGCGGTATTCTCTTTAACCTTTTCCGTTCCGACCGTGAGCAGCCCGTTGATCTTTTCAACCACCACGATATCCCGGTCTTCGTAGAGAATCTCAAGCCCCTTGGGGGTATGCTTTCGCGGCGGGCGTTTAAAGGCTTTTTGTTTTTCGTCCATGATAGTTGATCCTACCACCCGCTGCGCTAGAGGACACAGAGTATCACAGAGCCATTCCTCCATGTTCCTCTGTGGTGAAGAATTCCCTATTGTTCACCGAAGGTTTTAATTTTGGGGAGCTCCGGTTGAGGCCGTTCATCCTCGGGTCTGGGTTTCCTGGTGCGAACTCCCGGCTTGGCCAGGATTTCCACATAGAACGATTTTAATTCGCGCTTCGCGATATCGCTGATGCAGGCGTCGATTTCGGAAAGATGTATCCCTTTTGCATCGGCCTCGGTGTCGCTGAATTTGCAGTCGAAATCCCAGAAATCGGCCCCTTCTGGCAGCGCTTTGCGTCGCTCGCGTTTAATGTATTTGCGGATCTCGTTTTTGGCGGAATCCACCATGCGCGGGTATTTAATCTTTTCGTGGGTCAGGTCGAATGTCTTTTTCATATCGTTTCCTTTGCGTTCCTTTTGCGCCCACCGTTTCCTGCTCAGCACTCATTTATTCGACACAATAATTATGGACAAAATGATTCATGGCTCCTGTCTGCTCTGAATTATTTTGTCCCAAATGATTTTGTAAAACCCCTGTTGCAAAACGGCTTTGCATCTCCTGGTTTGCTACAAACTGAACAAATCGCCTTCGGGAGGCTCCGGCTTCTCAAAGGCCGCATCG
>CAXMPN010000085.1:0-7690 GCA_964195195.1 Pontiella sp. | reverse complement strand
TCACAGAGCTTTTGGGTGTACTTAAGGATGGCTGCGTGAAGCTTTGGTCTGAAGTAGTTCGGGTGCATCAATCTATTGACAAGGCGTTCTGGAACCGGATGGTGGTCGTCCATGAAAGGAAGATCGCCCGCCGCATCGAACTTCGACAGACTTTGCGGAAAAGAGCTCTTGATGGCTTCGATGCCTTTCTGGCTCTTATCATGAAATAAGCGTTGTATATTGAGCGATGAAGGGGCTTCCTAAGAGAGGCCCTTTTTCGTATAGTTCAATGACTTTATGGCTAACGGGCAGTGTTACAACACAGAGACAGTATCGATTCCGTTGTGATCCCGGTATGAGATGAACAGATTCCCGACGCGATTGACTCTGATTTATCGCGCTTCTAGTTAGGATGGATTTTTAAGATGGATGAAAACAGCATAGATCCCGCGAGTCGACAGAGCGGTTCGTCAGAATTATACAGCCCGTCTCCCCGGGGAAATCCCTCTCGAACCGGTTCCCTAAATCATGGTGCATCTGTGCGGAATAGCGGTTCGGCTGCGGACGGAGTATTCAACTTCACATTCTTTTTCCGCGCCGCACTGAGGCATTGGCGTATCATGCTTCTGAGCTTGGTTCTGGGTTTTTTTGGGGGGGTCATATACATTCAAAGCGCTGTCCGTATCTACGAGGCAAAAGCGGTTGTTGAAATGAATGTGCGCCGACCCCGGGTTATTAACGATGCTGCAGTGTACGAGGATCCCGGCATGGGGCGCGATACCGATGCAATTTTTAACACCCGATTCGAAAAATTCAGATCCCCGGCGATGGAAGAGCTCGCTGTTAGAGAATTTTTCAAGCGCTTTCCTGAGTCCACATCGGCGAACAACCCCGCCGGGATTGGAAAATTCAGTCTTCCCCCGCTCATTCGTGATGTAACGTGGAGTAAGGATCCATCTGCTAACATTGTACGGGTATCCTTTCTTTACCATCACCCCAAATTCGCGGCGAATCTAGTGAATGTTCTAAGCGATTGTGCGGGGATATTGATGCGTGAGGAAAACCAGGCACTGTCCGACGAAGCGGTAAAGTGGCTGATATCCCAGGTCGAGGAACAGCGCGAGTCGTTGGAAGGTTTTGAGAGGCAGTTGGCAAATATTCGCGAAGAAGTGCAACTCGAGGCCATGCTGCAACGCAAGGCAACGCTTGGCAAGGCTGTGATTTCGGTGTCCGAGGAACGTGAGTCGTTGATAAGCCGTCTTGCCGAGCGGAGAACAGTATACGATTTTGTCTCGGATTTGCAGGAGATCGATCCCAACTTGGAAATACTACCCACGGGCTTGCCTAAGGAGCAGCAGTTTAACGAAATGATCCGTGCATGGCGGGATGCGTACGACGAGTTCCAGCAGATGTCTGGACGATATACCGCTTTGCATCCGGAGTACCGGTTGGCTGAAGAGCGTGAGATGCATGCCAGAAACAGGCTGGAACAGTTTATAGAGAGTTCTGCCAAGGCGGTGCAAAACGAGATGGATCTACTGGAGCGGCAAATCGAGCAAATTGACAACCGTATCCAGAAGATGAAGCAAGAGGCATCGAATCTGGAGCAAAGTCTGGTTGCCGGCATGCAACAGGTGCAGGGCCTGGAGCGGAAGCGTGATGCGGCCGACAATGCTTTTCAAACCATGCTGCGGCGAATGGAAGAGGCGCGCGCAGCCGCGGATGAAAGCATGGCTTTTACCAAGGTGATACGCGAGGCAGCGATTCCCATCGAACCCATCAGGCCACGCAAACCAATGGCAATTATTTTCAGCCTAGTGCTTGGATTCGTAGCAGGACTGCTTGTGGCTGTAACCAGAGAATTGTGGCTGGGTAAAGTGGAGGCCGTGAGCGACCTCCGATCTATGCCCCTGAAAATTCTGGGTATCATTCCTTCGCAAAAGAAAATGGAGTCACGCGGTGAATTGGCCACCATCGGGTTGCGCGATAATTTTAGTCCACTCGTCGAGATATTTGCCGGCATCAACGCCCTGTTGGCATCGGACAAGTATCGAGACCTCTCAAAGGTCTTGTTACTGTGCAGTATTATGCCGGGGGAGGGGAAAACGGTTTCTTCCTGCAATATGGCCATCAGTTCAGCTTTGAACGGAACCCGAACCTTATTGATTGACGGTGATTTGAGAAGGCCTCAACTGGTTAATATTTTTGCGGTCGATGAAGATCACCCCTCCTTGCTCGAATGGATCATCAGGAAGAATGGTTCATGCCCAATCGAAGACCTGTTATCGCGCGATGTTGTGGAGAATCTGGATATTATTACGAGTCGGCCGTCCGCAGACGTCAATCCGGCGGGATTGTTGGGTGGGGAGTCTTTGAGGGAGCTAATGGTTTGGGCGCGTGCGCATTATGACCGGATCATTATCGATTCGCCTCCACTTGGACCTGTGAGTGATGCCCAGGTGTGGGGTAACCATGCTGATTCGCTGGTGCTTGTGTCTCGACTGGGCAAGACACGCCGTCGAGCTTTGCGTTACACATTGTCGCAATTCGATGACTCAGGACTCCATTTGGTTGGGTGTATAGCAAATGATGTGCCCCACAGTATCGAAGGTTTGTTTAGCGGCGCCTATGGTTATGGTAACTCGTATGGCTACGGCAACTCTCGTTCAACTAGCTGAATCCGGAATAGGAATTGCGGGAAGGCACCTCAGGATAAAGGTAATCCTGTAAAAACTCGAGGTGAGGAATCAATGAGTGGGGCGAGCAGCCACTAATGGTACGAAGGTTTCGGCAAAATGCTGATTGACCAAGGGCGGTAGCGTGCTTTCTAGAGGCCACGGCGGAGGATTACCCACGATCGTGGATGCGGAATGCCGTTCCATGCGAGCACCCTAACCGATCCTGGCTTGCATTTTATCAAAGGAAATTTTGCATGAGCAAGCACACTATATTCATCTATGTCGATCCATCGGAAGATATGGATCGCTATCCCGATTCTCTGGATGGAGAAATGAGTGTTTTCACTGGTTTCTGCAGTGAAGTGCAGTGGCTCTTCTACTTGATGCTGAAGGACCAGGGGATGGATATACGAATCAGCCGAGGATATCCCAAGGAAGGGATTCTAGTGAATCACAAAGGGAATGTCCGCAGATTCGTCTGGAATCCTGATTTATTTGTGGTTTCCGGGCAATGGGACTATCCCCGCGATGACCGTGCTCAAATCCATCTGGTGTCTAACATCTACAAAACCACCAACGCTTCCTTAGGCTGGCTTGACCGGCTTTCGTTGCCGGGCAGCCAATGCTATGTACCGCCGGTCACGCATCCCGTCATTATTCCGCGTAATCCTGAGCTGGGCGCCCGATTTGAACACGTTGCTTTTATCGGCGATCCTCGGAATCTAGACGATGTATTTATGAAGGACTCTTTCCGGGAGCAGCTCCAGGACATGGGGATAAAATTCCTGATAATAAACGACCCACATAAAATGGATGATTTCTCGGATATTGATGCGGTCATCGCAATACGCCAACTCGGACGGGTCATATCCAACAAGCCGCCGACCAAGTTAATCAACGCATGGCGAGGCGGCGTACCATCCCTGTTGGGAACTGAAATCGGCTTCCGGGATTCGCGTGAAAACGAATATGACTATATCGAAGTTGATTCAGTCGAGGATGTAGTTGATGGGCTTGCCCGTCTCAAGAATGACATTGGTTTTAGAAACAAGATGATTGAAAACGGCCGGCAAAGGGCAATGCCTTTTTCCGCCGAGGAACAACAAAAGACATGGGTGAAGTTTTTTGAGGAAACCGTTGTTCCTGCGTATAATAATTGGCAGCGCCGGGGGGCCTTGAGCAAACGATTATTCTTGTCTGTGCGTTGGCTCAGGCATGTAGTGCGGGACGGCTTGTCATACGTCTGGCACCGCATATTTAGATTCCGCAGCCGGGATTATTCGTAACATGGACGGTCATGTGCCTTTTTACGTACGCTGCTAGAGAAGAGACCGCAACCGGTTATGCGCAAATATAATTCGATGAAATTCAGTTCGGATAGCAGCGTTGGACGCATGGCGAAGAACAGTATTTTTGTCGCCTTCAGCTTTGGAATCTACACGCTGGCGGGTGTTTTTTTTGTACCCTTTCTGGTGCGGCATTACGGTTCGGGCACGTACGGCCTGATTGCCTTGGCAGGTTTCCTGACACAATATGTCGGTTTGATTTCTCGCTGTATCGGGAATTCCACCGCGCGGTTTCTGAATGTTGCGTTGAACAAGGACGACTGGCAGCAGGCCAATGAAATATTCAGCACAGCCTTGGTGGCCAATGTTGGATTTATTCTGGTTCAGGTACCATTCTTTGCGTTGGGTATTTGGAAGCTGGATTGGATTATTGATTTCCCCCCTGAAATCGCCGCCGAGTTCCGGGTCCTGGTCCTGTGCAATGTTGGTGTTTTCTTCATATCACTCCTTACGGGGATATTCATTGCGCCCATTCAGGCGGCCAATCGGTTGGATATCAGCTCGAGTCTGGAGTCCGCTCGTCTGTGCCTGCGCATCGGCCTGCTCTTTGTGCTCATTAAATCAGTAGGTGCTCGATTGTGGTTAATCGGGGTAGTGGATATCGGGTTGGCGATCATTCATGGTGCAGCCATCTATGTCATGTACCGCAGGTTGGCCACTGATCTTGTATTTAAGATCTCGTACATTACAAGGAAATGGGTCCGGTCAGTGCTGAACATGGCAGGATGGACGACTGTAACGGCATTGGGCGGCAGCCTTTTGCTTAAAACAGATGTTTGGATGATTAACCGATTTGTGAACAAGGAGATGGCCGGCGTATATGCCGCATTGCTGGTCTGGCCGAATTTCCTTAAGCAGATCAGCAAGCAGTTTGCTTCGATATTGGCACCCGTCTATATGATTGATTATGCCAGAGGTGACATGGAACGCATTGCACGAATGAGCCTATATTCCGCCAAACTGCTTGGCTGTATTATGGCGCTGATTGTTGGATGTCTATGGGTTGCCGCAAAGCCCTTACTTGGGTTATGGCTGGGCGATTGGGCAACGATCCATGTCGTACTGTTCCGGCTGATGACGATCTACATTGTGTTTATCATAGGAGAGGCGGTTCTTTGGCAGATTTACGTCGCAATGAACAAGGTGCGGTTCACCGGTCTCGTCGCGCTATCGACAGGAATTCTCAATATCGTAATCTCCATGACCTTGATCGGGTTGGGCTTCGGTGCCACTGGCGTTGCGGTCGGGACGATGGTTGCTTCGGCGCTGGCTTGTTCTTTGGCCATTCCCGTGGGGGTCTGCCGTTTGTTGGGAATCTCAGCCAAAGTGGTAGGGCTCAACCATCTTGTAGCTTTGCTGACCCTGTTGATTTCTTTGTTTGCTGCGTCGACAGCGGTATCCGTAGGTCGCACATCCATCGTCGGAGCCATATTGATCGCGGGTACATTGTTCTTTGCAGGAGGAGGATTGGTCGCAAAATTTGCATTTAGTGAAACGGAGAAGGAGTACATGTCCAAACTGGTTAATAGTTTGTTGAGGCGGACAGGCTAGTTGACATGTCCTGCCATTATAACGAACTGAGAAATACATTGGGCGAAATTTCTGAAAGGCATTTTCCGGTCGTTGGTGTTGACCAAACCGGGAGATCCTTGTGGATGAGCCCCGGACGTGGCTCCTGCAGAATCATACGGTCTGCATTTAGTTGTATAAATGGCAGTTAACAATAAATGGAATGCCTAATAGTGTGAAAATACTATGCCAAGCATATGCCGGGTGACGAACGCTGCTTGCCCGGAAGGTGTTGCTTACAGTTTAAAAGTGAAATGACATGAGTGAGATACGTTATAACTTTATTGTTCCTCAGATGACTAGCTTCCCGCTGGCCGAATTGGAGAACGGAAATTCGAATGGAGTGCCACTTCTTTTTTCGCGCGGTGAGTTTATTTGGGGGCTTCAAACCTACCAAAATTTGAAGAATCTTGGACTGCCGGTAAAGCTGTCGTTTGAATTGGATTCTGAAGCGATCAATCTCGCTCATGGCAATGTGCTGCGATCCCTGGATAAGCGCTTCGATTATTTTTGCGTCTCACTTCAGGCCGACTTTCCGCATTTCCAGCTGGCACAGTACCATATCGTACAGAATCAGGAACAAGTGGCCCAAAATGCTTCATTCATTCCACACTGGCCGCAGCCCGGGCAAATAGCGCGTGATCCCAACCGTAACGGAGTCCGTAAAGTGGCCTATCAAGGGGCACGTCGTTTTACTGATCTTGATGAACGCCGCCTCAATTCGGACCTGAAAAAACACGACATTTCATTCGAGATTCTTGATGAGAAAAACTGGCCTCATTTGCTTGGGGTGGATGTATTAGTGGGCATCCGGAGTTTCAGTAATATAAAATACAAGCGGAAACCACCGACCAAACTGATCGATGCCTGGCATGCCGGAATACCGTTTGTCGGCGGGTGGGATTCCGCATATACCCAGATAGGGGATCCTGGAGAGGATTATCTAAGGGTCTCCTCTTACGAGGAGTTCCTGGATTGCATTGTGAGGCTAAAAGATGACCAAGAATTGTACAATAGATTGGTTGCCGCAGGGAGGAAGAAAGCTTCATCATATACGATCGATGCCATTGCTCAACAGTGGGAAAATATTCTGGAATCCGATATAAGAATCAAATACGACGAGTGGAAAAAGGCTTCGGCCAAACAGTGGAAATACATGCTCATGCGGAGAGCATATGCTCTCGATGAATTTCAGAAAACAGCAGCCCAGCGGTTATATAGAATCCCCGGGCTCAAACGCCTTCGGGATCGGTACTATGATCCGGTGAAATAATGGATCTTTTCTCCCTTATTCTTTACGGCGCAATCAATGCGGCGATGGTGCTCTATCATTTGCAGGGCAACGGGCGTTTTTTCCAGTTTCCTTTTTGGGCGGGGATCATCGCCCTAGGGTGGTTTTTTCCTCATGCCATCGGCGGTTATTTCAATGCGTCTGATTTCCCGAAAAATGCGTATGCAGACAGCATGCTTTTCGCAGGACTGTGTACGGGGGCGTTGTGGTTTGGATTTAGTTTAACACCTGCCCGTAGCCCATCGCGTCCGTCATGGCTCGATGCGGATTTTGATATCCATAAACTCTATTATGCGGGGGCTGCACTCAGCACGATCGGGTTTTTCTTTCAGTGGAAGTTGTGGTCGCTTCCCGAAGAAATGCTTGAGCGGGGAATATGGACCGGCGCCACCGTCAAATACTTTTTTTTTGCCAACTTGTTTAAATTCGGTTTTATTACGCTCTGGCTTCTGTATCTGAGGCAACATCGGGTGTTTGTTCCGCGGCTGTTGGTATTTATCGTTCCGAGCCTGCTGTTTTTTTTAGAGGCGGCGGTGCTCCGTGGTCGACGAGCAGCGATGATGGAGCTGGTTTCCTATCTTGCCGTAAGCCTGTGGTTTGTACGACGCATCGCTGTTCCGCGCTGGTTTATTGTTTTTGGTCTGATCTTCGGATTGATAGTAGTGAACGCGATCGGTACCTACCGCACGATCATGACCAACAAAGATGCTGACCTTTCCGATCGTTTATCCCAGGTGGCCCACGCAAACTATATGGCCTCCTCGAAAAAAAATGTAGCTGAATCCGGTGAAGAGCTAAAAAACTATATCTATTACCGGCAGATCTAT
>CAXMPN010000084.1:0-7693 GCA_964195195.1 Pontiella sp. | reverse complement strand
GCCAAAGAGCACAACTCCTCTATCCGGATGGGGATACCAAAGGTATGCATCGGAACCATCGCCGCAATACGCCGGCCGCTGATTTTGTTGAATACTCCGCCATCGCGTTTTTCAGCATGTTCTGCGAGAAACGCCCCAACAGCATCCGGCGACAGCCCCATTCGATCCCGGTCCACATCCAGAAAGACCGGATGCGCTCCGTTGTAGACGATGGAGTTCGCGGTTGCAATAAACGTCAGCGCTTGTGTCAATACCTCGTCGCCGGACTGAACACCGACCAATCTCAAAGCCACTTGCAAGGCACTGGTTCCATTGACCGTTGCAACCGCACGCTTTGCACCGACATATTCCGATAGCTCGACCTCGAAGCGATCCACATAGGCTCCCACGCTCGAAACAAACGTGGAATCGATGGCATCAGCAACCAACTCCTTGTCCAGATCCGAGAATCGCGGCTCATGCAACGGGATAAACCCGTCTGTGCAAAAATGGGAACGGACTAGTTGGAAAAGGGCGTCATACATTATAGATGTTGGCCTTGAATTTTTTCAGGTTTTCCTCCTGCACAAACCAATCAATGGTTTCCTGCAACCCAGAACGAATATCATATTTCGGCTTAAACCCGGTCAGTTCCGCAATCTTGGAATTATCGCACCAAAGGCGGAATACTTCCGACTTCCCCGGTCGTAGGCGGGCTTCATCGGTAATGAACTCCACATCACTATCCATCAGTTCCTTGATCAGATTTAGCGTGTCGCCCACCGTGATCTCAAAGTTCGATCCAATGTTCACGGTTTCGCCCACCGTCTTCTCGCATTCCGCCAAAGCAATGAAGCCGCGGCAGGTATCGAGTACATAGTTAAAATCACGCGTCGGCGAAACGTCGCCAAGAGTGATCTTCTTCTTACCGTTGGCAATCTGCGCAATAATCGTCGGGATCACCGCTCGGAGGGATTGTCGGGGGCCATACGTATTGAACGGACGGGCAATGGTTAATGGAAGATCAAACGCATTATGAAAACTCATCGCCATCGCATCTGCCCCGATCTTACTAGCACTATAGGGCGACTGTGGCTGGAGCGGATGCTTCTCGTCGATCGGCACATACTGGGCGGTTCCATAAACCTCGCTGGTCGAGGTATGTACCACCCGCTCGCATCCATTGTCTTTTGCCGCCTGGCAAATATTCAGCGTTCCCTGAACGTTTGTGTCCACATAGCTATTCGGAGCAACGTACGAATAGGGAATCGCAATCAACGCGGCCAGATGAAAGACCACATCAATATCCTTTGTGATTTCCCGGCAATAGTTCGGATCGCGCACATCGCCGCATACTACCTGGAGATTTCCGTGATCACCTACATCATCGAGCCACCCCCAATCGTTGAAGGAATTATACTGCGACAAGGCCCGCACACTGCAACCCAAACCCAATAGCATTTCCGTTAAATGCGAACCAATAAACCCATCCGCTCCGGTAATCAAAACCCTCTTATCTTTCAAAATCATAGACATGCTCCAAACTTAGTGCCCCATCACTATTTCCAAACTTTCTCCCGGAACTTCCGTCTCTTTTTTTTATTCATGATAAACATGCTTGCGAATTTAACCGCCCATTTTCGCAAGACGGATGGGCGTTTGATATATATCAGTTCTTCATCCCTCAAAACCGACTTATCAAAATAGAGCATCCACTCCTCCCGCTCCGGATAGTCCGCATCGTTCCACGGCTTTATGTTTTCAACGAAATGGAGAATGGCGGCGCGGTCGATCAGATCTGCAAATGAGGAATACCCATGAAATGCAAGGTATTCTCTCTTCCGGCTTCCTTTCATGCTCTTAGGACTCAGATAGACGTTGTATTCGGCTGGAAGGAAGACGGTTTTTTCATAGCCAATGAGGTTCATAGGATCCTGGGTCGGACAGGAAAAATCGTTCTCGTCGATCAGTGCTCGGACACGTCCGACCAGATCATCTCTGCGCCACAGATCCAGATTCATCAAAAGCAATCCGGCATTAAAATAACAGTTCCATGGGACATGCTGAACGCCGGCGTTCTTTAATCCAATCCGCACAGCCCCAAGATACATCCCATCCAGATCGGTTGAAAAAAGTTCAGTGAGATCCCGCTTCACGATCATGTCCACATCTAGCCAGAGGGCCTTGTCATAGTGGCTTAGATAATCGGGAATCAAAAAACGATAATAGTTGGCCGTCGTCAGATGGTTCCTGTTTTTCGCGCTCTCAAATTCCCCTGCGGGATCAAGCCATTCCACCGAATGCCGTCCATAGGGCGCCTGGGTTTCCTGAATCCGGTGATTCGATACTTCCCTAGTATCACTGTCCGCAAAAATATAGATCCGGTAGACGGTATCCGCAGACGCGTTCTCAAAGAGTGATGTCAGCATGACGCATGCAGGCATCAGGTAGTTTTCATCAAAAGCAATAACAACGGGTATTTTGATCATAGCAATGTCATGTCTTTCACGACCGCTCCGGCCGACGCTGATTCTCGCCCAATCCGGGTCCGCTCCCCGGAAAACTGAATCCACTTTATGCTGATATATTCACCGCGGTAAAATCCAGTCTTTATTCAAGCCGGTAAATCCTGTTTGATTCAGTAGCAATGAAATCAGTGAAACTCCATCTTATTCTCTTTCCACTTTTGTGTGCCTGCCGTCCCGCAGCTGCACAGCAGGCCGAACTGCCCAGGGGGCTGATGCTGAATCTCGATTTTGCGCATGTGGAGGCTGGCTTGATTCCGAACAAGGCCTTTTTCCCGTTGTATATGCCGCAATGCGATGCGGGCATTGAACCCCTGCTGAACGAACAGATGCTGGTGCTGACGAACGACCTGGGGCTGGATATTCCTCACAGCTCACTGATCCAGCCTGACGGCAGCGAGTGGATTGTCTCGGTCCGTTTGGGCGCGCTTTCAGATGGCATGGTTATTTCGCAGTGCAACGACCAATATGGTTACGCCATCTACGTGAAGGATGGCTCCGCACATGCCGTTATACGCACCGGGCACTCTTCCATTCTATTGAGGGAGGATTCCCGATACGGCGTGACCGACTGCACGAAAGAAATGGTGACCGTCGAACTGCGCATCAAACCCGACATGGCCCTGCTGACTCTTAATCGAAAGCGAGCCGCCATGGCCCGGCTGGACACCCCACTCAATGGGGACGAAATGCCCATACGCATTGGAAACCATCATCAGCTTCCCGCCATTATGAAAAATATTCCGGATGTTGAGTCCACCGGATTTTCCGGCGCTATCAGCTCCCTGAAGATTTGGCGGCAGTAATCGAACTCCGTCAAGAAACCAGCCGTGCTGAGGCTGAAATCAGTTCCGAATTCCTCATTACACCTTAAAACGGAACGAAATTGGTTCGCGGCGTAATTTTTTCAACGGTCTTTGCCAGCAGCTTGGTGCACTGCTCGAGATCCTTCAAGCTGATCGTCTCGCAGGGGCTGTGCATGTAGCGCAGCGGAATACTGACCAGCGCCGTCGCCACCCCGGCACGGTTAAGTTGCAATGCGTTGGCATCCGTTCCGGTGCCGCGCGGCTCGGCATTTATCTGAACCGGAATCTTCTCGGCCTTGGCGGTTTTCACCAGCAGATCAAACAGCTTGTGGTTGATGTTCGGCCCGCGGGTCAGTACCGGCCCTTTTCCTAGCTCGATCAGATTTTCCCGCTTTATCGCCTCACCCATGTTTGGATGGTCGGTCGCGAAGGTGACATCCACGGCAATGCCGATGTCCGGATCGATACCATAGGCGGCGGTCTTCGCGCCGCGCAATCCGATTTCCTCCTGGACCGTAGCCACCGTATGGATTTCGGCCTGCGGATTGAGCTTGGCCAACTGTTTTGCCGCTTCCAGTACCACGAAAGCTCCGGCGCGGTTATCGAAAGCCCGTCCGATGGCCAGGCCATTCGCCATTTCCTCGAACCCATAGGCAATCACCAGCGGATCGCCTATCTCTACCATTTTTTCGGCATCCTTCTTGTCCTTGGCTCCGATATCGACCCAGATATCCTTTACTTCCGTTACCTGCTTGCGCTGTTCGGGGGTCTGCATATGGATGGCTAGCTTGCCGACCACACCGCGCACAACGCCCTTCCGGGTCATGATCTGCATGCGTTGTCCCTGGGCGATCTGCGGATCCCATCCACCCAGTGCCTGGATCCAAAGGAAGCCCTTGTCATCGATGTATGAAATCTGGAACCCGATTTCGTCGTAGTGTCCGGCAAACATGACGCACGGCGAGCCGCCGGGGTTTACGATCGCGTGGGAATTGCCGTGCGTATCCGTCCACACCTTCGCCGCGAATTTATTCGCCTCGGCCTTCCATACCTTGGCCACCGGCTCTTCGTATCCCGATGGGCTGATGCTGTTGATGAGATCGGCGAGAAACTGCTTGGTTTGCTTGATCATGGGTCTCCTTAATTCGTATTGCGAAATACGTAATCGACTTCCGCAATGAAAATCAATCACACTTACTTGAATTTAGTCAGCTTACCAGTTGCGCATTACGAATCACTCGTTAAAAAGTTATGGAAAATTTAAATGTCATCATAACCTTCGCAGCCTATCTCATCTGCATGCTGGCGATCGGCTCGCATTTCTACAAGCGCAACGAGTCGCTCTCGGACTATCTGATCGGCGACCGCCAGCTCAATAAATGGGTGGCGGCCATGAGCGCGCAGGCCTCGGATATGAGCGGATGGCTGCTGCTGGGGTTGCCGGGGTATGCCTACCTTCAAGGGATGGAAGCCGCTTGGATCGCCATCGGGCTGGCCGCCGGCACCTGGCTCAACTGGCGCTATGTTGCGCGCCGTCTGCGCCGATACACCGAAATTGCCGGAAACGCCATCACGCTTCCCGACTATTTCGCCAACCGGTTCAACGACCACAATCGCCTGCTGAGGGTCCTCTCCGCCTGCTTCATTCTCGTCTTTTTTCTGATCTACACCGCTTCCGGCTTTGTCGCCGGGGCCAAACTGTTCGAATCGGTTTTCGGACTGCCCTACCACAGTGCCCTGCTCATCGGCGTGTTCGTCATCATTGCCTACACCGCTCTCGGCGGCTTTATGGCGGTCAGCTGGACCGATTTTTTCCAAGGCATTATCATGTTTTTCGCGATCATCGCGGTCCCCGTGATTACCCTTCGTGCCACGGGCGGATTGGAGACCACCACCGCCACGCTGCGACAGATCGATACGGGATACCTCAACCTCTTCACGGATGCATCCGGCCAGCCGCTTACAATCACGGCCATAGTATCCCTCATGGCCTGGGGGTTGGGATATTTCGGCCAGCCCCATATCCTGACCCGTTTCATGGCCGTTCGCAGTGCGGACGACATCCGGCCGGCACGTCGAATTGCCATGACCTGGGTGCTCATCAGCCTTTTCTGCGCGGTGGTGGTCGGACTGGCTGGACGGGCTTACCTGCCGGAACCGCTCTCCGGTTCCGATGCCGAAAAAATATTCATGGTGCTCGTTGGAACGCTGACCCACCCGATGGTGGGCGGCATTCTTTTGGCCGCCGTACTGGCGGCCATCATGAGCACAGCCGATTCACAATTGCTGGTCACCTCTTCCGCGCTTACAGAAGACCTCTATCGGGTGGTCATCCGCCCGAACGCCTCGGACAAGGAGCTGGTATGGGTCAGCCGTGGCACGGTGGTCGTTGTGGCATCGGTGGCATGCATGATTGCCTTGAAGCCCGACCGGAATGTACTGGACCTGGTGGCCTATGCGTGGGCGGGACTCGGTGCAAGCTTCGGCCCGCTGATCCTGCTTTCGCTATACTGGAAGCGTATGACCCGCAATGGGGCGATTGGAGGAATTGTAGGGGGCGGCCTTACGGTGCTGATCTGGAAGCAGCTGGAAGGTGGATGGTTTGATCTCTATGAAATCGTTCCGGGATTCGCGGTTTCGTCCATGCTAATAGTGCTCTTCAGTCTGATGGACAAAGCACCCGATAAGGATATCTGCGACCCGTTTGAAGAAGCGAGGAGCTAGATCGAGTAGGAAGTGGCTTTGCGACGAAACTTGATATGGTGACTGTCAAAAGCCGGTGCCGCACCGACCAGCCCAATGAGCAGTAACAATCCGACCACCGTTCCATAGGGAAAGATGATCAGGTTGCAAATCGCCAGCAGGTAACCCAGCGAAAGCCCCCACTTCTTCATACAAAAAACGCCCACAGCCATAACGAGCGAAAGCAGGGCCAAGGTCGAGAACAGCGTTGGCAAGACCCAGTATTCCTGACCGTGGGGGTTGCCGCTCATCCAGATGGAGGTACACACCATCATATAGGCGAAAGGAAGAATCGCACAGAAAACACGAACCACCTCCAGCCAGTGTTCGTACGCCTCCTTGGACGGATGGCTGCTTCTCGATTCAATTTCACGACGTCCTTGCCATGGATCGACCGTTTTGGGAGCGGTGTATATGCATGCCAGCTTGCCTTCAATTACTTCACCGGGGTCTTCACGGTAATGCGTACCGCCAAAGCCGCGATCCTCCGGCTCCTTGCGAACACCTCTCATTTCGATATAGCCCAGCACCCCCATGGACAAGAAGGAAATAGCCAACAGCGCGATCTTGTCAGCACGCTGACTGTTATAGCCATCGAAGAGGCTCCCCGCCTCGTACATGGTGTAGAGCGAGTTTGCGGCATAGCCGATGATCAGAGCAAATGTGATAATTCCAGCAATTCGTAGCACTCTCATAACGACACCCTCTGCAATGCCCATGTCGGGCAAATTCAATGACCTATCCGAAACGTTTATATAATACATATGAAAGGGGTTATGTCAATACTTCGCTAGTCCCTCTTACTCGTCTCTTTAGACATTCATCTAAAGGAGTATCGTTCCAACCTCCACCATAGCACGTACTTCGGATCCTTCGATCAGATCCCCCGCACTCGTCATGCGGGAAACAGGAGTTTCAAGGTGCACCGGATAAAATGCCTGAGAAGACGACCGCCGTACAACGCCCGGATTTGGCGATTACACAGAATACTTCCCTAAAAAAGGATGTGCCGCAGTCTCGAACTCCTGTACAACCTTCCCATGCTATTATTTGAACAACTGATCGGAACACAGTCCGGACTGATAGGCGCTTTTCTGGCGGTCGCGTCCGTGGTGGTTCTATCCGGCATCCGGCTGAGCATCTACGGCGATGCGCTGGGCGATCGCACCGGTCTGGGAAGCGGATTGATCGGTCTCGTCTTTCTGGCCGGGGTCACCAGCCTGCCGGAACTGGTCGTATCACTGACTTCCGTCATCCAGAATGTTGATTTGGCCCAGGGTGCCGACCTTGCCACCGGGAACATGCTCGGCTCAAACGTGTTCAACCTGCTGATTCTTGCCCTCATGGTGCTGATCTTCCCGCGGAAGTTTGATCCGGCCAAACTGGGAAATCCCCACACCGCTTCGACCGTTTACGGGCTGATCATGCTCGGGATATTCTCCATCGCCTTCCTGACCACCCACATGGCCGCCATGCGCGTCCCCCTGCTCGGATGCAGCTGGCCCGTGCTGGCCCTACCGATCGTTTACGGGTTCATTATCCGCCGCGAGCACCGTCAACTGGAAACGAAGCAACAGGAGCACCTCCCTTCGGGAAGCAAGCTGGCACACCGGCCGGCCCTCCGATTTTATGGCGTACTGG
>CAXMPN010000083.1:7352-7782 GCA_964195195.1 Pontiella sp. | reverse complement strand
GATCAGCTGCAGCGGGGCCCCGGACGGGTTTGATCAGATCATCAAGCAGCTTTCGAAGCTGATCGATGTCCTGCATTGTATCGACCATACCTACGATGAGTCGGTCACCAAGGAGATGGGGCTGATCAAGATAGCCGTTGACCGGGATGACCGTTCGGAAGCCCTCCAGATTGCCGAGCACTTCGGTTGCAAAACAGTGGATCTTACGACGACGTCCATGATGCTCCAGGTCGTGGGAGATCCCGCCAAGATCGATGCCTTGGAGGAGATGATCGGGCAGTTCAAGATCATCGAACTGGTTCGAACCGGCAAGGTGGTCATGAGTCGGGGTGACGGGGTAACCTAATCCCCGTCCCGTAAACTACCCGAACCGCAGGGGCAGGTTTTCCTGTCCCTCCGCATCATCCTGCATCAGGATGACCTGTTCGCT
>CAXMPN010000083.1:0-7342 GCA_964195195.1 Pontiella sp. | reverse complement strand
AGACACGCCACCAGCCATTGCTCGCACATTGCCTGAACCCGATACGGCGAGAACTCCAAACACCTTGATCATCCCGGTTACAGTACCCATAAGACCCAGCAATGGGCACAAAGCCACCAGGGTTTGAATCATGTCAATTCCCTTGTTGGTGGGGCATCCGACGATATCGACCAGCATATTCATCAGAAACTTCAGATGTTCGCCGCTGTTGGCTGCCAGTGTGAGCAGGTCGTGCTGTTCATCCGTGATGCTGCCGACGTACCCGTGAAGCATCATTTCCACCGAGGCATTGACGGCGGTCAGGGGTTGAATAAGTTCCTGTGCGACCTCGGAAAGCGCTGCCAGCAATTCCTCGCGCGACATGCTGCGGGCCTGTCCGCCGATGGTTGCGGCTTCGCCTTCTTTGATTTGCTGAGAGAGGGCCTCCAGCTTTTCTCTGGTGTGGTCGATGCTGTCGTCGATATTATCGTTGGCTTGGCCGAGCAGCTCCTTGACCTGCGAAGCATGGGCGGTCTCCGACTTCATCAGTTGTTCGAGTTTTTCAAACACCGTCGCAAGCGTATCGAGTCCTGAAGAGAGGGCTGCTCCATCGCCCGCCCCGCTCTTTCCGCTGTCGATCACGATTTTTCGCCAATCGTTTTCGGGGAAGCCCGCGTCCGCCAGCAGTACTTCGGCTGCTTCAGGACCCTGTGACTGTATAAAATGTTGGAGTTTATCCTTGTTCAGCTTGATCGCTTCGCGGTGTTCCATATATTGCGCCGCAGCGACCTCAAAATTCAATTCGTCGTCCATTTCGCGCATGGCCTGGACGATCTGCCGATCCAGCTCGGGATCGTCTTCGCCGGCCAGTCCGCGCATTTGCTTGAGCACGCTTTCCTCCAGGAGCAGCAGGGCTTGCTGCAACTCGGCTTTGCCTTCACTGGATTGAAATGCCGATTGTTTTCTAAGACCGTCATACGTGCGGCGAAGGCAACCGAGGATAATGTCGTTGAGGGATTCCCCGGAAAGCTCAGTGGCCTTCTGGCGAATGGACACGGATTCCATGATCATCTGACCGAGCCGCTCGGGATCCGAGGCCAGCTTGGACAATTCATCGTCCACCGTTCCGGTATCGGCATCAATATCGCCCTTAAGAAAAGCTACAATCTGCTCAACATGGACCCCGGCACCTTGGCCATCCTGATGGGGAGATTCGGACGTTTCGTCCTCCAACACAAGGACTCCGCCGTCCGCCAGGCCGGCGAGATCGCTTTCATTGGCCACGGTCTGCCCTTCCCGGACGGTCTGGAGGCGGGCGTTCTCGGTCTCGATATGGCTCATGCCGCTATTTCCCATGCTGTTTTGGAACGTATCGGCATCGTTGAAAGACAGCAATTCGGCTAATTGCTCCAGCTCCTCCTGGGAGATGCCGCGGGCAATACGCAGTCCGGTTATGTTCAGACGAACCAGCTTACGCTCCAGCGATTTCTGTAGCGTGCCTGCGGTTTGAACCGTCTGTTCATCAATCAGCAGGACCCCATTAAAGGCGCCGATCATAAGTTTTTTTCGTTCGGAAAAAAGATTCTGGAAGGCCAGATAGGTTCCATTCAGCGCTTTCGCAGCTGCCGGATGGTTTTTCCCGTAGGTGGTGAGGAGATTGATGGAGCGGCCGAGCTCGTTGAGTGCGTGATTTAGCGCGGGCTCTTCGATGGGCGCGAAGGCCGAGCCGTGGGTCTGTTTTGCATGGTCCATTACGGTCTCTTTGGTCTAAAGGTTAAATGTATAACAAAAGAAAGCATAAATCGTGCCGAACCAATGGGGTGTGGGTATAATGTTACAAAGCATTCGGAAGGATCGGTTTGGAACCTAGTTGCGCGAGATGCTTTTCGAATGGACCGCCGAGTCGGGCGAAAACCGATCGCTTAGTTCCCGGTCGCAACCGTGGATGCACGTACCTGAAGGGAATCCTATTGCCGCTCGAATATGAAGCCCGTACGAGCAGGGATGTAGATCTTGATCTGGTTGCGGTCGTTTTCGCCATCGTTGAAAGCGATGCTCTCATACGCTTGATCGCCCTTAACCAGATCGTATCCACCGAACGCGGGATCATCGGTATTGAGAATCAGGCGGTAGGTACCGGAGGAGACGTCAATGCCATAGTCTGTATAGGAATTGGACGGATGGAAGTTGAGCACGAAAACCAAACCATCTCGTTCAAAGGCCATGACCTTGTCGCCATCATGAATCAGGCGGAACGTTACGGGTATATGTCCGATAATGTTGCGGTCGCGAACCAAATTGACCATGGCCTGATCGAAGTCCGCCAGAAAATGGTATTTGAGATCCGGGTCCTCACGAAGGCTCCATTGACGGCGGGCGTAGTGGTAGGACCAGCTATTGCCCTCCCGGGGAAAGTCGATCCATTCGGGATGGTCGAACTCATTCCCCATGAAGTTGAGATATCCATGTGAAGCGGCGGCCAGCGTGGCCAGCCGGGCCATTTTGTGCAGCGCAATGCCGCGGTCGACCAGCACGTTCTGGTCTTCGCGATGCATATGATAGTACATCTCCTTGTCGATCAGTTCGAAGATGAAGGTCTTGCCGCCCACCAATGCCTGGTCGTGCGATTCCACGTAGCTGATCACCTGCTCGTCAGCGCGATGACTGGTCAATTCATGATATAACCAGTTCATATTCCATTCTTCGTCGGGAATATCGTTGGCCAGCTTGAACCAGCAGTCGGGGGCGCCCATGGCGAGCCGGTAGTCGAATCCGCAGCCGCCTTCCTCTTGAGGTGCACCGAGCCCGGGCATACCGGACACATCCTCCGCCACCGTGATCGCTGCGGGCCTGACTTCATGGATGAGTTTGTTCGATAGGGCCAGATAGGCGAGGGCATCGATGTCGATGGAGCCGTCGAAATAGTTCTCGTAGCTGCCGAATCCGGTTCCAAGGCCGCGGTGGTGGTAGAGCATACTCGTTACGCCATCGAACCGATAGCCATCGAAGTTGTACTCATCCAGCCAGTACCGGGCATTGGAGAGCAGGAAGTGCAGCACATCCGATTTTCCGTAATCGAAACAGCGTGAATCCCACGCATCGTGATCACCCCGGTCGCCCTCATGAAAGTATTGATAGAGCGTTCCGTCGAAGCACGATAGACCCTCCTCCTCGTTCTTGACCGCGTGTGAGTGAACCAGGTCCATGATGACCGCCAGTCCGGCTTCGTGGCAGGCGTCAATCAATTCCTTGAGTTCCTCGGGGGTGCCGAAGCGCGACGACGCCGCAAAGAAATTGGAGACATGGTATCCGAAAGAGCCGTAGTAGGGATGTTCCATGATGCCCATGAACTGGACCGTGTTGTAACCCATTGCAATAATGCGCGGGAGGATCGTTTCCTTGTATTCCAGGTAGGACCCAACCTTCGCATCCTCCTGGGCCATGCCGATATGCGATTCGTAGATCAACGGCGCTTCGATGGGGGTGGAGGGATGGGGGAATTTCCACACGTAGGGTTTGTCCGGATGCCATACCTGGGCCGTGAAGGCATGCGTTTCAGGATCCTGTACGGCTCGCCGGGTGCAGGCGGGAAGCCGCTCGCCCTCGCCGCCGGGCCAGTACATCTTAAGTTTATAGAGATCGCCATGCTTCAGCGCATCGGCCGGTAAATCGATCTCCCAGACCCCATGCCCGTCACCGTAATGCAGGGCGAACTGGTCGAGTTGCTGCCACTGCGAAAAGTCACCCACCAGATAGATCGCCGTGGCATTCGGTGCCCATTCACGGAAGGTCCACTTGCCGTCCCGGAAATGAAGCCCGTAGTGTTCGTGGGCATTGGCAAACTCGTTCAACGTGATGTTTCCGCCGGTCAGGTGATCTTCCATATACCGGACATGGTCGGCGCGATGCTGGAGCTCTCCCTGGTAGGGTTCCAACCACGGGTCATCCGAAAGCTTTGTTAGCTTTGGGTCTCTCATTTAGTTACCTTGCCTGTCTTTTCAAACACTTCGTCGACCAGCGGTCGGTTAAGCATTTGCTCGTAGATGTTGATATAGGCTTGCGCCGTTACGGTGTGATTGAAGCGTTCCTTGCTTTCGGTCATGACGCGCCCGACTTGCACCCCGCGCGTATGCACATCGAGGCTGTAAAATTCCATAGCCTGGTCGATGGCCCATTCGAGGCCGCTGGCGTCGTAGTTTTCGAACAGGAATCCGTTGCCGGTGTTGTTCGCCACATCCATGTTGCTGACGGAGTCGCGCAGACCGCCGGTATCGCGGGCGATCGGGAGCGATCCGTAAATGGCGCTGGTCATCTGGGGCAGTCCGCAGGGTTCGAACAGCGAGGGGATCAGCATGAAGTCGGAGGCGGCAAATCCGATATGCGAAAGACCCTCCTCGAAGTTGCACACCGCAACTCGTTTGTAGAGGTCGTGTGCGTAGGCGATGTCGTGGAAGACCTGCTGATAGGCGCCGTTCGCCACGAAGACCACCTGGAGACCCTGGTCCCAGTACTTGCTGATGACCTTGCTAAGGATTTCGGCGACCAGTTGGCATCCCTTCTGAACCGGGTCGAGACGCGAAGGCCAGAAGAGCATGGGGGCGTCGGGATTGATTTCGAGGCCCAGTCGCTCCTGCATGTAGACCTTGTTCTTCCGCTTGGCCTCGTGATGGTCGAGTACGCCGTAGCGTTCCACCAGATAGGGGTCGGTTTCGGGGTCGCTGGAGGCATCGGGCGAATTCAGTATGCCGGAGGCGCAACCCGCATGGTACTTGCTGGCCACTTCCCACTGGATGTTTTTCGGAACAAAGCTGTGCACGTCATCGACGATCTCCTTCATGAAGGTCGGGCTGACCGTGTTAATGAAGTGAGAGCTGAAAACCCCGCTGCAAAGCAGATCGACCGGATTGGATTCGCGCGCATCAAAATAGTTGCTGGGCGGCCAGGTGTAATACAGGTTGCTCCAGAATTCCGCCGCATCGATTCCGCGGTCTTCGATGTGGGCAAGCGTGGTTTTGACGGTATGGATGTTGTGGAAGGTAAACAGACTCGGGATGCCGAGCATGCGCGCTTCGGCCGGAATCAGGCCGGTCATCCAGTCGTTGCAGTGGATCAGGTCGGGTTTGACGGTTGGAATGATGTTGTTGATGACTTCGCGCTGGAAGGCGAGGGCAATCTTCAGATCGGTGTCTTCCATGTTGCTGTAGACACGGTCCTGATAGTAGAAGATACGGTCTTCGGCCAGATGAATGCGGTCGTCCGGCAGTTTGCTTTTATAGATCAGCAGCTCGTTATCGATAAAATCGCCGATGTCCACATGGAACATTTTCCGGTAGTGAGGAAGGGCCACGTGCACATCCGCTCCGAGTTCGTAGAGGGCCGAAACCAGCGACGCAGAGACATCGGCGAGGCCGCCTGCCTTGGCCGAGAGCTTGTTGGTCATGTTCCCCATGCCTTCGGGCAGATACGTGATTTCCGGCGTAACGATCAATATGCGCGGTTTCTTCGCTTTTTTTTTGCTCTTCGTGGCCATGGGCAACCTCTTTTCCTGAAACGATGAAAACAACCGGCGGTATCCTTTACAAGCACATACTCATTTCTTTAGTTGCTTGACCACCCGGTATAGCTCCGTCACGCCCCAGGCCTGCGCGCCGCAACCGCGCTGGGTGTGCGGTGTGTTGCCGTCGATGACCTCCGGACACTGCCGCAGGCAGCCGCGGTTGATGATGTCGGACGCGCTCCCCAGAATAGCGAGCGCGGTATCGTGCGCCGCCTCACCGTAGACCATCGCAAGGGCTTCGGCATAGGAGGGGAAGGGCCACGTCCAGGCGGTTCCGTTATGATAGGCCGGCTTGCGGCGAGTGTCTTCATCACCGGTATAGTTCCCCCAATAGGGATGTTCGGGATCGTTCAATAATTGCCCGTCGTTGTAGACCGGTGCCGGCTGGCGTACCGGCCGGTCGGCCAGGCTGCGGATGGCGCCGGGAATCAGGAGCTGTTCGCAGGCTTCCACGATGCTTTTGCGCAGCGATGGATCCTCGACGGCACCCAGCGTAACGGCCAACAGCTGGTTGGAACGCAACGCATCGTCTACCTCCGCTGCATGTGCACCCGTTCCAGGTGCTGCTGACAGACAGTCCGCCAGATAGGTGAAGTCATCGGCACGCACGACAAAGAGATCGTTGATCGAGGCGGCAACCTGTTTTGCCAGATGCGCCCATTCCGGCGAAGAGTCGATCTCGGCCAGCAGCGTGAGTGCGTAGTGCCACAGAGCCTGAATCTCGATAGGGTAGCCCTCGCGCGGTGTTCCCGCAGGATAGTTGGTGTCCATCCAGGTGAAATGCGAAGGACTGAAGATCAGTCCGGATGCAGGATCGAGCGTAATACCGTTTTCAGTCCCCTTAATCAGCCCGCTTGCCAGCGAGACCAGCACTTGTTGCAGGGTGCGTTTTCCGCATTTTTTCTTGAGCAGCGAACGATTGCCCATGGCCAGCATCAGTTCGTTGCAGGCCACGAAGAACCACAATGGGGCATCCGAGGTTTCGCGGTTATTATCGTCGTTGCCGCGGATCATATTGGGAATGGTGCCTCCCTTTTCAAACTGGGCAAACTGGAGCAGGATGCTTTCCGCCTCATCGAGCAACCCGGCGGCAATGATGCCGCGCAGGCAGATCAGCGTATCGCGTCCCCAGTCGAGGAACCACGGGTAGCCGGCGATGACCGTCAGGAAATCGTCGCGTTGGACGATGAACTGTTTCATGGCCATATGCATGGATTCCTCGATCGATCGTTCAGGAGCGTCGATGTCCAGCACCGACTCGGCGAACTCCGGTTCGCCGTTGATTGCGGCAACCAGGGCCGTGCGGGTATTACCGGGCAGGTCGACCTTGAAGTAGCCCGGGCTGAATAGATCCGAAGCGCCGTCAATGCCTCGCGCCTCGTCTTCGGGATGTCCGATCCTGTAACACCACTCCGGCTCGGAATGGAATTCTCCGTTTTCCAGCGTGATGCTCAGCCTGCGGTCGGAGGCCGGCGCAAAGGTAAAGCGGTCACCGGAGGCATCGATGGCTTCGGGCCAATGATCCTGGAGGCCGGCGAACGCCTTGGTGACCTCGTGATTGCATCGGTCTTCGATGTCCGCGCGCAGGATGAGCGTGATCGGTTCGTCGTCCGGGAGATATTCGGGGTCGGTGCCCGCCTGCTCGCGAAGAAAACTGAGTTGAATGGCATTGGTGTCCGGGTGCAGTTGCAGCGCGGCCTTGAGGGTGATCAGACGGCCTTCGCCCACCGGAACGGCAAATTCCCAGACGACGGTTCCGTCGTCCGCCACCGTAAAGCGTGTTTGGCAATGGAGCGACAGTTCGTG
>CAXMPN010000082.1:0-8100 GCA_964195195.1 Pontiella sp. | reverse complement strand
AATTTACGATGGCAGGAGTACTATTGTGAGCGATTTAAGCAACACCCCCGAAATACAGGATGAAATATACGATGGGCAGGAGGCGCCTTCCCCATGGACCATGCTCATTACCATGTTGCTTCTGATTGCCGGATTGCTTTTAGCCAGTGTGCTGATGATGAATCATGCAAATAAAACACAGGCTGAACCTGGCGAAAAGGGACTCGGGTTTTCCCAACTCGTTGCGAAGGCTAAAGCTATGACGGTTCGTACCCTCGCCCCGCAAACCGAGGAGCCCGTCGCAGCACCTACCCCGCAACCCTCCCCGCTCGATAACTTGAAGAGTATGGTCTCCAGTGCGGGCTCCTCCGATAAGGTGAGATGGCCCCGGCTCAAGCTCACGGGCTTCGGCACATCCACCGATGGACTGGAAAGCTTTGCCATCATCAACGGGGAACAGATGCATCCCGGCCAGATCGTTGATAAGGTGGCGGTGGTGGAAGTACGCGCATACGACGTGGTCGTTGAATACAAGGGCGAGCGAAAAACACTCACCGTGGATGTCAACGACTAGCGCTTAGCCGCAAGCGTGCGCAGTTGGCCCAGGGCAAGGTCGTAGTCCTCCGGATCCACCAGATAGGTATGGCACCGGTGTCCGCTGATGGACTCTACCTTGTCAGCCAGCGAATGGTTGAATGGGTTAAGGACTCCAACCAGTAAGTCGTCGCCAAAAAAGGCGAAAGGCAATGCTCCGTCGTGAGCGGCCAATTCTACAGGCAGCGCTTTGGCAACATCCTCCGACAGTTCAAAATTCGAAAGCATGATAGCCGGAACGCCCGATCGGTTGGACAAGTGGTTCATCAAACGGGTCATCTGTGTGAACCCGCGATCGTTCAAGACATGCAATACGCTGATCGGCACATCCAATACCTTCGATGACACCTCGGTCAGATCGTGCAGAACGCTGGAATACTCTTCCTGTGCAAGCTGTCCTTCTTCGTAAAGCCGCCAGGCAAGCGCCAGTTCTTCGCTGATGTCTGTTTCCTTGGCACGGATCCCGGCCGAAGGGCTTTCTTCGCTCCGTGAAGATCCCCCCTGCATGGTAGGCGCGGATGCATCTGCAAGCATGCGAATCCGTGCATTCTGTGCGGCAACTTCAGAGGGATACACCTCATCAAAATGCGCGAGTTCACGCTGAATGAACGACACCTGGGAGGTATCGTTGCCTCCAATGCACACATCAATGAGTCGGCTCAAATATTCGAAGGCTTGTTCGTTTTTCCCGGTTTTACGATAGGCACTGTAGAGCGCGTGAATAGCGTCGGCGTCCTGGGGCATGACCTCCAGAATCTGTTCCAGCATCGCAATGCTGTCAGCAAGGTTATCTTCTATTACATTTTGTGCTTCAGCCATGTCATATGCTCCCGTTTAAAGCTGCTCATTTTTAAGCATGAAGCAGGCCAGAAACCAAATGACGTTACGCCCCATGACACACATTCGCTATCCCCGGAGTCGGGACATTACTCCAACAGCCCCACTGGCCACGACCCGATACAAGCAGGCCGATCAGGCGATAAATATCACGAACCGACTCCCTTTTCGCGGGGTAGGCATGGGTAATGCTTATGAGTAGGCAATCAACTATATCGGAATACAGGAATCAATTATGAAGACACGCGCTAAAAGCCTGATGGACTGCCTGAAACAGGTAAGGCCCGTTGAAGCCGAAATATTCGAAGAGGCCGAGAAGGAAGCCCGTGAAAAGCAGGTACCGATCGATCAGCTTCTGATCGAGCAAGGAGTCATCTCCGATGTGGACATGGTTCTGGCGACGGCAGCCTATCTCGACCTTCGGCCCATCTCGCTCAAGTCCTTCTCCCCGGATTCATCCCTGCTTGAACTGTTGCCAAAGGATAAATGGAAGGAACTTAAGGCGCTTCCGGTTTGTAAAACCGGAACGCAGCTCACGGTGGCCATGGCCGACCCATTTGATATCGTTGGGCGCGACACCATTACTTCGAGCACCCAGCTTGAACTGGTTCCGCTCGTTGCACTGGAAAAGGAAATTACCGAGGTTTCCGCCTCCCTCGCCGATAGCTCAGGCCGGGCTCTTGAAGACATTCTAAAGGACATGGCCGACGAAGACGATGTCGAAGTCGGACAGGAAAGCCTGGACGAAGCCGGCCTCGACGAGGTAATGGAAAATGCCGGTGAGGCTCCGGTGATCCGGATCGTCAATTCCATCCTGATCGAAGCGCTGCGCAAGCACGCATCGGATATCCATATTGAACCGATGGAAAAGACCGTGCGCTTGAGAAACCGCGTCGATGGTGTGCTGTACGAATCCCCAAGCCCCCCGAAAAACCTCCAGAACGCCATTATTTCACGTCTGAAGATTATGTCGCAGCTCGACATCGCCGAACGCAGAATCCCGCAGGACGGCCGGTTCAAAATCAAGGCCCTCGGCAAGGAAGTGGATGTTCGCGTGAGCATGCTGCCAACCGTTCACGGCGAAAAAGTGGTTATGCGTATTCTCGACAAGACCGCACTGGCGCCCAGCCTGGATGCGCTGGGACTGGATCAGGTTTCCTACGATAATTTTGACTACGCGCTCTCCCAGCCCTACGGCATGATTCTGGTAACGGGTCCTACCGGTAGCGGAAAAACCACGACACTCTATTCCGCCCTGCAACAGATCAACATAGTCGGCACCAATATTATTACCACGGAAAACCCGGTGGAATACCAGCTCCACGGAATCAATCAGGTGCAGATCAATCCCGCTGTTGGGCTGACATTTGCATCCGCCCTTCGCTCCATTCTTCGTCAGGACCCGGATGTCGTGATGGTCGGCGAAATTCGCGATGGCGAAACCGCAACGATTGCCGTCGAGGCGGCGCTCACCGGACACATGGTTTTGAGCACCCTGCACACGAACGATGCCGCCGGAGCTATCGCCCGGCTGACGGATATGGGCATCGAACCCTTTATGCTGTCCTCCTCCCTATTGCTGACCCAGGCGCAGCGCCTCTACCGAAAGCTATGCCCCGTCTGCAAGAAGGAAATCGACATCCCGCTGGAGATTCTCAAGAGAAACCGCATTGATCCCGCCCTTTTCGAAGGAACGCAATTCTATCAGACGGCCGGCTGCCCAAAATGCAACGGTATCGGATACAAGGGCCGCGGTGCCTTGATGGAAATTCTGCTGGTAAACGATGCTATCCGCCGCACGATATTGACCAATCCCGAGGCGGATGCCATTGCAAAAATCGCTATCGATAACGGAATGCGCACTCTCCGCGATGCCGGACTGGACCGCCTTCGCGAAGGCATGACCAGCATCGAGGAAATCATGCGCGTGACCAGTAAGCATTAATTAAGGAACCGATATGGCAACCAAGAAAATCACCGCCAAGGGCGGCCTCCCAATAGTCCGGGGAGCCCGTAAGATACGACTCAAGGAACTCTCGGTATTCACGCGCCAGGTTTCGGCCATGCTTTCGGCCGGGATGCCGCTGGTACAGACCTTGTGCGCCATGGAGGAACAGACAGACGACAAGAATTTCAAGCCGGTCATCAGCGGAATCCGCACCCGGGTTGAAGGAGGAGCTATGTATTCGGAGTCGATCGCCTTCTATCCAACTATTTTCGATGAATTGTATATCAGCATGATGCGCGCCGGCGAAGTCGGTGGTATTCTTCCCGAAACCTGCGCCCGCGTGGCCGAATTTCTGGAATCGAGCAACCGCCTGCGTGCCAAAGTAAAATCCGCCATGATGTATCCAACGGTCGTGATCATTGTCTCACTCGCTCTGGCCACGGCACTGATCATGTTTGTGGTACCGGTCTTTGCCGAAATGTTTTCTGACTTTGGGGCCGAGCTGCCCGGACTCACCCAGGCGCTGCTCGATTTCAGCCACCTGCTGACCCGATACTGGTGGATCGCCGTCTCGCTGATTTCCGCGCTGATCTACGGCTTCAAGCGATACAACAAGACCGACAAGGGGCAATACAAGGTCGATGAATTCAAGTTGCGCTTCCCGATCCTCGGGCAGTTGGCCATCAAGGTCGCGGTGAGCCGCTTTGCCTCCACCTTTTCACAGTTGCTGCACAGTGGTGTAATGATCATGGAATCGCTGGAGATCGTCGGTTTGGCCACCGGCAACCGCGTGATTGGAGATTCGCTGATCGAAGCAAGGAAGACCATCGAGGAGGGCCAGCCTCTTTCGTTTGCCTTGGAACCGAACAAGTACTATCCGCGCATGCTCGTGCACATGCTGTCGGCGGGCGAAAAAACCGGGCAGGTCGAAGAGATGATGGAAAAGGTTGCCGATTTCTATGAAAGCGAGGTGGAAACCATGGTGAGCGGTTTAACCTCCATGATCGAGCCGTTACTGATGGTATTCATCGGCGGGGTGATCGGCACGATCGTCGTCGCGATGTTCCTGCCGATCTTCAAGATGAGCGAAGTGGTATCGATGTAGGACATGCCATGACGGATCCCGAAAACACTACGTCCTGGCCGGAACGGACTACGATGCTCATCGCGCGACTGGGCGTCCTCGGTCTGCTGGTCCTCGTCTCGTTCCAGCTGCCCAACGACGATGCCGTATTCTATGCCTGTATGGGAGTCGCGTTCATCATCACCATACCCTACTCGCTCTGGTTGCGGAGCAGGGCGCTTGCGCCGCGCCAATTCATTGTCGATCTCGTACTGGTGACTGGTCTCGTATATTTTACGGGAGGCGTCCATAGCCACTTCACCCTGCTCTATCCGCTGGTCATCCTGTCGGCCGGTATCGTGGGCACTCCGAAGCAGGCGATGGAGATCACGATCTTGGCGATGGTCGTCTATGCACTGATGGCCACCATGCTGTCCTATAGACTGGTTGGTGAATCTGTCCCGGCGCAAACCGTATTCGACATGGATTCCAGCTGGCTTTCCATTCTGGTTCGCAGTCTGGTGTTTGCGTTATTCAGCGCGTCCGGTATCTATATCGCCAAACGCTGCACGTTCATCCATACCCATGAACAGGCATTGGCCGAAACCACATCCACGCTACTGGGAAGTATCCCGGTTCCCATGCTGTTGCTAAACACCGAAGGGTTGATCGTCTACGCAAACGATCCCGCATGCACCGCGCTGAATACACCGGGTCAGTCCCTACGCACTAAAATATTCACTGAACTGTGTCATAGGGACGGCCAGCCGATCCCCGAATCCTTTGGACGTTCAACTTACCTGATTCGCGAAGCCAAGACACCCCTGCCGGTTTCTTATACGACGCGAGATATGCGAATCACGGAAGCCGCCCTGCCGGGAGCGGAGGGTCGAAAGAACAGTGATATCACGATCACGATGTTGCTGTTTACCGATATTACCGATGCGTTGAAGACTTTCCGCCAACTACAGAAAGTCGAACGCATCACCAGCGCAACACGCATTGCCGGAGAGATGGCGCACGAAATCCAGGCGCCACTCGCCACCCTTTCCGCATCGGTCCAGTTATTGCGTCACTACGAGGACAAAGCCACGGCGGCGGACTGGTTGCCCAACAGCCCCCGCAGAAACGACCGGCGCGAACTCTTCGAACACATCGAAGATGCCTCAGCCAGAATGGACAGCGTCATCAGCAATTTCGTCGACTTCGCGGAATTCTCCCCGCATGACCTTCGATCCATCATTAAGCTTGACTCAATCGGGGAAAATCAGGGTTATATAGACCATCTGAATACCAGAGGGAGAGATTTAAAGGATGGCCAAAATACTCATAGCGGATGACGATCCGACCATACTGAGCTTGCTCAACAAGATCTTGCTTTCCAAGGGATACGATGTGCAGCTGGCCGAAAACGGAAGCGTGGCCGAAAAGTTACTGAAATCCGATAAATTCGACCTGCTGATCTCCGACATTAAAATGGAGCCGGTCGACGGCATGCAGCTGCTCAAAAGAACCCGTCAGATGCGCCCCCATATCGGCGTCATCATGCTCACCGCTTATGCCACCGTCGCCACGGCGGTCGAGGCCATGAAGGAAGGCGCGTTCGACTATATCCCTAAACCATTCAAGATCGACGAACTGCTCGAAACCGTAAAGCGTGCGCTCGACTACCAGAAGTCCATCGCTGAACAGCTCAGTGGCGACACTCATGTGGAAACCAAGCAGTATTTCGGGAATATCGTTGCCGTAAGCGATCAGATGATCAACGTGTGCGAGATGATCAAACGGGTTGCACCGACCAAGACCACGATCATGATTACCGGCGAAAGCGGAACCGGCAAGGAGCTGGTCGCGGAGGCAGTACATAGCTACAGCGCCCGTTCCGAAGGCCCCTTTCTTCCGGTCAACTGCGCGGCCCTTCCGGAAACGCTCATCGAATCCGAGCTGTTCGGCCACGTCAAGGGATCCTTCACCGGAGCAAACGCCACCAAGGAAGGTCTTTTCGAAGCCTCCAAGGGCGGAACGTTGTTCCTCGATGAAGTCAATTCGATCCCCCACGCACTGCAATCGAAGCTGTTGCGGGTCATCCAGAACAAGAAGATCCGCAAGGTGGGCGGCACCGAAGAGTTTGATGTCGATGTGCGCATTCTAGCGGCGTCAAACCGCAACCTTGAAGCGATGGTCAAGGAGGGATCGTTCCGCGAAGACTTGTTCTATCGCCTGAGCGTGATTTCTATCGACATCCCCCCGCTCAAGCAGCGCCCAGAGGATATCCTGCCCCTCGCCCAGCACTTTATCGCCCTGGAAATGGAGGGTGCTGAGTTTCCCACCATCGACAACGCCGTGCTCTCCATACTCCAAAACTATACCTGGCCCGGCAATGTGCGCGAGCTGCAGAATGTCATTCAACATTGCCTCACCTTTCTACATGACAACAAGATCACCAAGGAAACGCTGCCTTCAAAGCTGATTGTATCCTACGAGGAAAATCCGGGAGCCCAAAACGCCGCACTGACGGGGGAATTCGAAAAGGGCAAGTCCCTCAAAGCGTTCCTGCGTGCCAAGGAAAAAGAATATCTGAAAACGGTGATCAACTCCATGGGGGGCGACAAGGCCGCCGCAGCCAAGGAACTCGACATCAGCCTGGCTACGCTATACCGCAAACTCCCCGAAGGGGAACAGGAACAAAACTCCTAGATCGGAAAAACTCCTCAATCCACGAAAAACGCCCCTCGCAACGGGGCGTTTTTTTTATTTCAGACAGGCTGTTTCCGGGATTCGAGGACTATTTATTTTCAATACTGGTGAATTTCCGGAGCGGTGCCCCCTCGATCCAGTTGCTACTCATTATTTTTATATCCTTCATGAAAGGGCCTGATTCCCTTTGTTTTCGCAGTTTATGTTCCTTTTCCAGCGGCTATTTCCACGGATAAATGCGTGGGGAATTACCTAAAATAAAATCTTGGCACGGTACTCGCTTTATAAGCTCTGTCTGAACGAGAAATTGAGGTGAGCTCAAGGCAGGCAATCTAAATGAAGCAATAGCTAAATATAACGGAGAAAATAAAATGAAGAAAATGAACAAAAAGGGATTCGCCCTGGTAGAAATCATGATCGTAGTTGCAATTATCGGTCTGCTCGCAGCAATCGGTATTCCTTCCTTTCAGAAGGCGCGCGACAATTCCCGCACGAAAGCATGTGTAAACAACCTGCGCATGATTGCAGCGGGTACTGAACAGCACATGATGGATAACAACGCAACGGCGGCCACAATGACCGAAGCTGTTGTTTACATCAAGAGCGGTCTTCCGGTATGCCCGGCTTCCGGTACCTACACTGTGGGTACTGAAACTACCGACCCGACTTGCAACCAAACTGGTCACGCTCTCTAATTCACAGAGAACTCAAAAAAAAGGGCGTCCTGTGACGCCCTTTTTTTGTGCACATAACCCTTCCAGACATAGATTCAACTGAACGAGCAACATGCTTGTCTCTCGCATGCTGAATGTCTAATCTCCTACCATGAATATTCCCATTGAAATCGACTCACTGTCCGTGTCGTTCAAGCATGGCAAACACATCCACCAAGCCTTGGATAACGTTAGCTTCAAGGTGGAATCAGGGAAAACGGTCGGGTTCATAGGACCCAACGGCGCAGGAAAAACCACCACGCTTCATG
>CAXMPN010000081.1:7845-8107 GCA_964195195.1 Pontiella sp. | reverse complement strand
GGTTTCGTATTTGGATCTCACCCGCTCCAATTGGCCTTCCCGCGTGCCGACCGTAAACCTGCAACCGGTGCCGCAGAACGGGCAGGTGGTATCGGTTTCAACGTGATCCCAAGGGCGCGACTTGTAGCGGTAGGGCTGGCTCATCAGTGCGCCGACGGGACAGACTTCAATGCAATTGCCGCAGTGGTCGCAACTTTCCAGGCTGTTTTCGAAGCCCGTAATTTCGCTGTCCATGCCTTTTTCGATGGTGCCCAGCGCGACG
>CAXMPN010000081.1:0-7814 GCA_964195195.1 Pontiella sp. | reverse complement strand
TGGATGCAGCGGTTGGCGTTGAAGATTATCACCTTGTTGAGCGGCAGATCCTGGCTCCGGAAAACGCGTTTGTCATCGCGAAAGCGGCTGACCCCGGCCCCGTATTCGAAAACCATGTCCTGCAGCTCGCATTCGCCGGCTTTGTCGCAGATCGGGCAGTCGAGCGGGTGGTTGGCCAGCAGCAGTTCAAGCATGCTCTGGCGGACTTCGGCAACTTTCTCGGTCGTGGTATGGACGACCATGCCGTCCATAACCCGCGTGGCACAGGCCGGTTGCAGTTTTGGAATGCCTTCGATGGCGACCAGGCACATGCGGCATGACGCTAGCGGCGTCAGCCGTTTCTGGTAGCAGAACGTCGGCACGTCGATGCCTTGGGCGAGTGCGGCCTCAAGGACCAGCGTACCATCGGGAACATCACGGGCAATACCGTCAATTGTTACGTTGGCCATATGAACCCAGCCTTTCTATTGTGGCCGCGCGCTCAGTGGAACGGGCATTTTCCTTCGTCGATGTGACGCTCGAACTCTTCGCGGAAATGCTTGAGGGCGGCCCTCAGGGACCACGCCGCCGCATCGCCCAGGGCGCAAAAGGAATTGCCGAAAAGGGCGCCGCAGAGGAATTCGAGTTGGTCCAGATCTTCACGCCGTCCGTCTCCGGCTTCCAGGCGGCGCAGGACTTTTGCCGCCCAGTCGTTGCCCTCCCGGCACGGTGTGCATTTGCCGCAGGACTCGTGATTGAAGAATTCCATGATCCGGGTCGCGACCCGCACCACACAGGCGGTGTCGTCGAGGACAATGACACCGGCCGATCCCAGCATAGTGTCGACCGCGGCCAGGGAATCGAAATCCATGCCCACATCGAGGCCGCTTTCCGGGATCATCGGCGCCGAAACGCCACCGGGAATGACAGCCTTTACCCTGCCGGAACGGGGGCCGCCGGCATGTTCTTCCACCATTTCCCGCAACGATATGCCCATTGGCAATTCATAAAGGCCGGGTTTGTTTATTTGTCCACTAAGGCAATAGAGCTTTGGACCCGGGCTGCGCTCGGGACCGATATCGCGGAACCACTCCGCCCCCCTTTCGACGATATGCGGCAGATAGGCGAAGGTTTCCACATTGTTGATCACGGTCGGGCATTCATAAAGCCCGGCCACCGCCGGGAACGGTGGCTTCAACTTGGGCTGGGCCCTGCGGCCTTCGATTGATTCCAGAAGCGCCGTCTCCTCTCCGCAGATATAGGCTCCCGCGCCCCGATGAACGTAGATGTCATGGTTGAAACCGGCGCCGAGAATATTCCGGCCAAGGTATCCCTTCGCGTAGGCCTGGCTTAGCGCCGCCTCGACCCGCTCGATGCTCAAGGTGTATTCGCCGCGGATGTAGACATAGGAGATTTCGGCCCCGATGGCATAAGCGGCGATAACCATGCCCTCGATCATCACGTGCGGATCTCTTTCCATCAGGGCTCGGTCCTTGAAGGTGCCGGGCTCGCCCTCGTCGGCGTTGCAACAGAGATATTTCGGTTTATCCGTATCTTGCGGCACGAAGCCCCATTTGAGCCCGGTCGGAAATCCCGCCCCGCCGCGCCCTCTCAGATTGGACCGCTTGACCAGTTCGATCAGATCCGTCGCGGAGTAGCCGTTCAGCACGCTCGCCATGGCTTTGTAGCCACCACGGGCCTCATAAACCCCAATGTCGTGACATCCGGGGGTCTCCAAATTGTTCAGCAGAATCTTTTCGAACATGGCGATACCCGATTTCCAGTCACTCTGCCGATCGCTGTGCCAAATTGTCGAGGAGTTCGTCGATCCGATCTTCGCTCATATTTTCGTGGTATTTCTCGTTCACCATGAAAACCGGTGCAGTATCGCAAGACCCCAGGCATTCCACGACCGACAGGGTAAAAAGGCCGTCTGGCGTGGTGTCGCCCACGCCGATCTGCAGTCGCGACTCGAGATGGTCGAGCAGTTGCTCGGCCCGGCACAGCAAGCAGGACACGTTGGTGCATAGTTGAATGTGAAATTTCCCGACCGGCTCGGTGTGGAACATAGAATAAAAGGATGTGACCTCGTACACCCAGATTTCCGGCACATCCAGCACATCGGCGATGTCTTTGAGGATTTCACCGTGCAACGACCCCTCGCATTCCTGGGCAAGGCACAAGGCGGGCATGATAGCCGAGCGCCGCGTCGGATAGCGCGCCACAAACCCTTCAATCTGTTCCTTCATGTCGCTTCGCATTTCACCACCTTGAATTGCGACCTCACTTATCCACTTCGGCAATCACCGGATCCAGGCTGCCGAGCATGGCGATGAGGTCGGCGAGGTACTTCATGTTCTGAATATTCCCTTCCAGGGCCTGCAGGTTCACGAAGGATGGGGCCCGCACCTTCATGCGGAAGGGTTTCTCGCTGCCGTCGCTGATGACGTAGTATCCAAGCTCGCCTTTGGGCGCTTCGATGGCGGTGTAGACTTCTCCCTTGGGCACCTTGAAGCCGTAGGCCGACAGTTCGAAATGGTGGATGTGGGTTTCCATGGAACAGGCCAGCTGATCCTTGTCCACGGGGTAGGCGATGGTCGGCATATCCACCTGGAACGCACCGTCGGGAATTTGATCGAGGCATTGTTCGATGATGCGGACGCTCTCGCGCATTTCATCAACCCGGCAGATCCAACGGTCGTAGCAGTCGCCGGCCTCGCGGGTGATCACGTTGAAGTCGACCCGGTCGTATATTTCGTAGGGGCAGTCGCGCCGGATGTCCCAGTCGACTCCCGACGCCCTGAGGTTGGGGCCGCTTAAGCCCATGTCGATTGCGTCCTCCGGGGTGATGACACCGACGCCTCTGGTACGCCGCAGGAAAACGCGATTGTTGGCAACCAGGCGTTCGTAGTCGACCAGTCTTTTGGGGAGGATGTCGCAAAATTCCCGTATCCGTTCGACCGCGCCTTCGGGAAAGTCCTCGCGCACTCCACCGACCCGGATGTAAGAGGTATGCATCCGCGCGCCGGTAATCATTTCCATCAGGTCCATGAGCATCTCACGCTCGCGCATGGTGTAAAGCAACACCGTCATCGCGCCCAAGTCCATGGGCAGTGCACCGACGATGAGCAGATGGCCCGAAATCCGGGCGAGTTCGACCATCACGACGCGTATATACTGGGCGCGTTCGGGCACCTCTATGTCGAGCAGCTGTTCGACCGCAATGGCAAATCCCAGGTTGTTGGAGGGCGGGCAGACGTAGTCCAGCCGGTCGGTCAGCGGAAAGATCTGCGTATAGGTGAAGTTCTCGGCCAGTTTCTCAGTGCCGCGGTGCAGGTAGCCGATGAAGGGCTCGGTGCGCTTGACGATTTCCCCACTCATTTGCAGGACGAGCCGCAGCACGCCATGGGTGCTGGGATGCTGGGGTCCGAGGTTGAGCAGCACTTCCTGCGATATACCGTCCCCCCGTTTAGATTCCTGCAATACCGTAACGCCGGTCATTGTCCCTCCCTTTCCTCGCCAAAGGGATTGTAGGCATCTTTATAACCGCGCTGCGGGAAGTCCTTGCGCATGGGATAGCCCTCAAACTCATCCCACATGTAGATTCGCTTGAGATTGGGGTGGCCGTCAAAGACGATGCCATACATGTCGAAGGTTTCGCGCTCGTGCCAGTTGGCTGTCGACCAAACCCCGGTCACGGTTGGCGCATGCGGCGGATCCCCGAGCCGGCACTTCAGGCGCAGGCGGTGCTGGTGGGCAATGGAAAAGAGGTGGTAGACCACTTCAAAACGGGGACTGTCGGGGTAGTAATCCACGCCACACAGGTCCGACAGAAAATCGAAGGACAACTCGGGCGTATCCTTCAAAAACCAGCAGAGTTCCACCACATTTTCCGGCCCCACCTCGATGTTGTGCATGTCGATACCGGCCCCACCGTCACCGACCCGGTCGCCGAAATGTTCCATGATTAGGTCGCAAAAGGCGGGCCGCGCCACGATCAAACCTCCGCCGCCGCGTGTTCGGGGTCCTTCCTCAGGACATGCGTCCGCATGATCTTTTCCTGCAAAACGAGAAGCCCATGCATGAGCGCCTCGGGCCTGGGCGGGCAACCCGGCACATGCACGTCGACAGGGACAATCAGCTCAGATCCCTGAACCACGGCATAGGTATTGTAGACACCGCCCGAAATGGCGCAGGTGCCCATGGCGACGACCCAACGTGGTTCGGGCATCTGGTGGTAAAGACGGACGACAACTGGGGCGAATTTCTTGGTCACCGTGCCGGCGATGATCATCACGTCGGACTGTCGCGGTGAGGGCCTGAAGACGACACCGAAGCGGTCCAGGTCATAGCGCGAACATCCAGCCGAGATCATCTCGATGGCGCAGCAGGCGATACCGAAGGTTTCCGGCCACAAGGAGGATTTCCGGCTCCAGTTGATAATGCTGTCGGTGGTGCTGAAGAAGACGTTATCGGGGAAACGATTTTCTAGTCCTCCCATTCGAGCGCTCCCTTGATCCAGGCATAGGCGAAGCCAACCAGCAGCAGAAAAATGAAAACGAACATTTCCAGATACCCGATAAAGCCGATTTCCTGTAGAACGACGGCCCACGGGAAAAGGAACATCGCCTCGACGTCGAAAACGACGAACAAAATGGCTACGACGAAATATTGGACTTGGAACAAACCGCCAGCGGCCTCGCCCGTGTGATCGACCCCGCATTCGTAGGGGCGGTTCTTTTCTGGATAGGGATTGGACGGTCGCAACAACGACCCCATGGCCAGGATAAACAGGCAAAGCCCGATCGCCACAGCCACCATTAGGAATACCGGTAGATAGTCTAAGAGCATCAACGTTGCTCCTTTGGCGGTCGGGCCTTGAGGTAACGTGATGTAGGTAAACCCGACAAAAATCGCTTAAAACTAATCCAACCTGCCCTAAAGGTATCTGATTTCACGGCAAAATACCACCCGCAAAGGCAAGAAATTCCGCGAAGACAGCGCCTTTTGCTTGATCGAGAAACCAGCCGGGCGCGAGGCCGATCCCGACCGTCCCGGCACCGGTAACGAATAATGCTAGGCGAAGCGGCGGGTTCAGGGCGAGATCGAAACGCCGGGTGGGCGCGCGCATATACATCAACATGACGATGCGGATGTAGAAATAGGCGGCCACCGCACTCAGGAGCACGGCGATAACCGCCAGCGCCACATACCCTTGCTCGACCAATGCGACTAGAATGTAGAATTTGGCGAAGAACCCTGCGGTCGGCGGAATGCTGGCCAGGGAAAATAGGAATATCAGCGTCAACAAGGCCCAAAAGGGATGATCCGTCGCCAGGCCGGTGTAGTCTTCGATTTCATCGCCGCGAACCTCTGCGCTGCGCATCATCACGACGATGGCGAAGATGCCCAGGTTCATGAAGGTATAGATCAGCAGATAGAGCATGACGCTGGCGACCCCTTCCGGGCCGCCGGCGATGATCCCAAGCAGGGCAAACCCCGCATGGGAAATGCTGGAATAGGCCAGCATGCGTTTGATATTGGTCTGCACCAGCGCGACAAAACTGCCAAGGGCCATGGTCGCCACGGCGATGACGAGGACGGCGTCGATCCAGATGCCGGAGAGCGGGTTCAGGGCATCTAGGAAAATACGCAGCACGATGGCAAACGCGGCGGCCTTGGAGGCGACGGACAAATAGCCGGTGATCGGCGTCGGCGCGCCCTCATAGACGTCGGGCACCCACATGTGGAACGGCACCGCGCCGAGTTTGAAAACAAGGCCGGTTATGAGGAACAGGATGGCCAGTACTAGGGCCGGCGCCGGACCTTCGCCCGCGGATAACGCCGACGCGATGCCTGCCAGTTCCGTTGTCCCCGCCAAACCATAAACCAGCGACAGCCCATACAGGAAAACACCCGACGAAACGGCGCCCAGGATGATGTATTTGAGTGCGGCTTCGTTGGACCGCGGGTCGTGGCGCAGATAACCGGCCAGCACGTAAAAGGCCAAGGCCTGCAGCTCCAACCCCATGTAAATGATCAACAGGTCGCGGCCCGACGCCATGATCATCATGCCCGACAACGCGAAGAGGATAAGCGCGTGATATTCCCCTTCAGCGACACCTTCTTCGACCAGGTAACGTCCGGACATGAGAATCGTGAGGAAAGTCGCCAGGTAAAACACCGCCTTGAAGAAATTGGCAAACCCGTCGACGACGAATGTGCCGCCATAGGCGGATTGTGGCTCGGCCGAGAGGATAAAGGTCGCGGCCGCCGCGAGAACGACAACCGACAGCGATAGGCCCGTTAGGATAGCCACCTTGTGTTTGCTTTCGACGAGCGCGACGAGTAACAGCAGGCAGGCGCCAAGGATGACAATGATCTCGGGGGAACTGATGATGATTGACTGGATGATTGCTTGCTTGTCCATCCGTGCCTCCCTCAGTACCCAAGAACCTGCATGAGCAGGTGGTCAAGGGATGGGCCCAGGATTCCCAGGAAAGGCTTGGGATGCAATCCTACCCAAATAACGAACACCGCAAGCGGCAGGATCGCCGCGATTTCCCGTCCGTTTACGTCCCACAGCGGCTGCGGGCCGGTCGCGACGGCGGGTCCGAGCGCCATTCGCCGGATCAAGCGGAGCATATAGGCGGCGCCCAGCATAGCGCCCAGGACTGCGGCCGCCCCGGTGACCTTACTGGCCCCAAAGGCACCGGCCAGCACGAGCAGTTCGCCGACAAAACCATTGGTGCCCGGCACCGCCATCGACGCCAGGCTGAACAATCCGAAGAACAGCGTGTAGATCGGTACGATCTTCATCAGGCCGCCGTAATCGGCGATCTGGCGCGTATGGGTGCGCTCGTAGATCATGCCGACAAACAGGAAAAGCGCGCCCGTCGTGACGCCGTGATTGAACATCTGCAGGACCGCGCCGTTAAGGCCGTTGGCGTTGAAGGTGAACAAGCCAAGCGTGACGAAGCCCATGTGGCTGACGCTGGAATAAGCGATCAGCTTTTTCAGATCCTCCTGTGCCAGGGCCAAAAAGCCGCCATAGACGATGGCGATCGCGGACAAGGTGACGACCAATGGCGCAAAATATTGCGAGGCCTCGGGCAGCATGGGCAGGGAAAAGCGCAGGAATCCGTAAGCGCCCATCTTTAGCAATACCCCGGCCAGGATGATGCTGCCGGCGGTCGGTGCCTCGACATGGGCGTCTGGCAGCCAGGTATGAACCGGGAACATGGGCACCTTGACCGCAAAGGCGACAAGAAAGGCCAGGAACACCCAGGCCTGGACGGTGAAGGCATAGTCCTGCTCCATTAGTGCCAGGATGTCGAATGTCCGGCCACCCTCGAAATAGAGAACGATGATGCCGACCAGGAACAACAGGCTGCCCGCTAGGGTATAGAGGAAAAATTTGAACGCCGCGTAGACCCGGTTGTTGCCGCCCCAGACGCCGATGATCACATACATCGGAATCAGCATGGCTTCCCAGAACACATAGAATAGGAACATGTCGAGGGCGCAAAACACCCCCAGCATCAGCGTCTGCATGACCAGCAGGTTGATCATGAAGGTTTTGACCTTGGTATCGATGGCCACCCAGGATGCCAGAACGCAGAGCCAGCCAAGCAGCGCGGTCAGGAAGACAAAAAGCACACTGATGCCATCGACCCCGACCGAGTAGGAAATACCCAGAGCTGGGACCCATTCCACGCTTTCCCTGAATTGCATGGCGTGGGTCGAGGCATCGAAGACGGCAAGAAGCCACATCGCCAGTCCGAAATCGGCGACTGTAATCCCCAGTGCCGCCCATCGCACGGCAGAGTTGTCGC
>CAXMPN010000080.1:0-8267 GCA_964195195.1 Pontiella sp. | reverse complement strand
TGATCGACGGTGATGAGGCGGGGGCCATGGCACGCCGTCTGGCCAGAGAAGAGGGGATCCTTTGCGGTATATCGGCCGGCGGCAACGTGCATGCGGCCGTGGAGATGGCCAAGCGTCCGGAAAATGAAGGAAAGTTGATCGTTACTGTGATTTGCGACACCGGGGAACGCTATCTTTCCACGTGGCTCTTCGAAGAAAAATAACCAACGAAGTGCCCCATAGAAAACGCCGGAGCCCGCAAGGACGCCCGGCGTTTTTCTTTTCCTCTCGAGCCGATTTACATGTTGGAAACAACCGCGTCGGCGAATTCCGAACAGGAGAGCCAGGTGGCATCGCTCATCATGTGTGCGAAGTCGCCGGTCACGGTCTTGTTCTGGATCGTTTGATCGACGGCGTTGATGACGAGGTCGGCTGCTTCCGTCCAAGGCAGATAGCGCAACAGCATTTCACCGGATAGAATCAGTGAGCAGGGGTTGACCTTGTTCTGCCCTGCAATGTCGGGGGCGGTGCCGTGGGTGGCTTCGAAGACGGCCATCCCGTCCTTGTAGTTAATGTTGGCGCCCGGTGAGATGCCAATGCCGCCCACGCAGGCGGCGAGCGCGTCTGAAGCGTAGTCGCCATTGAGGTTGAGGGTGGCGATTACGTCGTAATCCTGCGGCTTGAGCAGGATGTTTTGCAGAAAGGCATCGCAGATGCAGTCCTTCACGACGATCTCTTGGCCGGTGAGCGGGTTCTTGATCTTATAATCCTTTTCCGTGCCGTGATACATCGCGCCGAATTCCTCTGCAGCCAGCTCCATGCCCCATTTCAGGAAGGCACCTTCGGTGAACTTCATGATGTTGCCCTTGTGGACAATCGTGACCGATTCGCGGTTATTGCGGATGGCATATTCGATCGCGGCACGGATCAGGCGCTGCGAACCGCTTTTGGAAACGGGCTTGATGCCAATGCCGGAATCCTCCGGGAAACGGATGTTTTTTACGCCCATTTCATCCTGCAGAAAACGGATGACCTTTTGCACATCGGCGGATCCTTCCGCCCATTCGATGCCAGCATAAATGTCTTCCGAGTTTTCGCGAAAGACCACCATGTCGACTTGGTCGGGGTGGTGCACCGGAGAGGGTACGCCGTGGAACCACTTGACGGGCCGCTGACAGACATAGAGGTCCAGTTCCTGTCGAAGCGTCACATTCAAGCTGCGGCGCCCCCCGCCGACGGGGGTGGTGAGCGGACCCTTGATGGCTACGCGGAAATCATCGATAGCCCGGAGCGTTTCTTTGGGCAGCCAGGTGTCTGCGCCGTAGACCGCATTGGCCTTTTCGCCGGCATAAATTTCCATCCATTGGATCTTTTTCTTTCCGCCGTAGGCTTTTTCAACGGCCGCATCGATAATCTGGATCATGGCCGCCGTAATTTCGGGACCGACGCCGTCGCCTTCGATGAAAGGAATGATGGGATCGTCCGGCACATCCAGATGGCCGTATTCCAGCATAGTGATCCTGCCGCCTTCGGGGACTTGAATCTTATCGTAGCTCATGGTGCGTTTTCCTCGGGTCAATCGGATTTCGTTGGAACGGAATAAATATGATAATCATTTCAATGTAAAGCCGCCGCCGTGGCAATCCACCGCTCGGAGCCTAATGTTGGCACAAGGGCGAGACCAGGCCGCTTCACGCCCGGTTTATCCAGCAAAAGGGATTCGCCTTTTTCCATGGCCGGGGGCGTTTCAGATAATCCCTTTGCAGCCGAGTTCCCGGAAAATGCGGTCGACTTCGGTGTGGGCGGCTTCGATGAAGGCTTCGTACTCGGCGGTGTCCATGCCGGTGGGATCATGGATATCGTGGTTTTCATCGGGATCGCCGTTCCAGAGGTATTCCGTGAGTCGGAAGGTTTTTCCTACCGTTTCGGGAAACCGTTTGGCCAGCGCGTCCTGCTGCCACCGTTCCATGACGAGAATCACATCCGCCTGTTTTATGAGTTTCCTGGTGAAACGATCGGAGCGGTGGTCGCTGAGGCTGAATCCGTGGGTCCGCGCAACATGCTTGATGACCTGTCCGGCCGAACTCCCGCTGCGGGCCTGCACGCCGGCGGAAAGGATGCGCACCTTATTGCGGGCATGGGGGAGATGCTCCTTCAGGTAATGCTTCATGTAGCCGTGCAGGTAGGCGCTGCGCGTGATGTTGGCCTTGCAAGCAACCAAAATTGTAAATTTATTGGTGAATAATCCCATCCGCCACAAGCTAGGCATTCCGCATGGTCAACGCAAACGCAGTGGATATGTTTTTTTGCTCCTTTATGGCAACGAATGTAGGAAAAGCAACGAATGTTCCGGCAGGTTTGGATCGTTGCGGATAGGGTTTCCCTGTGCGCCAGCCAGTATATTTCGGAAATACTGCACCTGTTCCTGTCCATCGGATTCGTTGCTTTTCCTACATTCGTTGCAAAAACTCTTAATGGACCCATGAACTGCGAGATCTCACGCCTCGCCATAAATTCTACACAGTGCTTTTTTTGCACAACGATCCGTGGAAGTTTGGGTCAACTTATGTATCCTGACGCCCGAACTTCAGGGAACGAATGAAAACAAACTTCAAGGTCATTGCATCGGTATTTACATTGGGATTCGTCATCCTGACCCTCCTGCACATCTTTCTGCAGTATGGGCTGACCAAGACCCTGCGTAATGTGGTGCTGCCGCGTATCAGGCAGGAGGCGGGTATCGATGTGCAGGTGGGGCGCCTTTCAATCAACGTAGCGGGCGGCCGGTTGTATCTGAAGAACGTGTCGATCCGCAATCCCGAAGGTTTTGCGTTGGAGAACCTGCCCTCCGTCGACCGCATCGAGGTGCTCGTGGATGTCCCATCGCTTTTCAGACAGAAGCCGCTGCGGGTAAAGAAGGTCGAGTTAAGAAATGCGGTGGTGAACGTGGTTCGAAACCGGGATGGGGAACTTAATTTTAATGCGTTGCAGGAGCGTCTCACTACCCCGCCTAAGCAACCGGCTCCCAGCAGGCAGCCCCTGCCGGAATCCGGCGGCCGCGAGCCGCCGACCGAACATCCGGCACCCGACTCCAAGCCCCTGCCGGAGGTGCTCATCGAAACCCTGCAGTGCGGCGCGAAGCTGCGCTACCTAGATATGAATTATGAATCGTTGGATCTGACGCTGGTGTTGGAGGTGGACGGACAGGGGCTCTCTACCCAGCGAGATCCGGCTACGCCCTGGGGGCGTATGCTGTTGAACGGATCGCTGGGTGAGGACGGCACCCGCTTCGTGACGGACCTCGACCTGCAGCTCGCGCCGGTCACAGATCCCCAATCGCCATCCTTTGACCTGACGGGCAGAATCATGGAAATCGATCCGCGTATCATGCAGGAGGCGTACAGCCGCTTGGGAATCCGTTCCGCCCCGTTTGGATTCGATCCCCAACTGCATTGTCGTAAAGGGGCGTTTGAACGCTCCAAGGTCGCCCTGAACCTGACCGATATCCAGTTGGAAGACAAACTGGCCACTCGTCTGGGCGGCATGGGGTCGATTGCATCCCTGCGCTTTGTAGTGCCGGTTTAAGGAACGCTTCAATCACCCCGGATCGATGTGCAGGGATCGCTTATGTCCGCGATGGGCGGGAATACCCAATCGCTATTGGGGGCGCTACTCAAGAGCGGGGCGGAAGAGGTTGATCTGGGTGAAGCGGAAGGTACTGTGGAGTCAGGCCTGAAGAGTCTTGGACGAAAGCTGTTTGGAAAATAGGAAAAACGTATGGATCAGATTTTATTAAGTGTGGCGGCCTACCTGTTGGGGGCCATTCCTTTTGGGCTGCTGGTGGCGAAGTCGCGCGGGGTGGACATCCGCACCCAGGGCAGCGGCAATATCGGTGCGACCAATGTACTGCGTGTATTAGGCAAAGGATGGGGCATTTTCACCTTTGTGCTGGATGCGCTCAAGGGCTTCATTCCTGCCTTTATTTTTCCGCGGCTTGCGGGTCTGGAGACCGACTGGGGCGTGCTGTTCGGCATGGTCGCCATTCTCGGGCACAGTTTTCCGGTCTATCTGAAGTTCAAGGGTGGCAAGGGCGTGGCCACCAGCGCCGGTATGCTGTTGGGTGTTGCACCCATGGCCGTTCTGGTCGGCTTTATCTGCTGGATACTTTGCATGGTAATCTCGCGCATTGTTTCGCTTTCCTCCATTGTGGCGGCCATCGCGGTGGCGGTCACGGTATGGGTGCTTGATCCGACCGCCTTGGTGGTCAATATGGCCCTGACCGTTTTGGCGGCACTGGTTATTTGGCTGCATCGCGCAAACGTCCGGCGGTTGCTTAACGGAACGGAAAACCGCTTCGGGAAAAAAAAGGAGACGGCCTAGTGCGGCTTCACCGCACATTTTTGAATGCTGATTATCCGGTCTGCGACGCAGCTGACTGGAAAGAGGCCAATGCCGTTTGAATTCCATGAATCGGAAATCTTAAATCTAAAATCGGAAATGCATTGCCGAATCCTTAAGGTTGCATGCTAATAAAACGCGGAATGATCTAACGATGGAGAGCGAGGAAACAATGAAGGTTGCAGTGATTGGCGATGGGGGATGGGGAACGGCTCTGGCGATGGTACTGGATCGAAACGGGCACGAAACCACCGTTTGGGGTCCCTTTCCGGAACACCTGGAGGAGATCAAGGTTGCCGGTGAAAATACAACCTACCTGCCGGGCGTGCCGGTCCCGTCTTCCATCCAATGGACATCGGACCACGAAGCCGCTGTGAAGGATGCCGAGCTGGTCGTTCTCGTGGTGCCATCCCGGTTCTACAAGCCGGTCGTGGAGGCCTTCAGCCCTTTCATTCCCGAGGACGCGCTGGTGGTCAGCGCCACCAAAGGGCTCAATGAAACGACCCATGAACGAATGAGCGTCGTGGCGGGGAAGATACTCCATCACGAAGTGGCGGTGCTTTCGGGGCCGAGCCATGCGGAAGAAGTGGCGCGGGGCGTACCCTGTGCCGTGGCCATTGCATCGCGCGATCATTCCATCGCCGTGCGCATCCAGGAATTATTTCTCAACGACACCTTCCGCGTCTACACCCTCGAAGACGTCGTGGGGGTCGAACTCGGCGGCGCGCTTAAAAATGTGGTCGCTGTGGCGGCGGGCATCAGTGACGGCATGGGCTTCGGTGACAATACCAAGGCGGCGCTCATGACGCGTGGCATTGCCGAGATCACCCGCCTCGGCGTAGCGCTCGGCGCCAAATCCGAAACCTTTATGGGGCTCAGCGGCATTGGCGATCTGATGGTGACCTGCATGAGCCGCCACAGCCGCAACCGCGGGGTCGGCGAACGGCTGGGCAAAGGCGAAACGCTGGAGGACATCATGGACGGCATGAAGATGGTGGCCGAAGGGGTATGGAACTGCCAGGCCGCCAAGGAACTGGCCGACGAGCTCGGCGTCTCCGTCCCGATCACCGAAGAGGTCAACGCCGTTGTCCACGAAGGCAAAGATCCCCGCCAGGCCATGCTGGACCTCATGTCCCGCGCCCCGAAACCCGAGCAGGACTAGGTTTTCGATACAGATTTTGACAATGTTGAAGGGGGGCAGTAGAGTGCGCCCCTTCAATTTTCAACACGGGAGAATTTCAATGAGAGTCAAGGCATTCAAGGCGTGGCGTCCGGCGGCGGGAAAAGCAGAAACAGTGGCATCGGTTCCGTATGATGTGGTTGATAAGAAGCAGGCCGCGGCGCTGGCGGCGGGCAATCCGGACAGCTTCCTGCATGTGGTGCGCGCGGAGATTGATCTGCCGGAAGGAACCAATCCCTACAGCGACGCAGTGTATGCCCAAGCCAAGGCCAATCTGGAACGCTTGCAAAATGAAGGGGTTCTGGTTCGGGAAGCCGAACCTACCATCTATCTCTACAGCCAGCAGATGGGCGATCACCTCCAGTTCGGCATCGTGGCGACCTGCCATGTGGAAGACTATGAAACCGGCAAGATCAAGATCCACGAAAAGACACGGCGCGTGAAGGAAGAGGATCGCATCCGCTATGTGGATACGCAAAACGCCAACACCGGCCCCGTATTCCTGGCCTACCGCGACAGTGAAAAAATAAATGCCCTAGTCGATGCCGCCAAGGCCAATGATCCGCTCTACCAATTTACCGCCGAGGATGGTGTGATGCATACCGTCTGGAAGTTTGGGAACGTGGATGAACTCGAAGCAGCCTTCGGTGAAATTCCGGCCACCTATGTGGCCGACGGGCATCACCGTTCCGCATCCGCCGCCAAGATCGGCGCCCTGCGCCGTGCGGCCAATCCGAACCATACCGGCAACGAGCCGTATAATTATTTTCTCGCCGTCATGTTCCCGGAAAGCGAGCTGAAGATCCTTTCTTACAACCGCGTAATCCTGACGCTGCCGGGTACGAAGGACGAACTTCACGCGGCGCTGAAGGAAAAATTTACCGTCGAGCAAAACGACGTATCCGTTCCTCGCAAATCCGGCAAAATCTGCATGTATATCGATGGCACGTGGAGCACACTGACCCCGAAGCAGTTGCCTGAAGCCACCGACCCGGTCGCGGTACTTGATGTCAGCATTCTGCAGAACGACGTACTGGCACCCATCCTGAACATCGCGGATCCGCGCGAAAGCAACGACATCGATTTTATCGGCGGAATTCGTGGAACAGAAGAGCTGGAAAAATGGGTGGACGAAGGCCGCGCCGTGCTGGCGTTTTCCATGTATCCGACCTCGATGGATCAGCTCTTTTCCGTAGCCGATGCCGGGATGCTGATGCCGCCGAAAAGTACCTGGTTCGAGCCCAAGCTGCGCTCCGGCCTGCTGGTCAATACGCTCGATTAAATGGAGTGAAAAGTGACGAGTGAGCCGTGATTTCCCTTGATATACTCAAGTGTGCGGCGAAATTTTTTCATGCCTAGTGCCTAGTGCCTAGTGCCTAGTGCCTCATGCCTTCTTAATCGGCAGATCCCATTTGGTCAGCCGCCCGCGGCGCTGGCGGACCTGTCCGCAGAGGAGCAGGAATATCTCGGCCGCCATGTAGGCATCGCCTTCCGCCGTATGGCGCTCCGTGATGGGCAGTCCCAGATGCGCACAGAGATCCTCGATGTTTGGGGGCCGCTGGTTGATGTAGCCGGTCTTGCGGAAGGGCTGCAGTTCATTCATGGCCATGAGGCCGACATCGATGGTTGGATTGCGAAAGCCGATGCCGAAGTTTCTGCGGAGTGCATCATTCAGCATGAGCGCATCGAACCAGATCTGGTGGCCGATCACGATCGCTCCGGTGAGCCGGGGCAGCAGTTCCTCGAGCACGTCCATTTCCGATTGACCCTTTAGCGTGTCCGACGGGAGTATCCCGTGGATTTCCGTGGCCTGGTTGGCGACCATGCCGGATTGGTAAACGAGCCATTCCACGCACTGGTCCAGCTGGATCTGATTGTGCTCGACTTCGATGACGGCAATGGAGAGGAGGCGGTCCTTTCCCACCTCGAAGCCGCTGGCTTCCGTGTCGAGAGCAACCAGCCGAATCTCTTCCAAGGGCTTCTTCCCGGCCAGGAACCGGTGCGTCTGTTCGCAGTAGTCCCGGACAAATTCAGGCCGGTTTTTTTTTGTGAAGGAAATCATCGGGCCGCTTCCAGTTTGAAATGGTGCCGTACGGTGTTCTGCACCATGCGCTGGACATCAAATACATTGGCAAGCTGTTCGCGTTCGAGCCGGTTCAGGGCCGATGGATCGATGAAGCGTCCATCGTCATTACGCTTCAGTCCCGTCAGGCATCGGAAGCGGAGCAGGAGGTCGTATCCGTTTCGCGCCAGCCCGGCGAGCTCGGCCAACTCCGGATGGGTGGCCGCAATTTCCTGCCAGCGTCCGCCGGTCGAATGGTGGTTCTTGAGTCCGTAGTGGAGCGCAAAGACGCGTGCGGCATCGCGCAGGGGGGAAAGACCTCGTTTCTTGATGTCGAACTCGCCTTCGTTGAGTCCTTTTTTTTCCACGATAAATTTTCCCCTGAAATTCAAGGGGGGCGGGGTGGCGACCACCATTTCCGCAAGATGTCTCAGCGAGCCATAGCTGGCGACCGAGGTGGATACCTCGAAGACCGTGTCCCTGATGCGGGTGCAGATGTTCTTGTCGCCCACCACATGGCGGAGGTCGTAGAGCACGAGGGCGCGCAGCAGGTTGTCGCCCACCTTCAGCCGGTCGAGATCCCGAATCTCCTCGATCCACTCCTCGTCGGTCTTGCACCAGCGCGGATTGGAGGCCATCACGCCGCCC
>CAXMPN010000079.1:0-8279 GCA_964195195.1 Pontiella sp. | reverse complement strand
GATCGGAGGCGGCACGGGCCCGCTGTGGAGCCCGGACGACTCGGAGATCTCTTATCGTGATGAGCGCCGGTTCAGCTCGGCTTCGATGGACGGATTACGTGTCACGAGTCGCGACCCGGCGTTTAGCGCCGTTTTTTTCTGCTGGACTATTCCACTCATATTAACTTTATCCAGTGTGGGTTGAACTATAGACTGCTTTCTAGGTCCAAGGAAACATTAACCCAGGAATCCTGATCATGTCGAAAACGGTTGCTTCAATTTTTATACTGTTCGCTCTGTGCTTATCGTCCGTAGCCCAGATTGGAAATCCATTCCAAGTGGAAGCCCAACTGGTGGACGACGAGGTGAGCATCGCGGCAACCATTCCCACCAACCACTATCTTTATGCGGAAAACTTCACGGTGTCCGATGCGCTGGGAAATCCGCAGGAGGCTATCGAGCTACCCGAACCGGTAAGCATAAGCGATCCTAATACGGGCAAGCCCAAGCCGGTTTACGACCAGTCCTTTAATGCCACATTCGCATGGAAGCCCATCGATGGCGGCGCCACCGCGATCCTTATCCAGTATTGGGGATGCAACGACGAGATATGTTTTATTCCCCAAACCCAGGTGATTGAACTGATCAAGACAGACAGTTCCCCGATTGAGACGAAGCCCGAAGAAGATATGACGCCTGATTGGCAAACCGCGTTGGAGGCATTCGAGGTAAAGGGCAGCGAAGTGGGCTACATGCGGAGCGGACCGTTCCTTCGATTTATGGACCGGGCGGAAAATGGGACGGACACGTCAGGAGTCAATGGTTTCACGCTGTTTTTGACCGATCCAGTGGCTTTTGTACGTGAATCCGGTTTGTTAATCGCAATTCTTTTCATTCTGTTTGGCGGCCTGTTATTGAACCTGACGCCTTGCGTGCTACCTATGATTCCCATCAATCTGGCCATTATCGGGGCCGGTGCGCAGGCGGGGTCGAAGAGGCGGGGATTCGCCCTAGGCGCAACCTATGGACTGGGTATCGCTCTGGTCTACGGACTGCTCGGGGTTGTAGTGGTCCTTACGGGATCGCAATTCGGCACCATTCAGGCTAATCCATGGTTCAATCTGATCATCGCGACTATCTTTGTCATACTGGCGCTGGCCATGTTCGATGTGATCCATATCGACCTTTCGCGGTTCCAGGGCAAGCTAGGCGGCGTTCCGCAAAAGAAGGGAAACTTTCTCGTGGCGCTGTCCATGGGTTCCGTCGCAGCCCTGCTGGCGGGTGCCTGCGTTGCGCCGGTGGTAATTGCCGTCCTGTTGCTGGCCACCAACATCTACGAGGCCAACAGCATGGCGGGGCTGTTGCTTCCATTCGTGCTGGGTATCGGCATGGCGCTGCCGTGGCCGTTTGCCGGAGCCGGTCTGTCGTTTATGCCGAAGCCGGGCAAATGGATGGAATACATCAAGTATGGTTTTGGCGTGGTTATCATCTTTTTCGCTCTCTACTACGGTCACCTGAGCTATCGGGCATTTCGTCCTGCTAACGTAACTTCGCAAGGCGAGATCAAAGGCCATCTGCTCGTGGACGGGGCCACGAATGAAGGGTTCGCTGAGGTATTGCGACAGGCGAAGCTACTAGGGAGGCCGGTCTTCATTGATTTCTGGGCGAGCTGGTGCAAGAACTGTAAGGCCATGGACAAGACCACGTTCAAGGATGAAGCGGTCAAGGCGCGGCTCGAGGGCTATACCTTCATCAAGTATATTGCGGAGGAGCCGACTTCCCCGGAAACGAAAGCGGTAATGGAATATTTCGGGGCGCAGGGCCTGCCGACGTTCGTGGTGCTGGACGGAAACTAGGGCTAATTAAACCACCCCATAGCCACGGATTAACACCTACTGACACGGATTCGACCTTCTTCTGTGTAATTCCGTTCTTTTAGTGACTACGGTTTTCGAAAGAACGCGGGCCTCTCGAACCATGCTTTTCATGGGGATTCGCGCTATCGCAAAAGGAAAGGGCTAGGCCGATTTCTTTTGCTCGTCGGAATCCGCCATTTTGAGCCCTTCAAGCGGATGAAGACCATGTTCAACCATGGCGCGCGTAATGGTACAGTGCGTCACATCGTTGCGCATCGGGATTTCATACATCACGTCGAGCATCAGGTGCTCGATAATCGCGCGCAGGCCGCGGGCACCCGTCTTGCGCTTGACGGCCATGCTCGCCAAGGCGCGCAGGGCGTCCTCTTCGAACTCCAGTTCGACGTCGTCCATGGACAACAGCTTCTTGTACTGTTTAATGATGGCGTTCTTCGGTTCGGTCAGGATGAGGATCAGTTCATCCTCCGTCAGTTCTTCCAGCATGGTCACCACCGGAAGACGACCGATAAACTCCGGGATCAATCCATACTTGAGCAGATCCTCCGATTCCACGTTCATCGTAACGAAATTAGGAGAACTGTCTTCCTCAACGGCCTTGCCGAACCCGATACTCTTCTTGTCGGCGCGCTGTTTGATAATGTCTTCGATGCCGACGAAGGCGCCACCGCAGATGAAGAGTATGTTGGAGGTGTCGATTTCAAGATATTCCTGCTGAGGGTGCTTGCGTCCTCCTTTTGGAGGTACGCGGGCCACAGTGCCTTCGATCATCTTCAAAAGGGCTTGCTGTACCCCTTCGCCGGAGACATCACGCGTCAGTGATACATTGTCCGTACGGCGTCCGATCTTGTCGATTTCATCGATGTAGATAATGCCGCGCTGGGCGCGCTCAATATCAAAGTCCGCTGCCTGAATGAGCTGAAGCAGAATGTTTTCCACGTCTTCGCCGACATACCCCGCCTCGGTGACGGTTGTAGCGTCGGTGACGGCGTAGGGGACGTTCAGCGAGCGGGCGAGCGTCTTGGCCAGCAAGGTCTTGCCGCTTCCGGTAGGGCCGATGAGCAGCACGTTGCTCTTGTCGATCTCAACGCCGTCTTCGTCGAGTTTGGCGAACATGCGCTTGTAATGGTTGTGCACCGCCACGGCGAGCACCTTCTTGGCCATGTCCTGTCCTATCACGTACTCGTCGAGCTTCTGCTTGATTTCATGCGGGCTGAGAACGCCGATTTCCTGCGATGTCGTAGGCTCATCGTCGCGTTCCGTCGACTGATGTCCAAGCAGCGCATCGCAAAGACCGACGCATTCGTCGCAGATGAATACACCTGGGCCGGCAATCAGCCGCTTGACTTCTTTTTCGCTTTTTCCGCAGAAAGAGCATTCCGGTGAATTGTTTTTGTCCGCCATTGGGCTTACCTCAAAAAAATTATTTAGCGTGGACGACAACCTCGTCGATCAGTCCGTATTCCGCGGCCTGTATCGCAGACATGAAGTTGTCGCGGTCGGTATCCTTTTCCAGATCATCGATGTTACGGCCGGAGTGCTTGGCCAGAATCCCGTTGAGGATCTGCTTGATGCGCATGATTTCCTGGGCCTGAATGTTGATGTCGCTGGCCTGACCCTGAGCGCCGCCGAGCGGCTGGTGGATCATGATGCGGGCATTGGGCAGGGCGTAGCGTTTGCCGCTTGTTCCCGCCGCCAGCAGTACGGCACCCATACTCGCGGCCTGACCCACACAGTAGGTGGTGATGTCGCACTTGAGGAACTGCATTGTATCATAGATGGCCAGGCCGGCGGTGACGATGCCGCCCGGCGAATTGATATAGAGGCTGATGTCCTTTTCCGGATCATCGCTCTGCAGGAACAACAGCTGGGCAATCACCAGGTTAGCCACGGTATCGTCGATTTCGGTTCCCAGAAAGATGATGCGTTCCTTGAGGAGGCGGGAATAGATATCGTACGAGCGTTCCCCGCGCCCGGTCTGTTCGACTACCATCGGTACAAGCATTTGAGCCCTTTCGTTCATGTCGTGTTCCCTTAAAGTTGGTTGGATGCTGGATGATAGGACTATAGGATAAACGGTCTTTTCCATCAATCCTATAATCCTCTCATCCAAGCATCCGTTGGTCGCTTCGACCTATTTGACCTTCGCGTTTTCGAGCATGTAGTCGAGTGCCTTGTTGAAACGGATCTGCTCGCCTACACTGGCGATGGAGTCGTTTTTCTCCATCTCCTTGCGGAGTTCATTTACGTCCTTCCGCTGGCGAATGGCCATCGTCGCGATTTCTTCGTCGATCTCGTTTGCTGAGGCTTCCAATCCCAGTTCTGTAGCAATTCCGAGGCCAATATAGCGGAGCTTTACATTTTCAAGGGCGCGTACCTGGGCTTCCTTGAGGATTTCCTCCTGCTGTCCGGCAATCTGTTCCTGGGTTTGGCCGGTCATCATGCGTTGCTGGGCGATGTCGTACATGGCGTTGCGGGTCTGCTGCTGCACCACGCTCTCCGGTACATCGAGCTTGGTTTTCTTGATCAGGAATTCCACGATCTGTTCATGTTTCTTACCCAGGACGGCATTTTCGGCCTGAACCTGGAGTTGTTCGCGGATCTTTGCGCGCAGGTCGTCTTCGGACTCCACCTGGAGCCGTTTGCAGAATTCCTCGTCGATGGCGGGGAGCGCGCGCTCGCGGACCGCGGTGACTTCGATATTGTAGACGGCTTTTACGCCGGCAAGCTCCTTGACCATGAATGAATCGGGGAAGGTGACCTTGACTTCCTTCTTGTCGCCGGCGTCCAGACCGACAATCGCCTGGCCCATGCCGGGGATAAAGGCCTGTTCGTCGGCGGAAACCCAGTAGCCGGCACCGGATCCGATGCCTTTGGCTTCGGGAATGGCTTCCTGTAGCGACTTGCCGCCAACGGTGGCTTCGTAGGTCAGCTGGGCCATGTCGCCCTCTGCCACCTTCTTGCCTTCCACATCTTCGTAGTTGACGTGCTGATTGAGAATGGAGTCGACCTGCTCCTGCACCTGGGTATCGGTGACTTCCACCTTCTCCGCCTTGACAGGAATGTCGGAGTATTTGGGCAACTTGAATTCAGGTTCGACATCCACCGTCACATCGAATGACACCGGTTTTCCCTCCTCCAGGTTGAAGTCGGTGGCGTCGACCACGTTGATGACCTTGAGTGCGGTTTCCTGAAGCGCTTCATGGTAGTATTTCGGCAGCACGCGCTCCTGGATTTCCTGGGTGATTTCAGTGGCGTATTTTTTTGCGACCACATGTTTGGGCGCCTTGCCCTTGCGGAATCCAGGAATGTTAGCGAACTTGGCGTAGGCCTTCAGTGTATCCTCGCGCTCCCCGGCGATTTTTTCCGCCGGAATTTCAATGGTCATGGTCTTGCGGCACGTGCCTGCATCCTTTACAGAAACATTCATAAATCGTTTATCTCCTGTGTTTAGTCCCATGTGGGATAAAAGGCGGGGACCATACGCACGGTCGCCCTGCAGGTCAAGCCTGTGAGGCGGTGGTTTTGCCCTCTTTAAAACCGTTCAAGCACTGGAAGCCGAGGTTCCAAATACCTAAGTTTTTCCAATGGGTGGGCGGTTTTCTATTTTTCCATTCTCTGGAACCCTTTATCGAGCAGCTTACGGATTTCCACATCGCGAACGTTTTTGTCCGGACAGCCGATGGCAATAGCTATGACACGTTGATTACCGCGTTTAGCGGTGGCTGATAGCGAGGAACCACCCGCTGAGTGATAACCGGTTTTAAGACCATCGCATCCCGGATAGGGTTTCTTGCCAACCAGCGCATTGCGGTTCGCGAGCATGAACTTTTCTTTACGGATGGAGGACAGTGGCAACCAGGACAGCTTGGTGCTGGAATATTGCAGGGTTTCGGGATGGCGAAGCGCCGCCAAACTTAAAATAGCCACATCATAAGCCGTGCTGATGTCGGGCTGTTTCCCGTTGCCCGGAGGAAGCCCGTGCGGAGATTGGTAGGTGGATGAGTTCATGCCAAGTTCTCGCGCTTTCTGATTCATCATATCGACAAAAGAATCGACGGATCCGGCCACATGCACGGCCAGCGCCGCCGCGGCGTCATTGGCTGAGTGAATCATCAGGGCTTCCAGCATGTTGTTCACGGTAAACACGCCCGACTCGCGGACATCTAGATAAAGGCCCGAACCCCCGATTCCGGCAATTTCCGGGGTGATTGCAACTTTATCGCTCAGTCCAATGGCGCCGGCATCAATTTGCTCCATAACAATCAGCATGGTCATCATCTTGGTAATGCTGGCAGGATAGGCATAGGCGTCGGCATGGTCTTCGTAGAGGATTCTTCCGGTCCGGGCATCGACGACGATCGCACAGCGGTAGGGATCACCGGTCAGCTTGGAATAGACCTTCGACGTTCGCCGGCCGGCCCGGTCGGACCGCAGGTAGCCTTGGCGGGTCCCGGGCTTCGCAATGACTTCGCGCGGCGGCGCAACCGGCAGGGCTTCCACTTCGACCGGTGTGACAGCCGTTGAATTCGGAAGGAGCTGCAACTCGGGCACTTCGAACGCTGGAATCGCGGGATCGGAAGGGGCGGTATTCGCGTGCGGGATCGGTACAGCCCGGGGTACCCGGGGCTTTTCGCCTGTAGAGCCAATGAAGGCGATGAACACCATCACGTGAACGGCGATGAGAACGGAGGCAATGACTAGGACGTTGCTTTTTTTCATGTGACGTTGTACCAATTTCTAAAAGCCATGCATCACAAGGAATTCATGGACGACATACAATCTCAATTTGTGGAAAAGATTCTCGCGGGCGCCCAAACCCGCCTGCAAGAGCAGGGTTCGGCCTTTGCACCATCCAACATCGCCCTCTGCAAATACTGGGGCAAGCGCGATGCCAGACTCAACCTGCCCGTCAATTCGAGCCTGTCGGTCTCGCTCGGCAAGCTGGGAGCGCGGACCGAAATTCGCGTGTGCGACGGCTCAGACCGCGTCTATCTGAACGGCGAACTGCAAGCGGCGGACAACGGATTTACGAAACGGGTATCCGCTTTTCTTGACCTATTCCGCCCAACCGTTGGGAAGGTATGCTTTGAAGTCCGGACGGAAAACAATATACCGACCGCCGCCGGCCTGGCTTCATCGGCCTCCGGCTTCGCCGCGCTGATGATGGCGCTGGACGATTGGGCAGGATGGAAGTTGGACAAACAAAAGCTCTCCATGCTCGCACGGCTGGGTAGCGGCAGTGCATCGCGTTCGGTCTTCAACGGTTTTGTGCAGTGGCATGCCGGAACAAATGCCGAAGGAACCGATTCGTTTGCCGAACGATTGGATGAAGAGTGGCCGGCATTCCGCATCGGCGTGCTCGAGCTTTCCTCGGCGCAAAAGCCGGTCGGCTCGCGCGACGGCATGAAACGCACGGTCGAAACGTCCGAGCTCTACAAGAGCTGGCCCATACAGGCGAACGCCGATATTGATGTGATACGTCGCGCCATCGAGGTCCGGGAATTTTCAATGCTTGGAATGACGGCTGAGCGCAACGCGCTCTCCATGCATGCCACCATGCTCGCCGCCTGGCCGCCGCTGCTCTACCTCCAGCCCGAAAGTATCGAGCAGATCCACAAGATCCAGCGCGTCCGCGCCGACGGCCTTGAGGTCTACCTCACCATCGATGCCGGTCCCAACATCAAGCTCCTCTTTCTTGAGGAGAATGAAACCTCAGTCGCCGCGGCGTTTCCTCAACTCCAGATTATCAGGCCGTTTGGATAAGCCATGCCGGAGCTTCCAGAGGTAGAGACGATTGTGCGGCAGCTGCGGGCGCGCGGTGTCGAAGGGCGTGAAATCCTGTCGGTCAAAGTGAATTGGGCGCGGACGGTGGAGCCGCTGTCGGTGGCCCGCTTCTCGAAGGAACTGCGCGGGACGACCTTCGGCAAGATTTCGCGGACGGGTAAGTGGATGCTGTTTTCTCTCAGTTCGGGCAGGACGATCATGGTCCATCTGCGGATGTCGGGCAGTTTTTCGATGTCGCCGGGTGCGTATGACCGCATCGTGCTGAAGCTGTCCGACGGACTGACGCTGTACTACCGTGATACACGCAAGTTTGGCCGCTGGAAGCTGGTGGATGATCCCGAGTCCGTGCTCGGCAAGCTCGGTCCCGATGCATTGACCCTGCGGTTTTCCCTGAAGTATTTTTCGGATGCAATGGGTAAGAGGCACCGGATGATCAAGCCACTGATTCTCGACCAGTCCATCGTGGCCGGACTGGGAAACATTTATGCGGACGAAGCCCTATGGGAGGCACAGGTCCATCCTGAGCGGTTGTCCGACTCGCTTTCCGATGCGGAGCTTGCAGCGCTTTTCAAGGCCATCAAGCACGTGCTCAGGGTGGGTGTCAGGAACCGCGGGACGTCGCTGGGTGATGGAAAAACC
>CAXMPN010000078.1:0-8451 GCA_964195195.1 Pontiella sp. | reverse complement strand
AGTCCGCATTCGAGCATGCGCTGCAGCAACAGTTTCACGCGCGCTGCCTCCTCGAACGTGGGCGAGGGAATTTCGCTGAGCATGATCAGGTTGGCGATCAGCGTCTCCTGGATGCCCGCGAGTTGCTCCGGCAACGTAGGAACCCATGATAGGATTTCATCAATGTCCTTGAAGTTTGGTTTCATAAAATTCCTTAGCTGATAGTACTCATAGGAAGAGTATCAGAGCGGAGTGATATGGCAAATGACAGTGCTTTTAATATGGCTGGAGCTATTGATAGGCAAATGTGCTTCACATAGAAGGGGCGGTCGGTATGCTTCCACAAGAACAAAGAGGCGTTCATGAGTGAAAACATCGGATTTATTTCAACGCGTTTTTCCGGAACCGACGGGGTATCGCTGGAAAGTGCCAAATGGGCCAAGGTGTTGTGGGACTATGAGCACCATAGCTTCTGGTATGCGGGCCGGCTCGACCGAGCCGCCGAAGTCAGCTACTGCGTTCCTGAGGCGAATTTTGATCATCCTGAAAACGTATGGTTGAACGAGCGCATCTGGGGACGATCGTTTCGCGATCCGATTGTCAGCCGGCGCATTCGCGATACGGCGGAATATCTAAAGACCACTTTATATGAGTTCGTGAACCGGTTTGATCTACGCGTTCTCGTTTTCCAAAACGCACTCACCATTCCGATGCATGTCCCTCTCGGTGTGGCTATCACCGAGTTCCTCGCGGAAACCCGCCTGCCGGCCATTGCGCATCATCACGACTTTTACTGGGAACGCGTACGATTCTCCGTCAACGCCGTACCGGACTATCTGGATATGGCCTTCCCTCCGCGCGACGATATGCTGCAGCATGTGGTGATCAACCAGGCGGGCAGGGAAGAGCTTTCCTGGCGGAAGGGATTATCGTCGGAGCTGATTCCCAATGTGTTCGATTTCGAGACTCCGGCACCGAAACCGGATAGCTATACGAAGAATCTTCGTGCCGACCTCGGCTTCGAAGAAGACGACATCCTGATTCTTCAACCCACCCGCATTGTGCCGCGCAAGGGCATTGAGCACTCGATCAAGCTATTGGAGTCGTTGGGTGATCCGCGTATGAAGTTGGTCATTTCCCACTCGGCCGGCGACGAAGGCTACGAATACCAGCACATGCTCCAGGAACTGGCGTATGACTCAGGGGTCGATCTGCGGCTTATCGACGACCGCATCGGCGAACTCCGGCAAAAGAATTCTCTCGGCCAGAAAATGTACACGCTCTGGGACCTCTATCCCTTCGTTGATTTTGTAACCTACCCGAGTCTCTATGAAGGATTCGGCAACGCCTTCCTGGAAGCGATCTACTTCAAGCTTCCGATTCTGATCAACCGATATTCCATCTTTGCGCGAGATATTGAACCGAAGGGTTTTCGTGTGCCGCTCATGGAGGGCTACCTGACCAAGCAAGTAATCGATCATGTTCGCCGCTTGCTCGAGGATAAAAACTACCGCCTCGCCACAGTCGAGCACAACTATGCGGTCGCTACCCGGTTCTACAGTTACGCCGTTCTTCGGCGCAGTCTGCGCACGCTAATCACTAATATCCGGGGATTGGAAATATGATCAAGAATCTCGATATCCACGTGTTGGAACGGATGCGGGTTCGCTTCAATCGGCTTTATGGTCCTCACGAAGTAGAGCATCTTCTGGAACGAATGGTGGCGCTGATCGGTCGCTATGGCATTGGTCTCGAAGGGTACAGTCACACTCCTCTCTGGAATGAAACGACGGCGGTGCTCATCACTTACGGCGACATGGTTCAGCACGGTGAGGAGCCGCCTCTTCGCGTACTGAAGCGCTTTGCCGATCAGCATCTGGGCGGAGTGATCAATACCATTCATATTCTTCCGTTCTATCCCTATTCATCCGATGACGGATTTTCCGTGATCGACTACCGCGTGGTTGATACCAAGCTTGGTAGCTGGAATGATATTCAGGAAATAGAAAACAGCTTCCGGCTGATGTTCGATCTGGTGCTCAACCATTGCTCGCGCAAGAGCAAATGGTTTTCCGACTATGTATTCAACATCGCGCCTTACCGTGACTATTTTATCGAAGCCGATCCCGAAGCAGACCTCTCTGCAGTTACCCGTCCGAGGGCGTTGCCGCTGCTTACCCCGGTGCACACGCGGCACGGTGACACTCACCTGTGGACTACATTCAGCGACGACCAGATTGATCTGGATTTTTCCAATGCGGATGTGCTTTTCGAATTTATCGACATCCTGCTCTACTACATCGATAAGGGCGCAACGATCATTCGCCTCGACGCCATTGCCTATCTATGGAAGCAGATTGGCACCAGCTGCATCCATCTCCAGCAGACGCACGAAGTGGTGAAGCTCCTGCGAGATCTGCTCGATATGGTGGCGCCCAACGTCGTCGTTTTGACTGAAACCAACGTGCCGCACGAGGAAAATATCTCCTACTTTGGCGAGGGTGACGAGGCTCATATGGTTTACCAGTTCAGCCTGTCGCCCCTCCTGCTTCATGGTCTTGTCAACGGCGATGCCTCGTACCTGACCCGCTGGGCGGGTGATTTGGGGGATGTTTCCGAAAAATGCACCTATTTCAATTTTACCGCGTCTCACGACGGCATCGGCGTTCGCCCCCTGCAGGGTATCATTCCCGCCGAAGAATTGAAAAAACTGGCCGAACGGATGATAGCGCTCGGCGGGCAGGTTTCGACCAAGGCCAATGCCGACGGAAGCGAAAGTCCGTACGTACTGAACATCACGTACTTCGATGCCCTCGGTGACGACCCTGAAAAAGTGACGGCTTTGCATATTGCCCGGTTTCTTTGTTCGCAGACCGTGGCAATGGAACTGCGTGGCGTGCCAGCCGTTTATCTCCACAGTCTGACGGCTACGCGAAACAACCATGCAGGTGTGGAAGAAACCGGACGAGCCCGCACCATCAATCGTAAAAAATGGCAGGAAGACGAATTGAATGATCGCTTGAGCGATCCCCGCGCGCCGGAGTCGCGTGTTATGAAGGAATACCTGCGACGTTTACAGTTGCGTACCCAGCACGCGGTATTTCATCCCGATGCTTCACAGAAAATCCATGACCTTGGTCCCGGACTGTTCGTGGTTGAGCGCGAACGTGATGGTGATAAGGTGATCTGCATCAGCAATTTTACGGAAAAGTACATGGAATTAAAGCTCGATGACCGACTCGCGGAACTCAATGTCATTGATGCGTGTTCTGACATCCTTGCGGGACAGCGCTATATGGGAGTCGGAAAGGTGATTGCCCTCGACCCTTATCAGACCGTTTGGCTGCAGTTCTAGGCTTTGGCGCAAATTTGCTCCGTAAAAAGTTCCAGCCCCCTGAATATTTCTGCTAGGTTTCCTGCCTTTTGAACGCAGAAAGGATTTACGGATGAACAAGGCGGAACTGATCGTGGCGCTGGACGTGCCGAACGCGGAGGCGATGGAGGCAAAACTCCAGCAAATGCCCGATTTTATCGAATGGTATAAGGTCGGACTGGAGCTGTTTTGCGCCGAAGGACCGGCGGTGCTCGAACCGCTGAAAAAGCGCAACAAGAAGATATTCCTCGATCTCAAGTTGCATGACATTCCGCGTACCGTTGGAAACGCCGTAAAAACCGCCGCTGAACACGGCGTACACCTGATGACTGTCCACGCCATCGGTGGGCGCGCCATGCTTGAGGAAGCGGCAAAAGCCGCTTCTGAATGCGCCCACCCCCCGAAACTGGTGGCTGTGACCACATTGACCAGCCTGAGCCAGGATGATTTTACGGATCTTGGCGTTCAACGGACGGTTGCGGAGCAGGCGCTGGAGCTTGGCCGGCTGGCGATTTCTTCTGGTATTGACGGAATGGTGACCAGTGCACACGAGGCCAAGGTATTGCACGAGGCCTTCCCTGATGCGATTCTGGTTACGCCGGGCATCCGCATGCCGGAGGGCGAGATCGGCGATCAGAAGCGAGTCGCTACGCCCTCGTTCGCCGTGGGGCAGGGCGCAACGCATCTGGTGATCGGTCGCCCGATCGTGCAGGCCGATGATCCGGTTGCCGCCGCGACCGCGATGATGGAAGACATGAACAAATAGAATTTTGATTTTAGATTTTTGAATGCCGATTTGTGGGTCTGCGACAGCTTTTCTGTACGGGAATGGGCAGCGCCCATCCATAAATCAAAATTCCAAGATCAAAAATCGAGAATAAGGAAACAAGATGAGCAAACCAAAGGTTTTGATTATTACGGGATACGGGGTGAACTGCGAAGCGGAGTCCGCTCATGCGTGGAAAATGGCGGGTGCCGAGCCGAAGCTGGTACATTTGAACGACCTGCTGGATCATCCGGTGCAACTGGAGGGATTTCAGGCGATGATGTTTATCGGCGGCTTCTCCTATGGCGACCACATGACCAGTGGCCATGTTTTCGCCCTGCGCGTGAAGCACCACATGCAGGCGGAACTGCAAAAATTTATCGACGACGGCAAGCTCATCATGGGCATCTGCAATGGCTTTCAGGTGATGACGAAAATGGGATTGCTTCCGGGCTTGGACGGCAACTATTTCGAACCGACGGTTTCGTTGATGCAAAATGATTGCGGCACCTTTCAGAATTTCTGGGCAGACATTCATTTTGAAGAAGACTCACCCTGTGTGTTCACCAAAGGGCTCGGCACATTGCCGCTGCCGATCCGCCACGGTGAAGGCAAAATTTTCACACTCGATAACGAGCTGCTTGAACGCATCGAAGCGGAGGGGTGCGTGGCGGCGCGCTATGTGGATAAGGGCAACAAACCCACGCAGGACTTTCCGGCCAACCCGAACGGCTCGCTTAATGCCATTGCCGGCCTCACCGACCCGACCGGCCGCATCTTCGGCATGATGCCGCATCCGGAAGCCTATCTGTTCCCCGAAAACCATCCCAACTGGGACAAGCAGAAACTCGAAGGAAAACTGCCCGAAGAGGGTGTAGGCCTGAAGCTTTTTCGGAATGCCGTGGAACACATTGTGAGATAAGTATAAGCGGTGTTTTTTCAGAAGGGCGAGATTCTTTAATACGCTTTATAATCAGGCATATATCCCATTTCTATGCCTTTTTGTGTTTTAATGAATCATCACGATCGATTGCCGCTTTTCCGCCATCATCTGCATGTTTGATTTCGTGATGTTCCTCATGATGTGGAGTATGCATATGCATCGTTTGACGATCCTTACCCCATGCTACAGGCACCACTCCTGTCATGCCAGACCACTTAAGGCTAACCCGTCCTACCTTCATCGCCCTCTACCCCCTGTTAGAATAACCGCTAGGTTTAGGGGGAGTTGAGCTATCATTACTGTATTTCAGCTATATACGAGGAAATGCCTGCAACCTCCCCCTGTTGAAATAGACACTCCTGAAAGAAAGTGTTCAACATTTATGGGGTATTTCTTGCTGAGTAAAATTAAGGGATGGTTGTGCGCAGCACGGTGGCATTGCCGGTCAGTGTGTATGCAGACAGGGCCGCCGGAACCAGGATGGAAGTGCCGGCCGGCGCGGTCAGAATCTCGTCGCCCCAGCTGATTTTCGCCTCGCCTTCGACAACAAACAGCGCGTGGAAGGTGGTGCCATCCAATGGTACCTCGAGCGGGGCTGAGAAGATCAGCTTTTCAAGTCTGAAATACTCGCATGTCAGGACGTCCCAGCACTTGAAGGAATCTGTATCAACCAATAGTTCGGGGGCGACCTGCTGATGGACGTGATCATCCCAGTTGATGACGTTGATGGCCTGGTCGATATGCAGTTCGCGAGGTTTGCCGTCATTGCCCATACGGCCCCAGTCATAGATGCGGTAGGTAGTATTGGAATTCTGCTGGATCTCCAATATCAGGCATCCCGCGTCGATGGCATGGACGCTTCCTCCGTGGACGAAAATGGCGCTGTCCTTCTGAACAGGTACAGGTCGCATCGTATTGCCGCTCGTTCCATCCGCAACGGCCTGCAGGAATCGTTCCTTGGTGACGCCGTCATTAAGACCGCAATAGACCTGTGCATCATTGTCGCCCAGCAGGTACCACATTTCGGTCTTGGCCTCGCCACCGAACTCCGCGACCGTTTCATCATTGGGATGAACCTGCACGCTCAGCTTCTGTTTGGCATCGATCAACTTGATCAACAGGGGAAACTTTGTACCATCAACCTTGCTACCCATGATCGACTGCGGATCGTTTTCGAGGACTTCCCGCAACGTTTTCCCGGTCAAGGATCCGTTGGCGACTAGACTCATGCCGTCTTTGTGGTCTGCGATCTCCCAGGATTCTGCATAGATGCCGGGAGGGACGTCGCGATGATAGGTGTCGGGAATACGCGTTCCACCCCAGGGATAATCCTTGTAGACGGGTTTAAAGGTCATGGGGTAAACGTTTGTTATCATCCGGACATTAAAAGGCATGATTTGGTTTTGAATCAACTCTTCTTTGTGGCTCAATGCGCGCATGGAAGACCCGCGTAAAAGCAAGACCAACTGGGGCCGGTGGACTGTGGACCGGATTCGCTTTCACCTCGACAAGCCGCCCGCCCCCAACCGTGATATACGGCCTATTGGTGATATCTTGGAGGATGTTGTCGCGGGACTCGAACAACCCCATGATGAAAATATTCTGATCCTGCGCAAGGCCTGGCCGGAAATTGCCGGTGCACAAATTGCGAAACACAGCCATCCGGCTTATCTGCAAAACTTTGTGCTGCAAGTGGAGGTCGACCATCCGGGGTGGCTTCCGGAGCTAGAACGATTAAAACGGGTTTTATTGCAGAAGCTGCAATCCAACTGCCGAGAACTTCGCATCCGCCAGCTGCACTTTTCACTTAGAAATCGCTAACGCGCTACAACAACGTGCCGGCGAGGTCAGCCAGTTCGGATCGTTCCCCTTTGGTCAGATTGACATGCGCGTAGAGCCGTTGCCCCTTCATCCTTTCGATGAGATAGCTTAAGCCAGTCGAATGGCTGTCCAGGTAAGGGTGATCGATCTGGAAGATGTCACCAGTAAAGACAATCTTGGTTCCTTCGCCGGCGCGCGTGATGATGGTCTTCACTTCATGGGGGGTCAGGTTTTGGGCTTCATCGACGATGAAGAAGGTGTTCACGAGGCTTCGTCCCCGAATGTAGGAAAGCGGCTCGATGACTAGCTTCTTTTCTTCCAGTAGCTTCGCAACGCCGCTTCGTTTCTGGTCGCCTTGTCCCTGGGCATGTTCGATCACGCCCAGATTATCGAAGAGCGGTTTCATATAGGGATCGATCTTGGATTGTATATCGCCGGGCAGGAAGCCGATATCCTTGTTGCTTAGAGCAACGATAGGGCGGGCCATGAGAATCTGCCGGTAGCTATTCTTGCGTTTGAGCGCCCCGGCAAGAGCCAGTAGCGTTTTGCCGGTCCCTGCCTTACCGGTCAGGCTGACGAGCCGGATCTTGTCGTTGAGTATAGCGTCAAGGGCGTAGGTTTGTTCCGCATTTCGGGGAGTGATGCCGAATGAGGGCACTTTATCCACATGCTTGATGAGATTGAGTTCATCATCGTAGACCGCAAGTGCGGATTTCTTTTCGCCGCGAAGAATCAAGTATTCGTTGGGCAGTAGCTTTGGATCGAGTTCCAGGTCGCCGGAGGGGAATTCATAGGGAGGGGTATACATGAGGGTGATCAGCTCCTGCGTCACATCATCCGCAATGCGGTTGCCTGTATAAAGCTGTTGTATATCCTGAACATGGTCGGTTTTGTAATCCTGTGACATTAGGCCGACTGCCTTTGCTTTCATCCGCAAATTGACATCCTTGGTCACCAGGAAAACTTTCCGATCGACATATTCTTTGGCGACCTGGTATCCAATGTTCAGAATGTGATGATCTGGTTTTTGAGTGGAAAAATTCGCGGCCAGGTTTTCATCGAATGGACGATCCAGCTTGACGCTTATTTTGCCACGGCCGGAGCCGATAGGAACCCCCCCGTTGAAGAGTTTGTTGCCGCTCAGGGAATCGAGCGTCCGGGCAAACTCGCGGGCATGGAAATTAAGGGAGTCGTTTCCCTTCTTAAAATTGTCGAGTTCCTCAAGAACCGTTATCGGAATAACAATATCGTGTTCGCCAAACTGGTTAATGCAACTGCTGTCGTGGAGGATGACATTGGTGTCGAGGACGAAGATCTTTTTCTTGATTGTGGTCATCTTGCGGGAACCCTTTCATTTACATTTTTCGTTGTACGCCGGAGGGGAGACTCCGCAGATATTCTCCATTCTCGCTTAGCTTGTACCTATCAGCCCCTCGGATAAGAACAAATTCACATCTAATACCCTTGAATTTTGCGTCAACCCAAGGGAACGGTCAATCCACAAGTTGTGTGATGTGTGCCATGAAAACACAAGATGTTGTAGGAGAATGCGCTGCGACGATATAATGG
>CAXMPN010000077.1:0-8519 GCA_964195195.1 Pontiella sp. | reverse complement strand
AAAGGACGCTCGCTGATAGGAAATCTCTGCTCAGGTGACCGGGGCACGTACCCCTGGAAGTCTTTCTGAAGCGCATTGTCATGGTTAAATATGTAATGTAAGGCGGGGGTGAGTGTCAAGGTGGGTGATGTGCCCGCAGGGTGGCATCCCCGGACGGGAAGGTGCAGCGGTCGTGAGGGTGAAACCGTCCGCAAGGTGATGCTAGTTCCGGTTTGTCTGGTTAAAGTCGCGCTTTCTGTAGATCGTCACTCATACCGTGGTTTGGTAGCGACTGGCCAATGAATGGAAGCCGGACCGGTTGGCGGGAATGATTGACGAAGTCGGGCTCGAGGGTCTGGAAGAGAAGATTGCCGGGATGCTCAATGCGCCGCTGACTCGGCGGGTGCTGGTGACATTGGACGTTTCTTAGATAGTGTTCCTATCTGGAAAGCCGAGCGCAATTCCTTCTTGCTTGCCTGATTAAACCTAAATATAAATATAACCGTGAGATTATCGCGTCCTGATCGCGTGAATTAACTTTCCTAGTAGTTTTAAGGGGACTGCATGAAAAGCAAACTGCTGTATACAGGTCTGGTATCACTGACTGTCGCATTGGGCGGCTTTTTGATGGGCTTCGACGCAGGGGTCGTTTCGGGAGCGAACCCGTTCTACAAAGACTATTTTGGCCTCAATGAATGGTCCCTGGGCTGGTCGGTCGGCTGCCTGACCTTCGGCGCCATGTTGGGTAACGCCATCGCCGGCCCCCTGGCCGATCGCTTTGGCCGAAAGCCGGTGCTCAGCATGGCCGCGCTGTTCTATTCCCTTTCAGCCATCAGCTCCGCGCTCGCGACCGACTTTAATGTTTTCATTGTCGCCCGTATGCTCGGTGGCGTAGCCGTGGGCCTTGCGTTGCTGATTGCACCGATCTACATCGCCGAGATTGCGCCGGCGAAATTGCGCGGTCGCTTTGTGTCGTTCAACCAGCTCAACATTGTGATCGGCTTCTCCGCCGTCTTTTTCGCGAACTACTACATTCTCAAGCTGGCCGAGTCGGATGCGATCGCACTTATTAACAGGCCCAACTGCTGGCGCTGGATGCTTGGAGCCGAAATCGTGCCGGCCCTCCTCTACTTCGTGTTTTTGTTCTTTGTGCCGCGCAGCCCGCGTTGGCTGGCGCAGCGCGGTCGTGAAGACGAGGCGCTGGCTGTGCTTAATAAAGTGGTCAGTCCGGAAGAGGCCGCCGAATCGCTCCACGCCATCAAGGCGCATATTGCCAAAGATAAGCAATCGAAGCCAAAATTCAGTGAGCTATTTCAACGTAATATGCGCTTTATCATTTTCATTGCACTCGGCCTTGGTTTCTTCCAGCAGATCACCGGTATCAACGCCATCTTCTTCTATGCGCCGACCATCTTCGAAAAAACCGGAATCACGCAGGAAAGCGCCTTTATGCAGACCATCATCATTGGGCTGGTCAATCTCGGTTTCACCGTGCTGGCGATCTACATCATCGACCGCTTCGGCCGGAAGCCGCTATTGCTAATCGGCACGGCCGCCATGGCGGTTTGCCTGTTCACCAACGCCTGGGCATTCCATTCCGCCACCTATGTGTTGACGGAAGAGGCGGTTCAGGAACTGCCCGCAGACGTGGGGGAAGCCCTCGTTCCTATGATCGGAAAAACCTACCACTCGCAGTCTGAATTCACCGATACCCTTGATCAGGCGGGAGCCGCCGAACACAGCGCGGCGCTGGTAAACCCATCGATGCATATCAGCGCCAGACTGGTGCTCTTTGCCATCATTGGCTATATCGCCGCTTTCGCCATATCGCTCGGCCCGGTGATGTGGGCGATGTTCTCTGAAATTTTCCCCAACCGTCTGCGCGGGTTGGCCATTTCGATGGCCGGCTTCTTCAACTCGCTGATCAGCTACGCCGTACAGCAGATCTTTCCGTGGGAGCTGTCTGTGCTGGGCCCAGCCGGTACGTTCCTGATCTTCGGCATCTTCGCGGCGCTCGCGTTTGTTTTCACCATTAAGTTTATCCCCGAGACCAAGGGCAAGACGCTTGAGGAACTTGAGGAAATTCTCATTAAAACCAACTAATGAAAATCATCCATCACTTGTGCTACAGCGGTTTCTCGCATAGAGGCCCCCAACCATGCCATGGTAGTGACCGCTGACCAATTGAAGTGGAAATTTCGCGTCTATGGGCGCCAACAGGAGTTAATCATGACACAGAAGAAAATATGGATCGGTAACCGCGAGCTGCACTCGTCCAATGAGGACGTGAAGGGCGACTACGTTGAGCTCGACGGGGAACTGTTCTATCGCATTCAAAACCACGACCGGATGGCTCCGTTTTTCATGAGCGTAGTCAGCGATTCCAACCACTGGATGTTCATCTCCAGCAACGGCGCGCTCACCTGCGGGCGGCGCAATCCCGAAAGCGCGCTATTCCCGTACTACACCGAAGACCGGATTCAGGACGCGCAGGACCAGACCGGTCCCAAGACCATCATTCGGGTGGAAGGCGAGGGCGGCGATCATCTGTGGGAACCCTTCTCGGGCCGCTATGACGGCGTCTATGAGACCGAGCGCAACCTCTATAAAAACATTCCCGGCAACAAGCTGGTGTTCGAAGAAATCAACCGCACGTTGAACCTTTCGTTCAGCTATGAATGGATGTCGAGCGACCGCTTTGGATTTGTGCGTAAGGCCGTGCTGTCCAATCTTGGAAACGACCCGTTGCGCTGCCGCTTTATCGATGGTCTGCAAAACCTGCTTCCGGCCAACGTCGACCGCGCGATGCAGAACGAATTCAGCACGTTGGTCGATGCCTATAAGAAGAGCGAACTGCTGCCCGAAAGCGGTATCGGCATCTATGCGCTCAGTTCGGTGCCGGTCGACCGCGCCGAACCCAGCGAATCGCTCACGGCCAATACCGTTTGGTCGATGGGCCTGGACCAACCGGTTTACCTGCTCAGCATTCAACAGCTGGAACATTTCCGGCGAGGGGAGCCCGTTGAGCAGGAAGCGGATGTTCGCGGTGTGCGCGGGGCCTACCTCGTGCAGTCGGAAGCCGGACTTTCCGGCGGCGAAAGCAAGGAATGGTTTCTCGTGGCCGAGGTCGATCAGGATGCCTGCGCCATTTCCGAGCTGGATAAGATGAGGGCCACCGAAACCGAGTTGCTGGCCGATGTGGCACTGGGTACTGAAAACCTGCGGGCGATCGTGGCCGAGGCCGATGGCATCCAGACAGGCGGCGACCGCCTGCAAACCGCGCGGCATTTTGCCAATACACTTTTCAACGTCATGCGCGGCGGTATGTTCGATGACGGCTATTCGGTCACCAAGACCGACCTGCTTGACTTTATCGCTTCGGCCAACCGGCCCGTTGCAGAAAATCTGGTGCTCGATGCGCTGCCGGATACCTTCCAATATTCGGAAGGATTGGCCTTTGTCCGAGGGTTGGACCATCCCGAGATGGAGCGGCTCTATCTGGAATATCTGCCGCTGACCTTCAGCCGCCGCCACGGCGATCCGAGCCGCCCGTGGAACATGTTTTCGATCGAGACGCGCAACCCCGACGGCTCGAAGAAGTTGTCCTACCAAGGCAACTGGCGCGACATTTTCCAGAACTGGGAAGCGCTGGGAATCTCCTATCCCGGATTTTTCGAAAGCATGGTCTGCAAGTTTGTAAACGCTTCCACCGCCGATGGATACAATCCCTACCGCATCACGCGCGATGGCATTGATTGGGAGGTGGATGATCCCGAGGATCCGTGGTCGTATATCGGCTACTGGGGCGACCACCAGATCATCTACCTGCTCAAGCTGCTGGAGCAATCCGAAGCGTTTCATCCCGGCAACTTGCAGGAGCTTCTATCCAGAGAAATCTTTGTGTATGCGAACGTGCCGTACCGCATCAAGTCCTATAAGGCGTTGCTGGCCGATCCGTGCGATAGTATCGAATTCGACGACGATGCCCACGCTGCGACCATGGCGCTAAGTAAAGCCATCGGCTCCGATGGAAAGCTGCTGCTTCTGCGCGACCAAGGTATCTATCGCGTCAACTTAACCGAGAAGCTGCTGGTCCCGTTGCTGGCTAAGCTGTCTAATTTTATTCCCGAGGCGGGCATCTGGATGAACACCCAGCGACCGGAATGGAACGACGCCAACAACGCACTCGTGGGATCCGGCGTTTCGATGGTGACCCTTTGCTATATGCGCCGCTATCTTACGTTCTGCATCCAGTTGTTCAGCAGCAAGGGAGATAGTGATTTTGCGGTATCGACCGAAGTGGAACACCAGTTCCGGTCCATATTTGATGCGCTGCAGGCCCACGGGGAAAACCTGTCGACCGGTTTTACCGGCCAGCAGCGCCGTGAGCTGCTCGATGCCCTGGGCGGAGCGGGCGAGCACTACCGTAACGTGGTTTTCAAGAACGGGTTCTCAGGAGATAAAACCGGCTTACCGGTTGCGGATATCATCGCGTTTCTGAAGCTTGCGCTGGAGTATATGGATCAGACCATCGAGGCCAACCGACGCGAGGACGGACTCTACCATGCCTACAATCTGATGAAGGTGGAAGAGGATGGCGGGATCTCCATCCGTTATCTCTACGAAATGCTGGAAGGGCAGGTGGCCGTGCTCTCTTCCGGAAAACTGGGTCCGGATGAAAGTCTGGATGTGCTCAAGGCGCTTCGGAACAGCTCGCTCTACCGGGCAGACCAACACAGCTATATCCTCTATCCCAACCGCACGTTGCAGCGCTTCATGGAAAAGAACTGCATTCCGGATACAGAAGAGGTCGATCCGCGCATTGCCTCCCGCGACTGCAACGGCGTGCTGCATTTCAATCCCGAGTTCCGCAATGCGGCGATTTTGGCCGAGACGTTGCAGCAAATAAACTGCCCGGAGGAGGAACGAAAAAAATGGCTAACTACCTATGAGCAGGTTTTCGACCATCAATCGTTCACCGGGCGGTCTGGTACGTTCTTCAAATACGAGGGGTTGGGTTCCATCTATTGGCATATGGTCTCCAAACTGCTGCTCGTCGTGCAGGAGCTCTGCATCCAGGCGAGAGGGACCGAATCACAAGCGGCGTTATTGGCACACTACTATGACATCCGAAAAGGAATCGGTGCGCATAAGAGCGTGGTGGAGCAGGGTGCCTTTCCGACCGATCCCTATTCGCATACGCCATCCATGATGGGCGCACAGCAACCCGGCCTGACCGGGCAGGTGAAGGAGGACTTTATTGTCCGTCTGCTGGAACTGGGTGTCCGCGTTGAAAACGGCTGCCTGAGCTTCGATCCCTTTCTTTCGGACGAAAGTAACGTCTCGTTTACCATCTGTACCGTCCCGGTCGAGATCCGGGAAGGCGCTGCGGATAGTATCCGCGTGGTGGGTTCCAACGGCGAAACGCTCGAGATGGACGGACTCGTGCTCAATGCGGAGTTGAGTGCTGAAATCTTCGGCCGCACCGGATCCGTTGATCGGATCGAGGTAGAGGTGCGGTCATAGACCGCGACGTCTGCGTGAGCGCCTGAGCATTCGAGAGGCAGGGAGGCTGGATAGGGCTGTTCTGCCGCTCTCCCGTTCCCTCGGAGGCATGCCCCGCCGAGGGATCCACTCCAATGTTTACAAAACCCCTATCTTTCTCTTGTACGTATCTTAGTGAAACGGCTTTTCCAAACGACTTCTCTGAGCGCGTGTCCGAGCCGCCGGTAGTCATTACGGGTCTTAGGTCGCTTAACCAGCTCGCGAGTCCGAACCAAAGTCAAGTGACCGCGGTCCGGATCGAAAGGACGGTTTGGTGGTCGAGCGAGAGCGGCGAACAGCAAAGATCGCAAGGCCAAAGACCCCTACTAAACCAACCGTAGAAGGTTCCGGAACAGCATCTACAGTCAGTGTATTGACCGCAGCTAATGCTCCGCCTTCGACGCGAATAGAAACTTGTGCGTAATTCGCATCGGCAGGAGCCGTGTAGGTTCCGCCTCTTAACTGATAAGTAGTATCGCTGAGACCCTCATGAAGGGGGATCAAACCCGTGCCGCCTACCTGAAAGCCGCCCTCATTCCACCAGAGGATGTCAGCAAATGCGACGCCTCCAACCCCCATTAGGCCCTTAACATAGATTTCAAAATCATAGTCGACAAACGGAGTAATCGAACCCGGTGCAGTCACCTGCCCGATTTCGGCCTTTACGCCGTCTCCAGATTGCCAATCCGTGCCCAGCTGCGCCGCTAAACTGCCGGCATACGCATCTAAAGTCGTCGCGATCGTCGATCCTGCACCCAGTGGATTTTGGGTCCAGTCAGTTAAGCCGCTCTCAAATCCCGGGTTGGTCAAGGGAAGCAAATCAGCGGTCGCAACCGTTACCAATCCAACTACACACATCAATACAGCTAATTTCTTCATCTGCCTGTCCTCCGCATTCGGTTGAGGAAGCTATATATGTTAAGCGCTTACAATGCGAGTCCATTATGAAAATATAATTTAACCGCCTGCTATATTTCGAAGGATTCAAGAAGGGTGAGCTCTTTTCTGCATGCCTGCTTCTACAGTAGCCTGACGGCAGGTATTTTGTAAGCGATGTAGCTTTCAAACCGTAACTGATAGGAAATCGCTTTATAAGCGATTGGGACCCGGATCCCGTAAGACCGCTCTAACGCTCGATTGAGCGGCTCAACGTGGAAGTTCGGTCATAGACCTCGATGTCTGTGTGAGGGCCTGCGTAATAGAGGTAAGGGCGAGGGGGGGGGGCAGGACCGGGCTGTTTGGTCTTTCTTGCCGCTATTCCGGTCCCCCTCGGAGGCATGCCGCCAAGGGAGCCAATCTAACCGCGCCCCCCTGCCTTCCTCTACACGTTTCACTATATCTTGATTTCAATAATATATGACTCCACACCCGTTTCCCTGCGAAGCGAGGAATCAGGGTGTTAAAGCGCTATAGAAGCGAAAGGATTGATCGCGGTATACGAGTCCGAGCTCGTGTTGTCGAGCCCGACCATCGTTTCAAGGGTACTCCAACTCTTAATTGGGCAGCGGTTTATGGATTCTGCAGCCGGAAGAATGGTAGCGCTTCGGTGATCGGCAAGGTAACGATCCACTCGTCTCCCTGAATGATCGGGGTGTTCGTCACCGACGACCATACCGCGGAGGGTGTAAGGTCAGAGCTGCAGTAGAGGTTGAACCCGGTGGCGGATGTAGGCCAACGAATCTCAAGGTTGGGGCCCGATGCCTGTATGTTCAACATGGTAGGTGGTGAAGCACCGTCGACCGTGATGTTGAGCGTTGCGGTATCCGAAGCCAGCGCGATGTCTTCCACCTTGACGGTGAATACATTCGCACCGACATCGCCTGAACCCGGGGTGCCTGAGAGCGTGCCGTTGGTCGCCACGTTCAGCCATGCCGGGCCCGATACCTTGGAATAGGTCAGGGTATCGCCCGCATCCACGTCGGTGGCCGAGCCGGCTAGGGTGTCGCCATAGGCACTGCTTTCAACGGCATTCGGCTTATTGATTGGATCGACTGTGAAGACCGGGGCGTCGTTGACGTTATCGACCGTGATTTCAAGTGTGGCCGTGTCGGTTCCTCCGTTGCCGTCGGAGACCTGCACGGTCCAGCTGTTGAGACCCACATCTGCATTGCGAGGTGTCCCATACAGCAAGCCGCCGGAATGAACGATCAGCCATGTCGGGCCTGACATCTTGGAATAGGTCAGGACATCGCCCGCATCCACGTCAGTAGCCGAGCCGGCCAGCGTGCTGACGACGGGGCTGGTGTAGCCACTGTCTTCAACGGCATTCGGCTTGTCGATTGGATCGGATGTGAAGACCGGTGCATCGTTGACATTGTCGACGGTAATATTAAGTGCGGACCAGTCGGCTCCGCCGTTCCCGTCAGAGACCTGCACGGTCCAGCTGTTGAGCCCCACATCTGCATTGTCGGGCGTCCCCGTAAGTGCCCCGTTGGTTGTCACGTTCAGCCAGGCCGGGCCCGAAATCTTGGAACAGGTCAGGGTGTCGCCCACATTCGGGTCCGTGGCCAAGTTGGTGAGGGAGCCGAAGTAAGGACTTTCTTCAACGGCATTCGGCTTGTTGATCGGATCGGTCGAGAAGGTCGGCGGAGAATTCGGGTTGCCGCCAAGGACCGTGAATCCGTTGTCGTAGATGCGGATCCAATCCACCTTGTATTCCGCTGATTCTCCCGAGGCAAGCGCGGTAATACCACTGGCATTGAAAATGCCCGTGTAGGTGCCTCCAACGGCCATGTTGAGAATAAAGAAGTGAGGCTCGTTGAATTCCGGGATACTGGCCGTGTCCATGGTAACGATCCAGTTGCCATCGATGTAGGTCGAAATCTCGGTCGGGGTCCACTCCATGCGGTAAACAACGAACGTATCATTGATGTCAGAGGGACGGGTCAAGTGCCGCCCCCAGTTTGCATATCCGCCGTTATTATCCCAGTGGAAATGTGATCCAACCCGCCGGTTGACTTTTCCAGCAGAGATGGCGCCAGCACTGCCCATTTCCA
>CAXMPN010000076.1:0-8541 GCA_964195195.1 Pontiella sp. | reverse complement strand
CTCGAAACAACCGATGGATTTTGTTTTCATTGCGCCCTCATTCAACTTAGCAAGTTATGTTTGAAGTTGTCCTATAAACAAGCATAACACACAACTTTCAATATTATGAGAATGGCGAAAGTAGAGTAGAACAGGGAAAAGGTTCACATCCTCACCTTCCAGGAGGCGTGTCCTCAGAACCGCCTGAAGACGGAAGGGGCAGCTTACCTTTTCCGCGTAATTTCCACCGCCGAGGCCTTGGCAAAGCGAAGTGCTCCAGGCTTGTCGATCGTCACCACCACCTGATGAACCTTTTCAACCGCGAGAGCGATGGCTGCGATCTTTTCAGCCAGTGATTCGATCAGTTGAAAGTGGCTGGATTCCACCAGCTTGAGAATGGCTTTCTTGATCGTCTTGTAATCGACCGTGTCGCTGAGATCGTCCGACGTCCCCGCCTTGCGCAGGTCGCAGTGCATCTCCACATTGATAACAACGTCCTGCTTTTCGCGCCGCTCCTCCGGATAGATGCCTATGATGCAGCGCAGCGCTAAATCCCGAATGAATATTCGATCCATATCAAACTCCGTTTCCTAGCAAGTGTTGTCCTCCGTCGACATAGATGACCTGCCCCGTGACCGAGTCGGCCTTAAGCAAAAATACCGCAGCCCCTGCGATCTCCTCGGGAGTCGGCAACGCGTCCAGCGGTATAACGCCGGCCAGCTCTCGTGCGTTTACGGCAGCGCTGCCCGGCGGCGGAAGCACCGGGCCCGGAGCGACCGCATTGACCCGAATACGGGGGGCGTATTCCAACGCGGCCAGCCGGGTCAGCTCTTCCAGCCCTTTCTTCGAAAGCGTATAGGGCACGCAGGTCGTATCGTGGCAACGGATGCGCCGATCCAGTAAATTGATTATCGACCCTTCCCCTGCCTGGGCGGCAAAGGTTCGGCAGAGTTCCATGGGCGCAAACAGGTTGACCTGCATCTCCCGTTGAACGCGTTCGGGCGTCGCGGAATCCAGTGTATCCTTGGTGAATATCGATGCATTGTTGATCAGAATATCCAGATTGCCGACCTGGTCGACGAGGTGTGAACACGCCTCGGGCGATTCGAGATCGGATTGCACTGTATAGGGAGAAAGTGCGCCCGCATCCGCTTTTGAATTGCGGTAATGCACCACGACTTCTGCACCTTCCGCCTGCAACGCCTTGGTGATCGCTGCGCCAATACGCACTGCTCCGCCCGTCACCAAAGCCCGTTTACCTTGCAAATTCATGAGTATCTTCATACCCACATTTATCATCCATTGGAAGTTTTCGCTTTCCTTTTTACAAGGGCTGGCAAAAAATGCTCCGCACAACCCGGAGAACAATTTATGATACGGCGAATCCTCTACATGCTTCTGGCGAGCCTTGCACTTTCCCCTGCCCTTGCTCAGGAAACAAACACCGCGCCTATGGTCTACATCATTCCGATCAAAAAAATGATCGAACCCGCCCTTCTTTATGTGGTTCGCCGGGGCGTGGATGAGGCGGTTCGGAACAATGTCGACGCGATCATTCTCGACATGGACACGCCTGGAGGAAGAGTTGATTCTGCGGTTGCCATCATTGATGTACTTACGAAAGCGGACATCCCTCTTTACACCTTTGTCGGACGCGAGGCCATTTCCGGAGGGGCCTTTATTGCCCTTGCGACTCCAAATATCTACATGGCCCCAGGCGCCCTTATTGGAGACATTACGCCGATCATCATGGGCATGGGTGGCAGTGTGCAGGATCTGCCCGAAGCTGAAAAAGAAAAGATGACCTCTTATGTCGCTGCCCAGGTTAGGTCGGCCGCTGAAAAAGGCGGTTACGACCCGCTCTTGGCTGAAGCCATGGTTCGGCGGGAAATCGAATATAAAATTGGTGACAAAATAATCAGCAAGGCTGGGACTGTGCTAACCCTGACGAACACGGAAGCCGAGCAACTCGTCGGGGAGGATCAAAGGCCACTGTTTTCAAAAGGAACCGTTCGGGATATCGATGAAATGCTGGAGAGGATCGGACTCGCCGGTGCCGATAAAAAAATCCTTGAAGTAACCTCCGCCGAAAAACTTGCCCGTTTGATTGCGTCCATCGCCCCCATTCTAATGATCATTGGCCTTGGAGGTATATGGCTGGAACTCAAGACACCGGGATTCGGCATATTCGGGATTGCGGGAGGATTTTGTTTACTTCTTTTCTTTGCGGGTCATCACATTGCCGGCCTTTCCGGCTTGGAGGATGTGATGATTTTCGTCCTGGGCATTACATTGCTGGCCATTGAAATATTCGTTACACCGGGATTCGGCGTTACGGGACTCAGCGGATTGCTACTGATCTTCATCTCTTTCATTAGTGCCATGAGCGAACGCATGCCCGGCAAATGGCGGCCGATCTCCTTCGAACCCGAAACATTTGCCGTTCCATTTCTCAAGGTAACGCTGGCCTTTCTGGGATCGATCGTCCTGGTGGCCATTGCCGGAAAATACATGCCGAAGACGCGCATCTTTCAGTCATTGACACTTGATTCAATCTCTCCCGACCCCGAGACCGAAGAGGAGCTACTGGGTCTGGAAGGCATGGCACATTCCGATCTGCGCCCCGGCGGAACGGCCTACTTTGGTGACCGCAAGCTCGATGTTGTAACCTATGGTGACTACATTCCGCAACAGAGCCCCGTCAGGATCGTGGAGGTTCGCGGCAACAGAATCGTCGTGGAGGATATTACCCACGACTAGGGAAACAGATTACGCTGGTATTCCATCCACTCATCGTAACGCGCTTCGATCGCGGTTAAATCCCTGTCGTTATCGGCATCCAGCACGGCACCGCCAAAATGAGTGTAAACCACCTGAACACGAGCCCCCAAAGCATTTCCAATCCCCTCCGCCAAACGGTTTAAGCAGACTAGTGAACGAATGCTGTCCGACAGTTTTGGATGCCCGTGCCGGTCGTAAAAGAGCGATAGCTGCATGAGGATGAATACGCGCAGTCCTTTGAACAGCCGCCAACCGGAAAACAGCAATGAAAAGAACATTCGCATGACGTTCGCAAGCCGCGTTTGGTAGCGCCATTCATACATTTTCTCAATGTAGTCGAGATGGGCAAAGGTAAGGGGCTTGGCGATGTGGAGGTTGTTGTGCCGCAACAGATCTTCTCTGACGTGGACATAGATCATCTGAATCCCCGCCTTGCCATCCCGAGGATAGTAGTGTGACAGAATTTTTTCCGTCGTGACGCCGATGGAATAGTCGTATTCATGCATGTTGGTGCGCGCAACGAATTCATCGACCTCTTCCGCCACCAGCAGAGGAATATCGCACGGTGCCACCAGTACGGGAATCTGTTCATATTCCGTGCCCTTCAAACTCCAGAACTCGGTGCCATCATCCAAGCCCAGAGTCGCGACATAGCCGGCCTTGAAGTTATCTATCATGTTGTCACGCTGATCGACCACCCGGACGCCTTGGATGCCGTGGGCGGTCAATTCGGATGCGATCCGTTCGCGCGGGCCTACCACCACGATGTCGCCCACGTGTCGAGCCGCCTGCAACGCCTGCAGCACGTGGACAAACAAGGGTTTCCCCCTTAGAGGAAGGAAGGCCTTATTATCGCTTCTCACCTGAATACTTGCCCGCCGGTCTCCCGCCAGAATAATCGCATTGACCTTTGATGTAGTACGCATCGCATGCTCCACTTCAATAGGCGGCACTTTAAAATATGCTCATGCCACCTGTCAAAGCCATAAGAAAAGGGCGGCCGATAACGTGCCGCCCTTTCTTTCATCCGGTCACCGACCGTTAGCCGCCTTGAAGCGTCATGAGGAATTCGAGGTTACTTTTGGTCTTTTTCAACCGGTTGATAAGCAGCTCCATTGCCTCGACCTGCGGCACATCCTTGAGTGCCTTGCGAAGCGTCCAGATGCGTTGCAGTTCGTCCGGATGGACCAACAGCTCTTCCTTGCGGGTGCCGGATTTTTCGATATTGATGGCCGGATAGATGCGCTTGTTTACCAGTTCACGATCCAATCCCAGTTCCATGTTGCCGGTCCCCTTGAACTCTTCGAAGATCACCTCGTCCATGCGGCTTCCGGTATCGACCAACGCCGTTGCGATAATGCTCAGACTTCCGCCGCCTTCGATGTTCCGGGCCGCACCGAAGAAGCGCTTGGGCTTGTGCAGTGCATTGGAGTCCACACCCCCGGACAGGATTTTTCCGCTGTGCGGAGAGGTGGTGTTGTAGGCACGCGCCAAACGGGTGATGGAGTCGAGCAGGATGATGACATCCTGACCCTTTTCCACGAGGCGCTTGGACATTTCAATCACGATTTCTGCCACCTGTGTGTGGCGTTCCGGCGGCTCGTCGAACGTAGAGGCGAGGACTTCGGCCTTCGTATTGCGCCGCATATCCGTCACTTCCTCGGGCCGTTCGTCGATTAACAAAATGATCAACTTGGCGTCGGGATGGTTTTTGGAAATGCTGTTAGCCATTTTCTGCATCAGAACCGTCTTACCGGTTCTCGGGGGAGCCACAATCAAACCGCGCTGGCCCTTCCCTATGGGTGTTACGATGTCCATGACCCGCATGGAAATTTCCGTGGGATCGATCTCCATCACCAGACGCTCGTCGGGAAACAGGGGCGTCAGATTTTCGAACGGAACCCGCTTTCTGGAGCTTTCCGGATCATCCTTGTTGATCTGGTCAATTCGCAATAAGGCAAAGAAACGTTCCTTTTCTTTCGGAGCACGGATCGTCCCGTCGACGTAGTCGCCGATGCGTATGCCGAAACGGCGGATTTGGGAGGGGGACACATAGATGTCGTCGGGCGCCGGCTGGTAGCTGTTCAGCGGCGAACGCAGGAACCCGAAGCCATCGGGTAGAATTTCCAGCACTCCACGCCCAAGCAACGGACCACCGCGCCGGCCATGGAGCTTGAGTAATTCAAAGATGAGCTGGTGCTTGTTGAAGCCGTCATATTCGGTCATGCCGTATTTTTCGGCCATGGCCTTGATATCGTTGATGGGGGTAACCTGCATCTCGTGCAAAGAAAGGGGCGGGAGATCTTCACGCGGTTGTTGGTCTTGCGGCTCTTTGTCTCTCTGGCCGCCACGGCCTTTGCGTCCGTGCTTGCCGTTCTTCCGGCCCCCCTGCTCCCGTTGCGGATTTTCCTGCTGTTCGGCATGGGCGCCGCTCTCCGCCGCTTGACCGGAAGAATTCTCTTTCTTTTCCGGATGGGCCGCGTTCTTAGGATCCGGCTTCTTCTTGGAAGCCTTCTTTTTCGGCGCGGCGGCCACCTGTTCACCAGCGTTTTCCACAACCTCTTCAACCACTTCGTTATCTTCGCTCATACCTCACCTTTCAACCGACAGCCATTCTACGGCCTGCTGCGTTGCCTCTTCGAGTTCCTGCAATGATCCAAGATTCCTTACGACGAAATCAGACAAGCGCTCCTTCTCCACCAAGGGCATCTGGGAGCGGATCCGTTTCATTGCTTCATCATTATCAATTCCGTGCTTTTTCAAGCGCTCTAAAACCAACGTATCGCTGGCGGAAACGCAAATAATTCCGTTAAACCCCAAATCGTTCATCCCACTTTCAAACAGCAGGGGAATCTGTACGGCACCGTTTTCTCCCCGCGCTCTCCGTTCAGAAATCCAGCGTTCTATGGCGCTTCTTACCGCCGGATGTACCAACGCATTGAGCCGAGCACGCTTATCAGGATCTTCAAATACGATCGTTCCGAGGGCGGGACGGAAGATTTCGCCATCATCGGACAATATCCGTTTTCCGAAAAACTCCACGATGTCCTTAAAAACAGCAGTCCCTTTAGCCATCAGCGCATGTGCAACATGATCGGCGTCGCACGCACGGTAACCCATGCATTCAAGGATCCGCCCAACTTCCGACTTACCGCACGCAACCCCTCCTGTAACGCCGACAACAATCGCATTTCGCTCAATATCCGACATGGGGGTATGCGTAGAGATAACTAAGGTTGGACTAGATTGGAAAACAGAGAACCGTTTCACATTGAAACTGAATCTGTTGTAGGAAGAATCGCCACCAATGTCAACCCTTGCAATGCGTTTAATCTGTGACGATTCATACCGCTGACAACATGGCCCCTAGGCGCACGGAAAGATTTCCAGCAAATCCGATGGATGCTGTATGAGGTGATCTGGATTTACGCGCGCCAGGGCTTCGGCGGTGTTCAACCCCCACGCTACGGCCACGGTGCGGGCACCTGCATGACGCGCGCTTTCGACATCGACCGTCGTGTCACCGACATAAAATAGATTCCGGGCATCGAGCCCCTTCTGTCGGATATACTGCTCCACCCGCCGCTTTTTGCTCAAGACCGCACGCGTGGCCTCGACCTCGTCGAACCAGTCAATGCCGTGCCGCAGGAGGAATTTCAGTACGTTCTTACGCCGGTTGGAGGTGAGGATGTCCATCACATAGCGTCCGCTGTCATGGATCTGGGTCAACGCATCCACCAAGCCTGCCGGTGGCTGAACCCGGTCCATCTCCTGATGCATGAGTTTGCGGGCATGAATTGCAATCAGCGGAATCTTCCAACGGGGGATTCCCGTGCGCTGGATGAATTCATGCACATTTAGATGACGACATTCCTCCAGTTCGGTTTCGGGGAGATGTCTGTAGCCGTATACGCCAGCCAACCGGTTGAATACCTCGTGAATGAGCATCATGGTTTCTGCCAAGGTTCCATCAAAGTCAAACAGGATGGTCGTTTTTCCACTGAATGCCATGCAATGACGGTATCCGCAACGATCGGTTAATGCCACTATAAAGTACCTTTCTCACCGGTCCTGATTATGATGAGAGGGCCTGAGAACGGATTTCAAGCACACGGCGTGTGGTATGCGATTGATTTATGCACCGAACATGCTACACAAAAGGCATGTGGAAATTTATCAAAATGCTGATCGGCATAGGCTTGATTCCGCTCGCGTATGCCACGTCCATTGCGGTCTACTTCCTGTACCAAACGTCGGTCAAAGAAAGCCTGGGTTCGGGATGGGAGGGTTGGGCGCTGCCGTTTGGCTTTCTAGCGTGGGTCGCGGTTTTTTTTATACTACCGCGACCGATTCGCACCTACGTGCTCGCTCATGAGCTGACCCATGCTCTGTGGGCCATCCTGATGGGTGGCCGAGTTGGAAAGATGAAAGTCGGAAAATCGGGCGGCCATGTCGAACTCACCAAGACCAACTTTATCATCACACTGGCCCCCTACTTCTATCCGTTCTACACGGTGCTGGTGATAGCGGCGTACTATCTGGCGGGGATCTGGCTGAACGTCGAAGCCTATCGCTTATGGTGGCTTGCCATTGTAGGATTCACATGGTCTTTCCACATCACCTTCACGATCCAGATGCTTTCAGAACACCAGCCCGACATACAGGAACACGGCCGCATCTTTTCCTATATGATGATCTACATCATGAACCTGCTGGTGATCGGCATATGGATGATCATCGTGGGCGCACCCCGCTTTATCAGTTTCGGCGACTTGCTGGGCCGGGAAACAGCAACGGCCTACAATTTTGCGTGGCACCAGCTGGCGCGGTTCTGGATATGGATCAATGAACTGATTCAAAGCGGAATCTAGACACTAATCGGAAAAATCGATTATTTCCGGGGCTATATCGCTGATCAGCTCGCGGCAGAGTTTTTCCACATGTTCGGATGAGGGCGACGCCAAGGCCTTCTGCGCCAGTTCCGCCGCTCCCGAATAGTGCATCTTGCGGATCACATCCTTGATCATGGGGGCCTGCGACGGACTCACACTGAGTTCATCAACTCCCAACCCAATCAGCAAAGCAACCAGATAGGGACTGGCCGCCATCTGTCCGCAAACACACGTCCAGAGCCCATGGTCGTGGCTCACACTGACCACGTGGTCTATAAGTCGTAAAATGGCTATGTGGGTGGGTGGGCAGAGGTGAGCAACGTTTTCATTCCCCCGCTCAACAGCCATGGTGTACTGAATCAGATCGTTCGTTCCCAGGCTGAAGAAGCTGACGTGCGGAGCAATGAGATCCGCAATGAGCGCTGCAGAAGGCACCTCGATCAGGGTTCCAATCTCGAGATTTTCATTGAAAGGCACCCCCTGCTCCCTCAGCTCATCCATGCACTCGTTTAACAGGGCATTGGCATCCAGTACTTCCTGCACACACGAAATCATTGGATACATCATGCGAATATTATCGTTTGCGCTCGCCCGCAGGATGGCCCGTAATTGTGTTTTGAAGAGCGAGGGACGCGACAGACACAGACGAATGGCCCTGGCGCCCAAGAACGGGTTTAACTCATCCTGGAATTCGATACTTTCCGGCAGCTTGTCAGCACCGATATCCAGCGTACGGATCACAACCGGTGCGGGATACTGGCTCTTGGCGGCTCGTTCGTATGCCGCGGTCTGCTCGTCCTCATCTGGAAGTACATCGCATCCCAGAAACAGAAACTCCGTGCGGAACAATCCGATCCCTCTCGCACCCTGGGCCCCGACCGCATCCAGC